>JBIIJD010000094.1:0-14578 GCA_044234105.1 Aureliella sp. | reverse complement strand
CATAACCTAGATGATCTGGCGTACCCTTGTCATGTGGCGTCCAAGCTGGCGCGGCCGCCCGAATAGAAAGCTTTGATTCAGCCGGCCAGCGACGCAAACTGATTTGGTAGGTTCCGGCTTCCGAAACTTCGATGTCCCAAACCCCACGCCTGCGGACACCTTCGCGCATGCGATGAAGGCTACTGAGCGCGTTGTCCCGCCATTCAGCAGCACTGAGCGTCGTCAGGTTTTGTGCTGGATGCCCCACGATGATCGAAGCGCGTTGTAGCGTCTGGGGTTCAACTTCCTCCCACCAGGAATCATAGAATCCTCTCATCTTTTCAGCCTGATCAGGGTAATCTGCGATCACGTTTTGCTTTTGGCTGGGATCCTTGGAAAGATTGTAAAGCTCCAGCTCACCTTTGCCCGTGCCCTTGCGATCGGACAATAGCCTCCAGGGGCCCTGCATGACGCATGTCATCTGAAAGGGTTCAGGCAGTCCGTATTGTACAATCAGTGTTCGGTCGGGCACCTGAGTATCCCCCCGCAACACCTCAGCTAGACTAACGCCGTCCCATCGTGGCCCTGGTACCGGTTCCATATGACATAGATCGAGAAGCGTTGGCAATAGATCCTGAACCTGAGTCAATCCATCGATGTCGCACACTCTTGTGGTCTGACCAATCTGGCCGTCTGGCCAACGAATAAAACAAGGCACGCGATGACCGCCTTCCGTTAGGCGCGATTTGCCACCACGCATCCCGGCGTTAAAGTGGTCGATTAGAGCATAGCCGCCATTGTCGCTAAGAAAAAAGACGATCGTGTTGTCATATAAATCCTTTGCTCGCAGAAACGCATCCAGCTTGCCAACATTAGTATCCGCGTTGGCAAGCATTGCCAGATACCCAATCTGCGCCGGTGTTAGCTTGTGGTAATTTCCACCGATCAACTTTCGCAACTCGGGTTCAGCCCATTGAGGTCCGTGTACAACGTTTAGAGGCAAATAGCAAAAAAACGGATTTTGAGAATCTGCTTGTTGAGCCATCCAATGAATCGCAGAGTCGAAAAACAGATCGGTGCAGTAGCCGCTGAACTTTTCTGACAATCCCCCCTTTAATCGCAATACGGGATCGAAGTAGTCGTTACACCAGTGGTCAGAAAGCGAACCTATCTCTTGCAAGGGAAACCACAGTGCATGCTGAAACCCTCGGTCCTCAGGTCGATGCGGATAATTTTCCCCCAGATGCCACTTACCGAAAATGGCGGTTGCGTACCCAGAGGCTGCCAGATGCGCGGGCAGCATGGGAGCATCGGTGCGTACCATCATCCGTGAACTGGCGACCACCGTACTTCCATTGCGCATCGCATCCAGTCCAGTCATCAATTGACCGCGCGTCGGTGAACACATGGGTGCCACATGAAAATTACTCAATCGTACAGAAGAATCATGCAGCCGATCGATATGCGGAGTTTCAATGAAAGGACTGCCGTGACAACTCAGATCTCCATACCCCAGGTCGTCGATCATGATCATCACAATATTAGGCTGCGAAGCTTCTGAGAATACAGTTAACAAAGCCCAAATAACCGCAACGCACGCATAGTCAGAGTTGAATTTAAGTCGCCTTAGTTCGAAAAGTTTGCGTGGAAGCATTTCTTAGCCTCTTGTCCTCCCGGAAAGATCAATCAAGTCAACCTAGAAATATGTAGGCGCAAGGTAGCATAATCCAATCGCTGGAAATCTTCCATTGCATAGAACTTTCGAAATTCTAAGCCTCTGATCTTTTCCGACCTATTTCGCGGAAAGTTCGCATCGCGCGAATGGCATCTCGTTTTGTATCCAAAAGAGTGATCGAAACGTAGAAAAGTTGGTTGTACTGTGTATATTGTTGACCAGCTTATGTTTTTCCTACTGAAAGGTACTCTACAAATGACAAGAAACTCATCTGTTCTATTCTGGGCAATCGCGTTGACGGCTGTTTGCAGGACTACTTTCCTAAGTGCCGAAACTCTGATGGATCGCCACCAGCTAGCAAGTCAAGTGACGATCCATCGGGATCAATGGGGTGTTCCCCACATCGACGCACCGACCGATGTGGCTGCGGTCTTCGGATTTGGCTACTGCCAAGCGGAAGATTACTTTTGGCAAGTGGAAGAAAACCTACTGCGGGCATTAGGGCGAAGTGCCGAATCGTCAGGAAAAAAGATGTTGGCATCAGATATGCTATCTAGAAACTTCAACATTGCAAACCTTGCTAAAGCTGAGTTTGAAGGGTTAAGCGACACAAGTAAGCAGATCAGCACCGCTTTTGCGGAAGGTATCAACTACTTTTTGGCCACACATCCCGAAGTTCAACCGAGAATCATCAAGCACTTCGAGCCTTGGCATATCGTGGCGCATCGTCGACAGGCGCTTCTGGATTGGGCTTTTTCCAAAGCACATGTTACTGAAAAGGAACACGAAGACTATGCCTTGTCGACCATCCAAGCTTCCAACGGATGGGCCATTGGTGCAAGTCGAACGCAAAATGGATCAACAATGCTATTTATCAACCCACATCAACCTTGGTTCGGTCCAGGATCTTGGTATGAAGCTCACTTAAGAAGTGGCGAAGGATTGAATTTTAGTGGTGCTGCCTTCTATTGCTTTCCGCTACCCAGCTTGGGTCGCAACGAACACCTGGGTTGGGGACATACCGCCAATCGTCCTGATATCGCCGATACCTACCGCTTAACATTTGATGATCCCGACAATCCACTTCATTATCGAACAACAGAAGGTTACAAGTTGGCCGTAGGTCGCACCGAACTGATCAAAGTCAAGACGGCCGATGGAATGGAAGAAAAGAAATTCAATTTCTTGGATACCGAATTTGGTCCAGTAGTCAAGCGCGAAGACGAACAGCATGCTATCACCGTTCGCATTGCACGTTACGACGAGACGATCGGTTTTGATCAAACGCTGCGCATGATCAAGTCCACCAATTTTCAGCAGTGGCATGAGGCTCTGGGAGGACTGGATTTGGTCATGTTCAACTGCATCTATGCGGATCGGCTGGGTAACATTGCTTACATCTATAATGGTGCCGTGCCGCGTAGGAAAATTGGGTATGATTGGCAGAAGCCCGTCGATGCTTCCGACCCCTATACCGCATGGCAGGGTTATCACAGCCTAGCCGAACTACCGGCAGTCATCAATCCAGCCACCGACTACGTTCAGAATTGCAACCAGTCTCCATACGAAACCACCGATGACGGCAATCCATCTCCATTGGATTTCCCGAAATACTTGGCCGAAGAAGCTGACTTGGACACAACCCGAGCTCAGGTCTCACGCATGTTGCTTCGCGACATGCGTGAGGTGACCTTTGAACAGTTCTCTGAATTTGCCATGGATCGTCGATTCTACTGGGCTTTGATGAACCTGCCCGTTTATCAACGCCAATTCGAGCTTCTCAAGACGCGTAGCCCGGATCAAGCTGCGAAAATCCAGCCCTACTTACAGCACTTGTTGGAGTGGGATGGTGTATGCACTCTTGAGAGTACTCAAGCCACACTTTGTTTTTATTGGTATGAAGAACTCTACGGACGCGCTCTTCTTCAACCGCGCCGACCGATGCTGCCTCAGTACATGTCGGACCCCGATGCGAGGCTGGAAGCATTGGTGGTAGCGGCTAAGAAATTGGAAAAATCGCATGGAAACTGGAAAACTCCCTGGGGCGATGTTTTTCGCATGGTTCGCAAGCCGGAGCTATGCGCTCTGCCCGATCTGATGACTTTGGCTGGTCAACCCGACAGCTTACCCTGCCCGGGAATACCTGAACATCTGGGTGCTGTTTTCAACACAAGCTACTTCAACCCACCTTTATCCAAAAAGCAAATTGGAATCGCAGGGCACTCGTACGTTGCCTGTATCGAATTTGGAAAAGATCAGGTGAAGTGCAGTTCCATCAACACGTTTGGCCAGACCGGAGGCAATCCGAAATCGAAACACTTTTCAGATCAAGCGGAACTGTTTTCTCAAAGCAAGATGAAGACTGCCTGGTTCGATTGGCAAGACGTCCTCAGCAACGCCCAGCGATCCTATCAACCTGGGAAATAGAACGAAGCCTAGATGGCCATTCATGATCATTCAAACAGCTAAGGGCTCGGGATGAATAAGATAGGAGAAATCCCTATTTGCAAATGAAAGCGGCATTGATTTATCCCCACCAGCTTTACAACGACCATCCGGCCCTGGCCGGAGTAGGTGCTTGTGTTCTGATTGAGGACCCTCTGTTTTTTCGGCAGTATCGCTTTCATGCTCAAAAGTTGCTGTTGCATCGACTCTCGATGAGGGCCTACGAAAAGCGGCTGATGGATGCCAACATCAAGACTTTCTATGTAGGCTCAGCCGAACTCAATCACTCATCGGAAATTGGTGCGATACTGGCTCAATTCGGGATCAAGCAAGTTCAAGTTGTTGATCCGTGCGATGACTGGCTTCTACGCCGCCTAACCAAATCACTGAGAGAGTCGATGATCGGATCGGAGATATTGAACGATCCCAATTTTCTGACTCCATTGTCTGAGTTCGAGCCCCTTTCTAGCGGTCGCAAGAAGTGGTATTTCACCGATTTCTACGTGTCGCAGCGAAAACGCTTGAAGATTCTTCTGGATTCCGATGGTCGTCCCACGGGCGGCAAGTGGAGCTTTGATTCGGCCAATAGAAAGAAGTTGCCGAAAGGTATTCAGATACCACAACCTAAATGGCCAACGGCATCAAAAGTATTGAAAGCTACCGCCACAGAAATTTCGACTGAGTTTCCCGAGGCGTTGGGTAGTACTGACAACTTTCAATATCCAGTAACTGCCATCGATACTCGTGCGTGTCTAGAAGATTTTCTTGCACAGCGGTTTGAGAATTTTGGTGATTTCGAAGACGCTATCGAACCCTCACAGGCATTTCTTTTTCATTCGGTATTGACGCCTGCATTAAACATCGGCTTGATTTCGCCCATGGAAGTTGTCCAAGCTGCTCTAGAACACGCTTACAAAGTTCCGATCAACTCCCTTGAGGGATTCATTCGTCAAGTGATTGGTTGGCGGGAGTACATGCGTGGGGTGTACCATTATTTAGGACGCCTTCAACGTACAAGCAACTACTGGAACCACCAACGACCTTTGCCTTCCGCGTTCTACGATGGGACGACAGGAATTGAACCAGTGGACAATGTGATCCATCGTGTCCTTAAGCATGCGTATTGCCATCACATCGAACGGCTTATGGTGTTAGGTAATTTTATGCTACTGTGCGAGATATGCCCCGATGCGATCTACCGATGGTTTATGGAGCAATTCATTGACGCCTATGACTGGGTGATGGTACCAAATGTCTACGGCATGAGCCAATTTGCCGACGGTGGGTTGATGACTACAAAACCCTACATCAGCGGTTCAGCCTACATCCTGAAGATGAGCAGTTTCAAGCGCGGGCCGTGGTGTGAAATTTGGGACGCTCTGTATTGGCGATTTATTGACAATCACCGTAGTTTTTTCAAATCGAATCCGCGCATGAGCGTCATGGTCGCTCAGTGCGACCGCATGGGACCGAGACTGCAGCAACACCAACGCGTAGCGGAGCAGTTTCTCGAGCGACTCTAGGAGGCAAATCCGTGCAAAGGCTACTCAAACAGCGACAACTGCTGAATAATCGAATCACCAGCCAAACGCCCACTCAGCATCGCCCCCTGAATGGAAGCGATATCGGTGTAGTCACCACAAACGATCGGACGAGCATACGATTCGAGTTGCTGCATGGAATATTGCTCAAAACGCCTTGGCAATAGTTGGTTTTGCACCGGCAGCGCGTTTTCCACTAAGATTGTCTTCAAGTGTCGCCACTGATCCACCTGGGCACCGAACCATTCGGACAATTGAGCAAGAATCGCATTCGTTTCGGGGTAAACAGATGATTGATCGTCGGACGTCTGCACCTGAACGCTCACGGAGATCAGCGTTTGACCAGAGGGTGCGTAGTCGGCCGCTACCTGGCTGGGCACACAAAGACTATTGATCGGTCCAGACTCATCGCTATTGAGAATCAAAACTGGCTCCTCGATCGGCGAACGTTCGGCGGCGAAATAAGCAACGACTGCGGGGTGTCCTCGTTTGGGTAGATCCTTACCAAGCAGTCTGGCGGCATTCCATGGATCGCAAGCCACGACAACTCGCGATGCTCTCAATTGATTTCCGTTGCGTAACACCACTGTCGTCTCCGCCAGACTATCGACCGGAGTTTCTAAGCGGATGCGATCAACAGAAAGCGGTGCAGCCAACTGTCTCACGATTTGTTCCATTCCACCGGCTGGCAAAGCTGCTTGGCCACTTGAAAATAATCGGAATAGATAATCGAATTTTCGACTGGAAGTTGACAGTCCGCTCTCCAAGAAAACTCCGCGAAAGAAGGGGCGAAAGAAACCTTCTAACATCGATTCAGAGAAACCAAGTCGTTGCAAACGCTGGAGTGTCGAAGTCTCTGGCTGTTTCAGTAAAGAGTCAAGCTCTCCCCTGCCCACACTTGACCGAAGCTTTCCAATTCTCAGCTTATCACCTAGTGTTCCAACCGGGGAAAGTGCAGTTGCCACAGCGGCCTTGGGGACTCGCCAAGGATCCGCAAACCTGCAGAATCTTCCGCCATGGCGAATTAAGGCACCTTGTTGAAACCGGCCCAGTCGCAGAGCATGATAGTTGAGAGTTCGAATCGCTTCGGGATAAGAAGTCAGCAGAACCTGGAAGCCTGCATCCAGCCGAAAGCTCTCAAATGACTCGGTGCGAACTCGGCCCCCCAGACGATCAGAGGCCTCCAGGAGCAACCAGGGGATCTGACTCTGGTCGAGCCTCCGAGCGCAGCAAAGCCCAGACAGCCCGCCTCCAATGATGATGACCGGATCTGTATACATCATGGAAACTCCTGAGTTCTAGTGTCTATTGCGTGACGGTTCAACTAGTAGGTGCTTGGCTTCGACGAACTGCTTAGTGACTTGGTGTCGGTATTCAAACATGGCCTGGAGTTTTCGCTTTACCAACCAATTGCCCAAGTAGCGACCAAGCCAAGCCATCGGTAACTGATAATCCACTTCGTCGCGGAGAATTGTTGTTCCACGCTCTGTACTGATCATCAAGTGGCGATGATACCAACTTCGAAATGGCCCTGATGATTGAATGTCTGCAAAGCAGTTCGGCGGATCGTACTCGACATGTTCGGCAACCCATCGAACTGGAATCACTCCCAATACTTTTCCTGCCAAGACGACCCGACTGCCAACATGCAATGAGCCACTGGATTCCACAACTCGCACATTCTCCCAAGGTGGAATGAGTTGCGTGAGAGCATCTGGACACTCGTGAAACGCAAACACTTCTTCTGATGACGCCTGGATCTCTGTCTCTTTGCAGAACTGAATCGAAATCATATTCACTTTCTGATAGTTGACATTCCACCGTCGACTCCAATAGTCTGGCCTGTAATCCAGCCTGTCTCAGGACTCAGTAGGAACTCGGCGATGGCTGCAAGATCATCGGGCTTCCCGGCGCGATTCATTGGATAGCGACTGGTGACTGCCTGGCGGGCGGCATCACTGCTGAAGAACCTTGCAGAGAGCGGCGTTTCTGTGAGGGCCGGTGCAAGGCAGTTGACGCGGACTTTTGGTGCCCACTCTGCCGCCAACGAACGCATCAGACCCTCGACAGCACCTTTAGCCGAAGCAATGGACGCGTGCATCGGCATGCCTTGCCCAACAGCCACGGTACTCATCAGTAGTACACTACCTGGCATTTCAGCGGTGTTGGCACTCAATCCAGGCCAACACGACTGTAGAAAACGAACTGCACCTAGAAAATTGATTTCCCAGTCGTTGCAGAAATCCTCCTCCTTCAAGCTACGGAACGAACGCAAAGTAATCGAGCCAGGACAGTAGATGGCCGCCTGGATAACTTCCGGTAGATCCGAAACTTGAAAGGGCTTTTCGGTGAAGTCAACTGCGACGTGCTGAACGATATCGTCTACCTGCAAGTCGTCCACCTGACGAGATAAGACTATGATTTTCGAGGCCCGTCGCCGTAACCGGTCAACTAAAGCCAACCCAATCCCCTTGGAACCTCCCGCAACGACGATGTTTCCCAATTGTTCCGTCATTTGTCTCAAATACTCAATGTATTTTGGAACGTAGTGGATGGCTTGGTTTAGTCAGTGAACGGCAACGATTTTTCATTACAGAAACAGCAGTCAAGAGACTATTAGCTCACTGTCTGAATGTCGTAGCCTCTTGACCTCCTTACCATAGGCAGTTTGCAAGTAGGAGAAATATTGGTCTGGCATTGCCCTTGGGAATGTACTTAACACAGGCTGATCCCAGCGACTTAGTGCAAGGTGAATTAGGCGTTCATGAACGAGCCAGGAAAGGCCGAACTGTTTGAGGTGGACGCGTCGGTGGTTAGGAATGCTCGTAAAATCGACAATTGAGAATCTATGCCAATAATCCAATACCCCGATTGTGGGTATTTTCCACGTTCTAGTGCCTTACCAAGGCACAATTCATTTCCAGATGCCTCGCAGCGAGAAGTGTCATTTTTATTTAATTTCTGTTTTTTCGCTCCCTAGACCCAACTCAGACCTTGACTTGGTTTATGATAGTGAACTCGGGTAGGGCTACTAGATTTTGGCTCAGTTTTTAGTCTGTTTTTTAAAAGGAGATCTTTATTATGAAACTCGGTCGATTGACCTGCACCGCCGTGCTGACCTGCCTAGCTGGGCTGGCCAGCCTTACTGCTCGTGCTGAAACAGTGATTTTTCTAGAAGACTTTGAGTCTTACACGGATTCGGCAGGTATCCAGGCTGCATGGGGACTTTTCACGCAAAATCCTCATTACACGCTAGATACGGTGGAGGGGAATCCTGGCAAATCTCTCAGGATGGATTCTCCTGCGGCAAATAACTTGGGGCGATTTATCCGAAATCTTCCGTCAATTGCGGAAGCGACTGCTTCGAAAAATGTAGTCTTCAGTGTTGATATGCTGCTTGATCCCGTGACTGGCCCACCGCCCAATTTTTGGAATAATGCGCGCCAATTTGTCGAGATACGAGGTTATTCGGGCGGTTCTTACAATTCTGGCTCGCTAACTCAGTTACTCGCGCTCGGGGTGTTTAACTCTACCATCAATCCAACGAGTAATTTGTATTACCAAGGGCGTGTCACCATACCGGGTACTATTGGTTGGCAAACTCTCAATAGCGAGGGAGTGAATACTGTTTATCAAAGGGCAACTGGTTGGCGTAATTTGAAGGCGGTTATATCTTTGACCGATGTAAAATTTTACGTCAACGATACGCTTTGCCACGTCACTGGTGCTCCTGGAAGCACGAAGTTTGATTCTGCAGCGCTTGGCAGCGGCATAACTTCAGCGGGCATCTCCGCTTGGGTCGACAACTTCAAAGTCTCGGAAGTTCCCATTGGTGGCGGAGCGACCATTTTGGATCGTAAGGTTGTTCATGGTGGTTGGGCTGGCGCGGGTAGCGCTGTTGATTCTGTGAAGGTGATTCACAAAGAGGATACTACACCAACTCAACTGACAATTGACAATCTGATCAATACAACTCGTGGGATCAACGGTATTCAGTTCAAGATCCAAGATCTGGGTAATTCGGGTGCATTAAGCGTATCTGACTTTGATGTTCAGGTTAGCCCGCTGGGTGGCTTTGACCCTGGACTGAATCCACCCTCTGGCTGGGGCGCGGGGCCAGCGCCATCTGCGGTGACTGTTACTGGCACCAATCCTTACACTGTGCTAGTTGAGTGGCCAGATAACTCGATCAAAAATCAATGGTTGCGATTGTCGGTTAAGGCAAACGCAAATACCGGGCTTGTTGACCCTGAAGTCTACTACCTGGGCCACTTACAGGGTGAAGTTACTGGTGCCTCTGGCGATCTTTTCACGATCTTGGTGGGTGACATCTTGGCAATTCGCGGGCAATTGACCAATGTAGTTACTTCAGAAAGCATCCATGATCTGGATAAGACGGGTGTCGTACTAGTTAGTGACATTCTTGGATGCCGTAGCAATCTGACGGGTTCGTTGCGTCAAATTACGGTACCTTAGGCAAGCCTACTGTAACCTTAATCCCCTCTCAGACGGCTTCCACCGTTGAGAGGGGATTTTTTCTTGGGGATGCTAGGTGCTTCTTTCAGACGCTCTTTCTTGCGATGCTTCGAGTGTGTTTGGGTCAACAAAACTCGGCCTGCCATTCTTCTCTCGGCTAGCTGTGCCGAATCCTTCTAATGCCCGATTATGTTGTCAACACCCGAAGCATAACTAATTGACAATCGGATGCTGGAGGTTAGACTAAGATTGCGTTTGTGAGGGGTTCTCCGCATCGTTCAGCCGCCTGCCGAACGTCCCGCCTTAAGTAGTTCACCGCGAGTTGACAGCCGAGCAGCCGCAGTAATGCCATTTGAGTTCCCTATGTACAAACCGTTAGACGGTTCCCACCTGGACTAGGGATAGCCGAGCGGCCCGGCTTCTTGCTGGATTTCAACATAGCAAAATGGAGTTGGCTACCGACTTCTGATGTTTCCAAATTGTGAAAAAATGTCCAAGGAGAATTCTGGTATGAAGTGTTTTGGCAATAACCTTTCGCGCCGTAGCTTCTTGACCGTTGGCTGTGTTGGTGGTTTGACGCTGGCTGATTTTCTGCGAATGCGAAGCGTACAAGCTGATCAGAAGCAATACGACTTTGTGCCTGCAAAAGCTGAGAGCGTGATCCATGTCTTTTTGCCTGGCGGGATGGCTCATCAGGAATCTTGGGACCCCAAGCCCTATAGTCCCATCGAATACCGTGGCGAGATGGGCTCGATCAAGACGAACACCGGTGAGGTGATCAGCGAGACATTGCCCAAGATGGCTGCGATGGCGGACAAGTACGCGATCATTCGATCGATGACGCATGGCGAGGCGGCGCATGAGCGAGGAACGCACAACATGTTCACAGGCTACAAACCCAGCCCAGCTCTTGTCTTTCCAAGTTTCGGCAGTGTCGTCAGTCATGAGTATGGTTCACGAGAAAATCTGCCACCCTACGTTTGTATTCCTGGAAGGCCCAATGAGTTCGCGGGCTGTGGCTATCTAAGTTCCTCGTTCGAGCCTTTCAGTCTTGGTGCCGATCCGGCAGCGGCGGGTTTTCGAGTCCAAGATTTGAGCCTACCGGGCGGCGTTGACGAGTCTAGGTTTGCTCGTAGGCGCGCAGCCCTATCTACTGTCAACGACTACTTTGCCGCCCGCCACCAAGCAGACGCGGTGGCTGCGATGGACAGTTTCTATGAGCGAGCGTACGGACTGATCAATTCGCCCAAGGCCCGTGAAGCTTTTGACATTAGCAAGGAGGATCAAGCGTTGCGAGACGCTTACGGCATGAACACAGCCGGCCAACGCTTGTTGTTGGCCAGACGGCTGGTTGAAGCTGGTTGCCGGTTTGTGACGTTGACCTACGGTGGCTGGGACCTGCACGACAATATCACTCCTGGTACGCGAAATCAGATGCCACCGCTGGATCAGGCATTGGCAGCGCTGCTTAGCGACCTGGAGTCGCGTGGCCTACTGAAGTCAACTCTGGTGATGGTCAGTAGCGAGTTTGGTCGCACTCCCAAGATCAACGCGACGGCAGGTCGCGACCATTGGCCAAAGGTATTCAGCGTGATGCTGGCCGGTGGCGGAATCCATGGGGGCATGATCTATGGTGCCTCAGATCCGACCGCGTCGGAACCTGCGTTTGATCCGGTGGAACCAGCGGATTTGGCGACAACCGTGTATCACTTGTTGGGAATTGTTGCGGACAAGGAGTTGATGGCTCCTGGCGATCGGCCTATTGAAATCGTAGACGGTGGGCGCTTACTGTCACCGTTGATTACAAGCTAGGCAAGTGGCATTACAAAATGCAGCGGATTATTTGCATTCCAAGTCAGATTTTTATTTGGACTTTCGTGTAACGATGAATCGATCTGTATACGGGTTGGTCGCAATCGGTTTGCTGCTGGTGATCGGCAACAGTCAACTGGCCAACGCAACACAACCATCGGTCGGACGCATCAGTCCCAGCGGGTTTCTCAGGGGCCAAGAGGTGCAGATGGTGCTGACTGGGGATCGTTTGGGCGATGCGTCTCGCATTCTGTTTTACCAGCCAGGCATCGAGCAAATTGAACTGGTGGCTCAGAGTGAAAATCAAGTAACGGCGAAACTTCGTATCGCGGAAGACTGTCAGCCGGGCCTGCATAGCCTTCGGCTTGCGACTCGCACAGGGATCAGCAACGTTCGCTATTTCGGAATTGGCAGCATGCCAATCGTCGACGAAGTCGAGCCCAATAGCGACTTTGCAGCTCCCCAGTCGGTAGCAGTCAACAGCACGCTGCACGGTGTGTGCACTAGCGAGGATGTCGATTATTACATTGTGGATTTAGCTGTTGGTCAAAAACTTACAGTTGAGCTAGAAGGCCTTCGGTTGGGGACAGACTTCTTTGATCCCTTTGTCGCTATTTTGGATGCCAATCGTTTTGAGGTGGCCAGAAGCGATGATTCGACCCTAGTCCAGCAAGACTGTGTGTGTTCCTTTGAAGCCCAGCAGCCTGGGAAATACGTGGTTCAAGTTCGTGAAAGCAGTTTTGGCGGAAGCGACCGAGCCTTCTATCGTGTGCATTTAGGTGATTTTCCTAGGCCCGTTTCTGTCACTCCGGCTGGTGGGCGGCCAGGAGAGCTGATTCAGGCGACAATTGTGGATGCAAGCGGGCAATCCTGGACAGAGCCGATTCAGTTGCCGACCACGGCGGGCGATTTTGCGTATACCGCAGTGCGCGATGGGAATACGTCGCCATCACCCAATCTGCTGCGAGTGATCGATCTGCCAAATCACTTTGAAACAGCTAACGACCAGACCGACCGAAGCGGGCTGACGGCCATTGCTCTACCGGCCGCGCTCAACGGAGTCCTGGAACAACCGGGCGATGTTGACTGGTTCAAAGTCGTGGGCAAAAAGGATCAGACAGTTGAGCTCAACGTATGGGGACGACGACTACTTCGCTCGCCGGTTGACTCTTGGCTCGAAATCTACAATGCGGCTGGCGGCTTGCTGGCTGCCAACGACGACAACGGCGGCAAGCCGGATAGTTATCTATCTTACAAATTTCCAGAAGATGGTGAGTACTTGATTGCCGTGCGCGATCAACTGCTCAGCGGCAGCCCTAGTCATCATTATCGAATCGAGGTGGCTGCTCCGGTTGCTTCTTTGAATTTTACGATCGACGAGTTGACGCGATACGTGGCCCCGGTAATCGAGGTCGCGCAAGGCAATCAAATGGCGCTGCTACTGCGAGCAAATCGAAGCAATTTTGGCGGAGCTTTGAATCTGAGTTTAGTCGATGCACCGCCGGGCGTTGAGCTTGTGACGCCAACTGTGGCGGCGGATCAAAGCTTCATACCGCTGATGATTCGAGCTTCGGCAGAATCGGTTCCTTCGGCATCTCTTACACGATTGACTGGAAAGACCGCATCGGATGGCGCGGACGTCACCGGCGGATTTACTCAGCGTACCACCTTAGTGTTTGGGCAAAATCAAGTTGATGTCTGGGGCCATGATGCGAATGTTATGGCGGTGAATTTGACAGAGAAGTTACCATTTTCAATAAGCGTGGATCAACCTCAAGTTCCGTTGACACGATTGGGACAATCCGAACTGGTGGTTAGGGCTGTGCGACAGGAAGGCTATGCAGAGCCCATTTCACTGCGGCTGCTTTATACTCCCGGAGGCGTTTCGGCTAGCGGTTCGGTGCGCATCGAGGGGAACCAGACCGAGGCTCGTATTCCGATCACGGCTAATCACCAAGCTGCTCTAGGTACGTTTCCCATCACGGTCCTTGCTATCGCCAAAGGCCGCGACGCCGAGGCTTGGTGTGCATCGCCGTTCATTCAATTGGAAATTCAAGAGCCTTACTTTAATCTACAATTCCCCAAGTCGGTTATCACTCAAGGCGAATCCGGGTTTGTGACGATCGGGGTGGAGGCTGCTCGACCGTCTGAAGGTCAGGTGGAAATGGAATTAGTTGGCCTGCCGGCTGGGGCCAGTACCGAACAACCCCGGCTGGCCTGGACGGAGGGGACGCCGCAACTGAACTACCCGGTTCTATTGGCTGCGGATGCTCGAGTTGGTCAGCATCAAACGCTGGCCATCAAGGCGACGATCACTCGGGCAGGTGGGCGGATTGAGCAAGTGCAGGGCACGGGCGAATTGCAGATAGTTCCACCACCTCCGAAGCCCGCAGCCGATATGGCTGCTGCTCCCGCACCGGCGCCAGCTCCCGCTGCCCCACCCACGAAGGTTTTAACTCGATTGGAGCAGCTTCGTCAGTCACAATCGCCAGGTGCTGGCTCGTAGCGTTTAGGACCAGCAGATGTAAATGAGGTTAACTTGCCACTAAGTGACCGTTCGCAAATAAGTTGCCTAATCAGCCGCAGGCGTTTTAGCGTCCGGTTGCCGCAAGAACCGGGTGCTAACGCACTCCGGCTGATGGCACGTTCG
>JBIIJD010000046.1:0-43753 GCA_044234105.1 Aureliella sp. | reverse complement strand
CAGGTCAACCCTTCGCAGCCATTAACGTCAGGGCCATGGGTCAACGTGGGTAATCGACTGCGGCCAGTCCATCCGCTGGACAAGCTGATGTTGGAGCGCTCCGATATCATCACGTTTCACACTTATGATCCGATGCCCAAACCAGAAAAAGCGGTCGAGTGGCTCAAGAAATCCGGTCGCCCGATTTTGTGCACCGAATATATGTCGCGTGGTTCGAGTAGCACCTTTGAAACGATCATGCCCTACTTCAAGGAGCAGAATGTTGCAGCTATCCATTGGGGATTGGTGGCCGGACGCTCACAGACGATCTATCCCTGGGATTCGTGGAAAAAACGCTACACGGCGGAGCCCGATCCCTGGTTTCACGATGTATTTCGAGACGACGGGACGCCGTATCGGCAATCTGAAGTTGACCTAATACGCAAACTGACTGGACGATAAACGTTTTTTGATCAGCGGCCTGTCCATGACTGCGTCGATTTGAATTATCTAATAAGTAGGGCAGGCAATTTTAATGCGGCAATTCTTTCTTTCGGCAACGGATAAACACTCAAAGAGGTAATCATGGGCTGGCGAGATTTAAGGTTCGTTGTATTGGGAACAATGTTCTGCGGTTTTTCTTTTTGGGGGCCTGGCGCAACGGCTCAGCAGACCATCGGTTCCATCGAGAGATTGGAGCCTGAGTTCGACAAACTGGTAACGGCTGAGACCAAGATCGAAGTGATTGCAAGAGGGTTTACTTGGACGGAAGGCCCTGTGTGGATTGGCGGTGCGGACGGACATCTTCTATTCACCGATATCCCTCGCAATTCAATTTTTAAGTATCAACCTGCAGCCGAATCGGGACGTGAGATCAGTCTGTTCATGCATCCGTCGGGATATACGGGGGTTGCCTTCTATGGCTATGAACCGGGCAGCAACGGATTGTTTGTAGACAAGCAGGGCCGTTTGTGTATGTGCGAACACGGAGATCGGCGGGTCAGCGCGCTGACACCGGGTGGAGGTAAGATCACGCTGGCCGACAAGTTTGATGGCAAACGCCTGAATAGCCCCAATGATGCTGTTGTGATGAGCAATGGAGATATCTATTTTACCGATCCGCCATACGGACTGCCTGCCGGTTTTGAAGATCCACGTCGCGAGCAAGATTTTTGCGGTGTCTATCGCATCAAGCCATCGGGAGACATTGCGTTGATGACTAGTAGCATCGAACGACCTAACGGCATTGGACTGTCGCCGGATGAAAAGTTTTTATTTGTTGCTCAGTCCAATCCCAAGCAGGCCAATTGGACTCGATTTGAAGTCAAAGCGGATGGCACACTGGGAGAATCAAAAGTGCTGTTCAACGCTACCGATCGAGTAGGCAAGGAACCAGGACTACCTGATGGATTGGAAGTGGATAGCCAAGGGAATTTGTGGGCCAGCGGACCAGGCGGAATCTATGTGTTCAACCCGGATGGGAAATTGCTCGGCCGCTTAGTAACTGGCGAAAGGACCAGCAACTGCACCATAGCACCGGCTGGCTGGCTGTACATGACGGTTGACCACTACCTATGCCGAGCAAAGGTTAACGTTTCGCCGATCCGTCGCTGATTCACTGCGGTCGAGTCGATGGTCAATTGTTGCTGGCTGGCAAATGTGCTTGCAGGTAGTTCGCACGTTCGACATTGCGCTCGGACGCTGACAGCGCCTGGCCACGTAGCTTTTGCAGGTGTGCAGGCTGAGTTTGCACGAATAATCGATTGATCGTGGCTACGTCGATCGTGCGGATCAGTCCAAGATTCACTCCCATGCGAACTTTGGAAAGGCAGTGCAGGGTCTCTTCGCTGCTGATTTTCTTGGCGGTAGACAAAACGCCCAGCGAGCGACTGACATCGTCATGTAGATCTTGGCCGCTTTCGCTCATTAGAAACTGTCGGGCCTTACGTTCGTATTCGATGATTCGCGGTACCACTTCGCTGACGGTTTGAACCAATTCCTCTTCGCTGCGCCCAAGTGTGATTTGATTGCTAACCTGGTAAAAGTCGCCCATGAACTGCGAACCTTCACCGTAGAGGCCTCGCACGGTGACGTTTATTTTTTGCAGACTACGAAAAACCTTGGTAATCTCCCGAGTAACCACCAGTCCCGGCAGGTGCAGCATGACACTGACCCGTAGACCGGTTCCCACATTGGTGGGACAGGCCGTCAGATAGCCCAGTTCGTCATGGAATGCGTAGTTGAGTCGCTGCTGAAGGATATTGTCCAGTGCGTCTATCTGTTGCCACCCACGGTGTACGTCCAGTCCACTACACATGACCTGAATGCGCAAGTGATCCTCTTCGTTGATCATCACGCTAAATCGCTCTTCGGGATCGATGGCTACGGCTCGGTCACCGCTACCTTCGGCCAGCTCCAGGCTCATCAATTGCCGTTCAACCAGAAATTGTCGATCGATATCATTCAAACCGTCAACGCGAAGAAATAGCAGGTTGGACCATTCCTCCACCGACTGAATTTTCTTTTCCAATAGTTTAACGATCTGCGTGCGCTCTTCTTTAGAAGCTCGGCGCACAAACGGAAAGTCAGCCAGATTGCGAGCCAGACGGATACGGCTGCTAATTACTATATCCGACTCGGGGCCTGTACCTCTGAGCCATTCTCCGCATCTGCTAACTAAATCGTTGATTTCCACAGTAGACAAAGTATTCCGAGCATCAAAAAGAAATGACAATATTATGCGGACAAGCCACCAATCGACCCTTTGCTAAGATCGGGCGCCGGGGCGAAGAACCATTGTAACGCCTTCTTGATAAATCGCACCCCGTCAACGGTTGCTAGAACAAAACCCAGTTCTCATGCAAATTCTGCGTTCTAGGCATGAGCCATCCCTAGGACTGGCCGCTTGAATCCTTGTCCAGTTCCGACCAGACGCTTTCGTCGCCGTCCTCGATGCGTTGGATCACGTCACGAACCTGACTGGCGCGTTCATAATCCTCCTTCTTGACCGCAGCTTGCATTTCCTTGCGCAATTGGAGTAGTCGGTGTTGCCGATCCGGGGCTCCCGAGCTGCGTGCTGGCCGTTTGCCACGATGCTGCTCTGATCCATGGATGTTCAGCAGCAGAGGCTCGATGTCCTTTCTAAAATGAACGTAATCATAAGCGCACCCCAATCGTCCTGACTGGCGAAATTCGGCAAAGCTGATACCGCACATCGGACAGGTTTTCTTGTCCAATTTTGCCAATTGTTCAGCGGTTTGCTCCAGTTTCAACTGTTTAGCCAGCATATTGGCAAGCGCACTGGTTGCCGACTCCTCGCTTCCCTGCGACAGGTAAACCCTGGCGTGTTCTTCGCACAAGTGGATCTTGATCGGGCCGCTGGGCTGAGTCAGTTCGGTGATATGGAAGGTGGCCGGCTTTTCACAGTGTTGGCATTTCATCTTGATCTTCCTGCAAATGATATCTTTGTGGTTGCGACCTTCCAGGTTGCAATAGCATCGGCGCTAGTGCTGTGGACAAGCTGGAAGCTTGTCGCCACGTTTTAGCTTGGATAAAGCACTAGGCATCCAAAAATTCTAAGCGGCGACGCCCCAATCAACCACCCACTGGCCTAGATTACTGGACCACTTGTGCGACCAAATCATCAAGCTGCTTGACATCCAGTTCGCGGCTGGAAGTCAAAGAGAGTATCGAATCCACTTTTCCTTCCTTAGCAATCATCACGATCAACTTGGCTTTCGCGTTCAGTTTGTAGGCGGCCGGGCCAGCTCGATGGTCCACGGGCACTACCAGAGGAATCAGTTTGGACATCGACACGCTGGCTAGTTTTTTCGCTGTGTCGGAAGCGCTGTTCTTGTCATCACCCAGCACGTTGACGAAAGCCTTGAGCTGCGATTGCTCATGAGATTTGACCAGTTCATCCAGGTGTCGAATCAGCTTGACAATGGAATCATCGCTGCTGCGAGTAAAGACAATGATTTGAGGGCGAGAACCGTATTTGCAGCGGTAGCAAATCGTATCGTCCACGTCCACTTTGTCGTCGGAAGCTCCGCCCAGCTTAGTAACGTAGAAGGCACCCAAGTCACTTCCCTTGATTAGAGCCTGCTCAGTCGGCTCGGCGTGAAGAGATAAGTTACCGCACAACAAAATCCAGGTAACACTTAGAACTGACAGCAGATACTTCATGACTAGCTCCGTGTAAAACAGTTTGGACCGCAAAAGGCAGAACGGACTTTTCAACTGGTTTGGTCCGTCCAGCGACTTAGACACACCACGATACTACTTGAAGTACAGCGTAAATTCCAATCATAAACAGAGTGATTCGGAACGCATTTCCCAAAATTTCGCTGATGATCAGTTCCCGTTTTTCGTGACGCGTCGCACCGATTACGGCCGCTGTGGCAGCCAGCAATGGAACGTACATCAGCATATAAAACCAGGAGACACTAACGACCATTGGATTGCTTTCTAATGCAAAGGATCAAGTAAGGGTGATTGGTTAAACCGGGTTCTCAGCCTTTTCGTCTTCGCCTTTTTTCTTCTTAGCGTGATGAGGCGGCGGAAGTGGTCCCGAATAGGCATCATAAATAGCCAAAACATTTAATAAACCAGCAATCATCACATACAACGTTCCCAGTTCAAACCCCGAGGCCGTGTCGTAATGCCACTTGTCCAGTTGTCCCGTGTCTCGTGGAGCTGCAAAAGGTGCGGGCTGCCCCTGCTCGAAAAACCAACCTTCAAAGAACGGGGCCTTGTTGCCGCTTTTCCGCCAAGCTTGAATGGCTGCGGGAACGGCTGGCAAGGCATTCCCGGATTGCAGAAGATACTGCCAACGCTTCTCGACACCATTCCAAGAAGCGTAAACACAGCGTCCACCCGACACCACTAACCCCAGGACCAGACAGATCATGATCGATGCAAAATAGATACGAGCCTTGAAATGGCGGCCCTGATAGTAATGCCCTAAACCAGGCAACAACCAAGCCAGCAGCGCGGCCAATTGACGGTTTCGTAGATTTAATGGTTCGCCATCGGCAATGACAACATCACCTGTCTGAATATTACTGTTGGATTTAGCCATAAACTTGCTCGCCAGCCGCCAACCTTCTCGATTGCCGAAAAATACCAAGAGACTATCACAAAACTATCCGCCCCCCTGCCTTCTCCCCCGAAGCGGTGGAGTCAGTTCTGAGATGGGTTCAAAGCTCACAAACCACTTTCCCGGTGAGGAGAAAACTGCGATTCCCAATTGTACCCGGATTGCCGAATCAGCACAGCCTGAACTGCGAGGGGAATAAAGCTCAATTGCTCCAAGTCCGGGTTACATAGGCAAAGTTTACGCTCTAATTTCGATAGCTAGCCTCGAATCTTGATATACTGGCTCGAGGAAAGCTGACCCGGGGCTCCAGAACATTCCCGGGCTCGCCTTCAGACCAAGATATTCATCAATTGCAAGGGAAATCAAATGTCAGTCCATTTCAAGCGGCTCACAGGAGTGGTTCTTTGTTCTGTCGGTACAGTTGTCGGGATAACCGACCTGCTGATCGCCCAGCAACATACGAAAAGAACATTCCAGCGACAGCAGCTCACCGACACCTACTTTTCCGAAGGGATAGCGGTTGGCGACGTCAACGGTGATGGAGTTGTCGATGTCGTTTACGGACCCTATTGGTTTGCTGGCCCAGAATTCACTGAAAAGTCAGAGATCTTTCCAGCAAAGCCGCAGCCCATGGAGCGGTATGCGAATCACTTTTTTGCCTGGATCTACGACTTCAATGGTGATGGTGCCAACGATGTTTTTACAGTTGGATTCCCTGGGACCAAGGCATACGTCTACGAGAATCCAGGCAAAGGCGTCGGTCAGTGGAACAAGCATCAGGTTTTCGACTGGGTTTCCAACGAATCTCCACAATTGACTCAACTGGTCGGCGACCAGCGTCCGGAACTGATATGCACTCGCGACGGCTTCTTCGGCTTTGCAACTATCGATTGGGACCAACCGTTTAGCACTTGGACCTTTTTCCCGATCTCAGAACAGATCGCGGATCGCAAGTTTGGACATGGGCTGGGCATTGGAGATGTGAACAACGACGGATTGTTGGACATCATTCATTCTCGAGGCTGGTTTGAACAACCCGCCAGCGGTGCCACCGCAGGTCGCTGGCGGTCGAATCAGGTCGCCCTGAGCAATTCCTATGGCGGCGCGGAGATGTACGCTTACGATGTTGATGGCGATGGACTGAACGATATCATCACCTCCGAAGCGGCTCATGATTTTGGTCTTTCTTGGTACAAGCAGATTTTGGTCGATGGCCAAGCCACGTTCCAGCGGCATATCATCGTAGGCAGCGAAGCTTCGGAAAATAGATACGGCGTACTGTTTACTGAACCACACAGCTTACGACTAGCAGACGTCGATGGTGATGGCTTGCAGGACATCGTCACCGGTAAGACCTATTATTCGCATCATCAAAAAAGCCCCATGTGGGATGCCGGTCCAGTCGTCTACTGGTTTCAGTTGGTTCGCAGCGCGCAGGGCATCGACTGGGTTCCGCATCAGCTGGACAGCAATACGGGCATCGGTAGGCAAGTCGTGGTGGCCGATGTTAACCGAGACGGTCTGCCTGATGTGGCTACGGGCGGCATGCTGGGTGCAAATATCCTGGTCCAGCAGCAACAATCCGTCAGCCTTCAAGAGTATCTTGCCGCGCAGCCCAAGCCACTGGCGGTTGATCCGCAGCCAGAACCGAAAACTCAATCGAAACCTCTGCGAATGCGAGGACCGCGCGGTCGTTCGGGCGAAGGTGGCGTAGCAAGTCAGTTGATCGAGGCAGAACAGCTTAATCCGCAAGTTACACGTGGATCGGCGAGCCAACAGGACATGCAAGGTTTTCCCGAGGACCGTTGGAGCGCTGGCAGGCAACTTTGGTGGACGGAAGCACGCAAAGGTGATCAACTGACTTTGGACCTGGATGTCCTGTCAGAAGTGGACCGCTTAGAAATGGTGCTGACCTGTGCGCCTGACTACGGCATTTTCCAAATAGCACTGGACGGTCAACCGCTGGGTAATCCTGTGGACCTATTTGAGCCTCAGGTTGTAACCACAGGGCGATTACAATTCGATGTTGGAAAATTGAAAACTGGCAAGCATCAATTAGCCTTCACAATAGTCGGGGCCAATCCCAAAGCGGCCAAGAGCTATATGCTGGGGTTGGACTATTTGCAATTTTATTTAGTAGCTCAGAATGAGGAGCATGGTCGAGGTAGCTTGCCGGTGGCTGCCGATGGTCGAGTCTTGAATCTAGATTTCGAGAGGGGTGGTCTGGAAGACTGGACAGCCACAGGGGATGCCTTTCTAGGACAGCCAATCCAAGGTGATACTGTGTCCCCGCGTCGTGACGATTCGGCAAGCCGGCACGAGGGCCAGTATTGGATCGGCGGCTATGAACTGAATGGCGATGCACCTCAGGGCATTCTGACCAGCGCTGCGTTTCCAGTCACAGCTCCCTTCGCTTCCATGTTGGTAGGTGGTGGTCCCAAGGAGAAGGCACGAGTTGAACTGCATCTTGTCGGTCGCGATACGCCTTTTTTCACTGTCGGTGGACAACAAACTGAGGATTTGTCGCCGATTGTGGTGGACCTGCAGTTGGTGCAGGGACAGTTGATGTTCATCCGACTGGTCGACGCCAGTTCTGATGGCTGGGGACATATCAACTTTGATCACTTCAGATTCCATCAGCAACGCCCGGAGATTCAATCGCCAGCCCCCAGCCTAGTTGCCGATCAGTACCCGTTTAGCGGATTGCCAGCCCAACAGGCCGCTCAGGCAATGCAGGTTCCCGAAGGCTTTCGAGTAATCGCTTGTGCCAACGAACCAGATGTCAGGCAGCCGATCGCCATGGCACTGGATTATCGCGGCCGAACCTGGATTGCAGAAGCTTATGAGTATCCGATTCGTGCAGCGGGCGAGCAGGGTAAAGATCGCATCCTGATCTTCGAAGATACCGATGGCAATGGTACGCTGGACTCTCGCAAAATTTTCTACGAGGGCTTGAATTTGGTCAGTGGGATCGAAGTAGGATTTGGCGGAGTTTGGATAGGTGCCGCCCCCTACTTGATGTTCATTCCCGATGCTAATCATGATGACACGCCTGATGGTCCACCGCAAGTTCTTCTAGACGGTTGGGGATTTCAAGACACTCACGAAACGCTAAACACCTTCTGCTGGGGACCAGATGGCTGGTTGTACGGTTGCCACGGTGTTTTTACGCACTCAAAAGTCGGCAAGCCGGGAGCCGACGACCAAGATCGCGTGCCCATCAATGCGGGCGTTTGGAGGTATCATCCTGTCAATCACCAGTTTGAGGTCTTTGCGCATGGAACTAGCAACCCGTGGGGCCTGGATTTTAACGAAGTGGGAGAAGCCTTTATCACAGCGTGTGTGATTCCTCACCTGTACCACGTGATTCCCCAAGCACGTTATCAACGCCAGGCCGGTCGCCATTTCAACAAACACACGTACACAAGCATCATGACCATAGCGGACCACTTGCACTATCTGGGGGCCACGCCTCATGCAGGCAATAACAAGTCGGATGCCGCCGGTGGCGGGCATGCTCATGCCGGTGCCATGATCTACCAAGGTGGAGCCTGGCCCGAGAAATTTCGACATTCAATTTTTATGAACAATATTCATGGACAGCGTTTGAATATTGATCGCTTGGTAGCGAGAGGTTCGGGATACGTGGGGACACATGAGCCAGATTTCTTGCTGACGCAAGATCAAGCTTCTCAAATCTTAAACATGCGATATGGTCCCGATGGTCAAGTGATCTTGATCGATTGGTACGACATGCAGGCGTGCCACCGAAAGGAAATAGAGGTTCATGATCGCAGCAATGGTCGAATCTACAAAATTGTTTACGGCGATGTTCAATCTCACTCAGTTGATTTGACACGAGCAAGTGACGTGGATTTGGCCTGTCATGTACTAAATGCTAATGAATGGTACGTACGCCACTCGCGGCGGTTGCTGCAGGAACGTTTTACTGCGCGGCCTATCGATCCGGTGGCGATCGAGCAACTGCGAACTCTTGCAACGACTCATGCCGAGCCCGAACGAAGATTACGAGCCATCTGGGCATTGCACGCAGTCGAAGCCATTGATGCAGGTTTGCATGATCAAATGATCCGGGACTCAAGCCCTCACGTACGAAGTTGGGCAATCCGATTGTCGACGGAGCGCCAGCAGTACCAACCCACTCAAGGTCATTTAGACTCTATGATCGATTTGGCCAGGCAAGACGAATCACCGGTGGTACGACTTACCCTGGCCAGCGCGGCGAACCGCATTCCTCTGGATCAACGCTGGCAACTGGTAGCAGAACTAGCAGCACATGCGGAGGATTCTGAGGATCATAATTTGCCTGCGATGATCTGGTATGCAATGGAACCGCTAGCTGATGTGGATGCCGATCGGGCTCTTGCGTTGGGGATGAACGCTGGGCGAACCATGCCAATTCTTAGAAAGCACACGTTGCGACGATTGGCCGAATCGGGTGAGTCTTCATCGATCGAACGATTAATTGCCGCATTGTCCAAGCAGGAAGATCCAGCTGTACAGCAGTCATTTTTGACCGCTATTCGATCTGCACTGGAGGGGCAGCGCCAAGTCAAGCCTCCCGCCGGCTGGCAATCGCTGTATCAGCGGCTTTCGCAAAGTCCAAATCCAGAAATACAGCAAGATGTTATGATGCTGGGTGTCGTCTTTGGGGACAAGCATGCGCAGTCTGCCATGCGGCAGCGGCTTCAAGACATGACTGCATCAGCCTCAGTTCGCAATACTGCACTTCAGTCGCTTCTGTCGGCTGCAGATGAAGAACTACCTGATGTTCTACTGGCGATTATTCAAAAGCCTGACACGGATTCATCACTTCTGGAACAAGCTATTCGCGGGCTTGGACAATACGACGATCCACGCACGCCTGAAGTGGTGCTGGATCGCTACGCATCCATGACCGCCAGTCAGCGGCAGATCGCCGTGGCCATGCTTTGCAGCCGCAAATCCCAAGCACTGGCTTTGCTGGACGCGATCGCTTCTAGTCGCGTTAGCGCCAGCGATCTGACCGCCGATCTGGCGCGTCAATTGGAGTTTCTTCAAGATGCACAGTTAAGCCAGCGGCTTAATCAAGTGTGGGGGAGTGTGCGACAATCCACTCAGGAAAGGGCTCAGCAGATTGCGGCGTACAAGAAACTGGTCCAGCGGACTGACCTGCCGCCGCCGGATTTGCATCTCGGGCGCACTCTTTTTGCGAAAACCTGTCAGCGATGTCACATTCTCTACGGTCAAGGCCAGCAGCTTGGTCCTGATATTACCGGTTCCAATCGTAGCAACTTGGACTACTTGTTGGAAAATGTGGTTGATCCGAGCGCCGTCATGGCCAATGAGTATCGACCGACGGTCATTCTGACCGACAATGGCCAGATCATCACCGGCATGCTTCGTCAGGAGACTGAGCAAGCGGTCACAATTCAAACGGCGGACGCAACTGTGATCGTGCCCAAGTCAGAAATTGATCAGCGGCAGGAGGGTGAACAGTCGATGATGCCCGACGATCAGTTGAAGCAGTTCAGCGAGCATGAAATTCGAAGCTTGTTAGCCTATTTGCGACACACCAATCAAGTGCCTTTATTGGCAACACCGGAAAATGCCAACAGTCTGTTTAATGGAAAAGACTTGGCGGCCTGGTCCGGAGACACGCAACTATGGAGCGTCCAAGACGGCCAGATCGTTGGCAAGACCCAAGGACTGGATCACAACGAATTTCTGATAAGCGATTTTCTAGCTCGCGATTTTAGCCTTAGCGTCGAAGTGAAATTGGTGGATGACGCTGGAAACAGCGGCATTCAGTTCCGCAGCCGAGTGCTGGACGGCGGTGATGTGGAAGGCTATCAGGCCGACATTGGACCGGGTTGGTGGGGCAAGCTGTACGAAGAGCACGGACGAAAATTGCTCTGGAAAAAAAGCGGCAAAGAACACGTCAATGCAGACCAGTGGAATGTGTATCGCATCGAGGCCATTGGAAGTCGCATTCGCACTTGGATCAACGGACACTTGTGCGTAGACATGGACGATCCTGAAGGCAGCCGCGAGGGCATCATCGCTCTGCAACTTCACTCCGGTCGCGCCACCGAGATCCGCTTTCGAAATTTAGTTTTGGAAGTCAAATAGCCACAGAGTTCACTGAGAACACGGAGGTTTGCTATGATAGTAACGGCTTCTTAGTTGAACTTGCATTTAGTGTGAAGCCTTTGATAAAATTTTGGCACAGTCGTTGCAATACAATTTACGGAGATAGTGTGATGGATAGCTTGCGTTGGTTCGTACTGTTTTTCACGCTGACAACTGCAACGGTTGGTTGTCGGCCTACTGAGTCAGTTCCGCAAACGCGCGAGGCTGAGCCAACTGGAGAGCACTTAAAGTGGCATGAGTCGTATGCTGATGCGCAAGCCGAGGCGGCGCAAACCGGACGACCTATTTTGGCAAATTTTACCGGCAGTGATTGGTGTGGTTGGTGTATTCGATTGGAGGATGAGGTTTTTGCCACGCCGCAATTTTCAGATTGGGCCAAGAAGAATGTCGTTTTGCTGAAACTGGATTACCCAAGAAAGACTCGTCCTTCACCAGAAATCCGCGAACAAAATAGTCGACTGGCCAAACAGTACGAGATTCGCGGTTATCCTACGATATTGTTTTTGGATGCTGATGGAAATGTCATTTCCCAGTATGGTTACGATAGCGGCGGCCCCGAACCGTGGATCGGCAAAGCCAATCAGATGCTTGGCAAGAGTTGATGTTCCAGATCAACACACAGGGCTAGGCCAGGATGTCATGCAATACGTTGCCAGCTACATCGGTCAGTCGGAAGTCACGGCCTGCGTAGCGATAAGTCAACCGCGTATGGTCAAGTCCCAGAAGGTGTAGGATCGTGGCATGCCAGTCGTGAACGTGGCACTTGCCCTCGACGGCCTCCGCCCCCGTTTCATCAGTTGCACCAAAGCTGAATCCACCTTTCACACCACCTCCGGCCATCCAGGAAGTGAACCCCTTGTTATTGTGATCGCGTCCATTGCCGTTCTGAGCAAACGGCGTGCGACCAAATTCACCAGCCCACAAAATCAGTGTGTCCTTCAACATGCCACGACGTTTTAGATCGGTGATCAAGCCTGCAATTGGCTGATCGATCTGTCGGCACATATTGGGCAACTGAGTGGACATGTTGAAGTGCGTATCCCATCCGTTTAATTCCACTTCGATAAATCGCACACCTGCTTCTGCTAAACGACGAGCCAGTAAACACTGGCGTCCAAAATTATCGCTTGGACCATTTCCAATTCCGTACAGTCCCTGAGTTTGTTGACTTTCCTTGGACAGATCCATCACGTCAGGCATTGCCAATTGCATGCGAAACGCTAATTCGTAAGACTCAATCACTCCTTCGATGCCGGGATGTATCTTTTCTTGGCGCAGCTTCTCGCGGTTTAGCCGCTGAACGAAATCCAGTTGTTGACGTTGTTGTTTGGAGGTCAACTGAGGATTACGAATGTCTGATACCGTGTCAGAAGAAGAATCGGAGGGCAGTCGTCGCGCCAAACGATTGGTGCGACTCAGAGGGCTACCTTGATAAATGGCAGGCAGGAAGGAACTACCATAATTTTGTGCGCTGCCTGCTGCCGCGTTGATCGATACAAACCCCGGCAAACTATCGTTGACGGTCCCTAGGCCATAAAGAGTCCACGCACCTAGCGATGGTCGCACAAACTGCGCACTACCGGTATGCAATTGTGTCGACGCACTGGGATGTACTGGTTGATCGGTGTGCATGCCTCGCAATAAACACAGTTCGCGCGAAACGGAACTAATTTGTGGCAACAGCTCGGATATCCATAGTCCAGAATCGGTTTTTTGGAATTCCCATGGCGACTTCATCAACGCCCCACGATACTTGCCGGTCTTGCCATCCAGCTTGTCCAGCTCCGGCTTGTAGTCAAACGTATCCACATGCGATGGACCACCTCGCATGTAAAGAAAAATGATTCGCTTGGCCTTTGCTGGGAAATGGCTTGGCTTGGACGATAGCGGATTGTCCGACGACTTAGACTCTTCAGCACTCGCCCAGGTCGCTAGCGACGAAAACGCCAAATAGCCGAAACCGCTGGCAAGAGACTCAAGCAGAAAGCGTCGCGACAACATTGGAAGTTCGCTTGATCTAGGAGATGTCGAGAGCATTGAAAGAACTCCTGTAGTCACACGATAAGAATTAATTCAAGAAACGGAATTCGGCCACCGCCATTAGCGCCTGGCAAATAACGGCTAGCTTCTGGTGTTCTAACTGGGCGGTTGGCGAACTAGACTCAACGCGGCCCGAAGACTTGGCACGAGCGCTTGACAAACTGGCTCGATCACCCGTCAATCTGCGCCGATCGGCTATGACCGAATTGGTGGCCGGACTGTTGGAGGTTGGGCTGGGACGCAGTGAGCGGTGGAAGTCCATGGCAAGCTGTAATTCTCTGGAACTTGGCAGCCTAGCATAGGTTAGCTCAAACGCGTACTTCAACTGATCTCGCAGTTGCGAGGAATGCGCCATCAAGCGCCCAGCCATCTTGTCGGCCTGCTCGATGACAAACTCATTGTTCATGAAGTACAGCCCCTGATCGGCGGTGTTAGAAACCTCCCGCTGTCCGACCACGATCGAAGACTCGGCAAAGTCTAGAACCTCTAAAGATCGCGGCACATGGTCACGTACAATGGGCAGATAGACGCTTCGATAACGCACCGCTTGATCCAGCGATACTAAATTTGGCTGCAAGACGTCGGAACCTAAGAAATTTTTGGCAGCTTGTGCTCGTAGCCGATCTCGCACCGAATCACCGCTTGTTGCAGGTCGAGACAACGAAGCAGAGAATATCCGTCCGTCACGCACTACGGCTGGTCCTGCTTGAGACACGATAGAACCTTTCGGTCGTCGCAGATCGATCTGACCGCTGATAGCTAACATCGCATCGCGAATCGCCTCGGCTTCCAACCTCTTAGGTTCCATACGCCATAAGTAACGATTCTCAGGGTCGATTTGGAAACTGGAATCGTTCATCTGACTGCCGGTTCGATAGATGCGCGACACTACGATCGATCGAATCAACTGTTTGATGCTCCACCCGGATTTGACAAAAGTTGTGGCTAAATGGTCAAGCAGTTCGGGGTGAGTTGGCGGTAGTCCGGTGGAACCAAAGTCCTCTGGAGTTCGCACAATTCCTTGTCCCATCAGGTGTTGCCACACTCGATTGACCATCACGCGAGCGGTCAAGGGATTGTCCTCGCTTCCGATCCATCGTGCTAATTCTAAGCGGCCCGATGAACTGGACGAAATTGACAACGGCTGCTCACAAAGTACTCTTGGTGCCCCTGGGGTGACTGTTTGACCAAGCTGATTGAACTCGCCACGTTGTAAGACTCGAGTTTCCACTGGCCGCGTTTCTTGCACAGCCATGCACAAAGTCATTGGTTGTCCTGAGGCATCATAACTGTCGATAGTGGCCTGCAGCAGACCAGCCGCATTGGACAACTGAGCGACTTGTAGGACGCTATTGACCGATACAGGCCGCTCAGACGAATTTCTTTGCTGGCGTTGTCTGCGAGCCAGTCTTGCTTGCTGAAGTTCGTCCTGTTTCTGTTCCAATTCTTGCTTGAGTTCCGCTAGTTTTGATTTCGAAATGGCGGGGCGGAACGGGTCTGGATCAGATGTCGGTAATTCAATTAGATTGCTGCTGCGTCGATTCTGCTGAGTGCGGAAGGTCCCATAGTGAGTGGACATGCTGCGAAAGATGCCAGCAAGCGCGTAGTAGTCGGTTTGAGGAATGGGTTCAAACTTGTGATCGTGACACCGCGCACATGCCACCGACACGCCCAACATGACTCGTGTCGTGACATCGATCTGTTCGTCTACCAGGTCCCATTCGAATTGACGTGGGTTTTGTTCGGTTAATTCTTTGGCCCCAAGCGTCAGAAAGCCAGTAGCAATTAGTTGCTCGGCCCATTGTTGATCCGACTTTGCTGGCAACAGATCTCCTGCGATCTGTTCCTGGACGAACCGATCGTAAGGCTTGTCATTGTTGAATGAATCGATCACATAGTCACGATAGCGCCACGAATAGGGAAAGGTTATATTTAGTTCTCGGCCCGACGATTCTGCATAACGAGCTACGTCCAACCAGTGGCGTCCCCAACGTTCTCCGAATTGAGGTTCGGCTAGTAATTGGTCGACCATATCTGTGATGGCAGCCTGCTGATCGTCCTGCCACTGCTTACTGAAAGCTGCTGATTGTTCTGGCGTTGGCGGCAAGCCAATCAGGTCGAAACACAGTCGGCGAAGTAAGGTGGATGGTTGCACGTCTGGCGAGGGCTGAAGACCATTGCTGTTCAGTTTGTCATACACGAAGCGATCGATATCGGTGAGTGGCCAATCGGCAGCAACCGAAGGAACTCGCGCGGGCTTGGGGCGCTGGAACGACCAGAATTGTCGCCCCGCTTCAACATCGGCATCGCTGATCGTAGAGCGGATTGTGAGGCTTTCTTCCTGGCGAGGATCAGGAGCCCCCATTTCGATCCATTGCTGAAAATCATTCAGTATGTCTTTAGACAGTTTTCTGCCCGGAGGCATATTCCAATCTTCATGGTTGATCGCATTCCAAAGAAGGCTGGCTTGCAAGTCACCGGGGACAACCCCAGGCCCTGAGTCGCCACCGGTTCGCAGAGCGCTGGCCGTATCCAACCATAGTCCGCCTCGCACTTGTCCCACTTGATTGGAATGGCAACTATAACACTCACGCACAAGCACCGGACGTATCTTGGATTCGAAGAAATTCAGTTGCTCGGTCGTTGATTGAGGAGACCCCTCCCCGGCCGCAATGGTAGAAGAATCTTGTGCGGAGCTAATTCGAGAGCAAACAAGCGATAAGGCACCAGTTAAGAAAAACAGGCCTACGATTCGAAGGATCGGTGGCATCACATTCCTCTTGAATACACTATGATTTTTCAAAACTATTAACCTAGCGGTTCGTCAAAGTTGATTCTTAGTTGGACAATCTGGAAGATCGTCCCCACGTTTGATATTCGCGAAAAAAGCATTGGCTTATCTCTTGTTCTCCCGGCCACTCAATAACCATCTCAAGTCCCCTCTCCCCCGGCTTTGCGGGGGAGAGGGTTAGGGGGAAATCGGGTACTGTTGCAGTTCTAATTGACTTCGGCGTCCTCTTGGTCTTCACTCTTGGGCCGTTTGGGTCTTTGAGGACGATTGTCACCATCTTCAGACCGTTCTCGCTTGGCCTTGTCGGCACCTGGACGCTTTTTCGGTCGATCCTGCGCGTCGCCGGGCTGTCCGCCTGCAGGTCGATCACCGCGCATCTGCTTCATCTTCTTCTGTGCTTCTTCGAGTTCTTGCTTGTCGATCGATCCGTCCTGATTGGTATCCGCTTTGGACATACGGTCCCGGATGGGCTCAGGCAGATCATCCACTGCCACCTTGCCGTCGCCATCTTTGTCCAAGCGTTCGAAGAGCATCATGAATCGCTCTCCGCCCTCTGGCCCCCGACCTGGACCGTCTGGTCTGCCGGGAGGTGGTCCAGGTCTTCGCTCAGGCCCACCGGGTCCGCCTGGGCCGCGACGATCAGGGCCAGGACCGCGACCATCGCCGTCAGGTCCACCAGGGCGCCCGAAACCAGGAGGCCCACCGCCAGGTCTACCGCCCATTAGCTCGCGTAGCCCATGCATTACCATGGCAACTTCGTCGTGGTCCAGTTTGCCGTCCGAGTTACCGTCTGCCTGAGCAACTCGGTCCCGTAACTTGCTGACGATTTCGTCGATTTCAAGTACTCCGTCTTCGTTGGCATCCAACCGCTCGACCAGCCGCTCGATCATCTCTGGCGGAGGACCCAGAGGTGGTCCTCCTGGCGGCTGTGCATGGGACGGGGTGGCAATCCAACTGCTGGAAATCCCAACTAGACTGACAATTAGCGTTTTTTTCATGATTCACCTGTACAAAATGGACCCAGGCTGGTTAGCCTAAAACTTAAGGCGGGCTTATGCCATGGCCTTCTCTACTAGGGTTACACGCAGGATTTTTCGGCAGAGGACATGAATGAGCGGACTTTTCTCAAAATATTTGACACTTCTCGCGGATCGCACGTAAAGTCGTGAACATGATCGTGCTTGTACTCAATACCATTATGTACTATGAAATGACCAAGAATCCCCAAAAAACGAGGTCTTCCCACAAAGATTTTGGGTTCAAAGAAGAATGTTGGATTGCCAGTTCTCCCCTGTCGATAGTTCGCGCCAATTTGTGATAGCTAACTGTAATGAATGAAGCTTTGCCTGCTCAAGAGGAGATTCTCCACAACCTGCAATCCGATCGCCAGCAGGCCCTGGCCACCTATTTCCAGGCAGCCACGCCAAGACTGCGCCGTATTGCCGGTTTTCGACTGGATTATCGGTTGAGCGGTCGAGTCTCCGAATCGGATGTGATTCAAGAGACTTTCGTTCGTGCATCGCGTCATTTAGACCATTTTTTGGCTCAACCCGATATGCCGTTCTTTGTTTGGTTACGATTGGAGCTGAGTCAAAAACTGCAAGAGTTGCATCGTTACCACCTGGATTCTCTGAAGCGAGATGCACGGCGCGAGCGGTCGTTGGGTGGCGTTGTTGGAGCTGCGGCCAATGCGGGAGGTCAAACGTCTTTGGCCATTGCGGCGCGACTGGTTGCCAATCAGACTTCGCCTAGTCGATTGGTGGAGCGAGCCGAACAGATCGCGAATTTGGAAAAGACGCTATCCGAACTGCCCGAACTGGATCAAGAAATCATCGCCCTTAGACACTTTGAAGAACTTTCCAATCTTGAGACCGCGCAGGTGTTAGGCATCGATCCTTCGGCTGCCAGCAAGCGATACTTGCGTGCTCTGCAGCACTTGAAGGAGATGATGAGTTCACTGGAGTCACGAAATGAATCCTGAAACCCAGCATCAGCATGTTCTCGAAATCGTTGTCGAACAGTTCACGAGCGAATTGCGCGCCGGTCAACAGCCTGCGGTGCAAGACTACCAGCAGCGTTATCCTCAGTTGGCTCAGGAACTTGGCAGCCTGCTATCTTCCATCGCCATGATCGAGCAATTGAAGGAGGGCTCGCAGACGCGCAGTCTGCCCAACTCAAGACTGGATCAAGTACAACAGTTGTCGCACGTTGGCAATTACAACATCTTACGCGAGATCGGCCGCGGCGGAATGGGAATCGTCTTTGCCGCCGTGCATGAGTCTCTGGGCAGTCGAGTGGCCATCAAAGTGCTGCCGACACCACCCATGACCGGCGCGGCTCACATCGAGCGATTTCGCCGCGAAGCCCAGGCCGCAGCCCGCTTGCACCACACCAACATCGTGAGCGTCTTTGGTGTAGGGCAAGAGGAAGGATTTCACTACTACGTGATGGACTACGTCGATGGTCACGGTCTGAATCATGTCATTTCTCTCATGCGATCTCGTGAATTGAATGACGCAAGTCAGGCTGAAGCTGGCCAAGCCAAGCGATCTGTGCTGACGAAGACGGTCGGTAGCACGCCGACGTTGACCAGTACAGCGGTCAGATTGCAAATGGCCACGTCCACTGATCGGGCACAGCCACCATTTAAGGGTTCTATGGACGGTCTGCCTCAAGGAACCGCAAGATTTCGCTGGTGCGCGCAGTTGGGCGTGCGTTTAGCTGATGCGTTGGAGCACGCTCATGGTGCCAATATTTTGCACCGCGACATCAAGCCGTCGAACATCATGCTGGATCAGCAGGGCACCGTATGGATCACCGATTTCGGATTGGCAAAAGACAGTTTGTCAGATAGTCAACTGACAAAGACGGGCGAAGTCGTCGGTACACCGCAGTACCTGCCACCCGAAGCATTGGACGGACAATATGATCAGCGAAGCGAAGTTTATGCATTGGGGTTGGTGCTATACGAACTGGCAACCCTGCGACCGGCTTACACGCCTGGTACGGCTGCAGAACTGATTCGAGCGATTTCGAAAGGTTCGCCACCTCCAATACGCAGGTGTACTCCCAATTTGCCGTTGGATTTGGCAACGATCATCGACAAAGCTGTCGCTCGGGAGCCGGGCGCTCGCTACCAGTCCGCCGCCCAGTTGAAACATGACCTGCGAGCCTTCGTCGAGCATCGTCCGATTTCGGCTCGCCGACCTGGAACTCTGGAAAGCACATGGCGCTGGGCTCGACGCAATCCGTTGGTCGCCGGATTGACCACTATGTCGATCGGATTGTTGGCACTGGTTGCCGTATCGGCTTCAGTTGGTTACTGGATGACCACCTCGGCCCTCAAGAAGGAGGCGGAGGTCACAGCCACACTGCGTGAACAACAGAAAAAAACGGATGCAGCTCGCCAGCAGGCTGAACAGAACCTGAAAGAGATGCAGCAGCAATACGCTAGGGCTGAATCGAATGTGGCGGTCACAATCGCCGCCTTTGACGAGATGTTCAAGCAGATCATCGCTCGTGGCGGCGAGCGTTCTGTGGACATGCAGTATGACAGCTTGCGAGAGATCTCTGGCATCGAATCATCGCTGACCAAGCAAGACGCCGATTTTCTGGATCACATGTTGAAATTCTACCAGCAGTTCGCGGAGCTGAATCAAGACAACGAAAAATTGCAGGTGGAATCGGCCAGAGCCTATCGTCGTGTCGGAAACATCTATCAGATCGTAGGTCAGATTCCATCAGCCATCGAAGCATACAACAATTCACTGCGTCTACTACCTGAGATCCAAGGCAAACAAGACTCGCAGCCAGACGCGATTGACAAGCAGACACTATTGGCTCGCGTACAGACACAAAACGAACTGAGTGCCGCGTTGCGACGCAGCGGGTCGTTTAAAGAATCGCAAGAATGGAACCAGCGCTCCATCGGCATGTTGGAACAGTCCGGCAGCTTGACTGACGATCCACAAGTGCGCCTGGAACTGGCAAGAACGATGAGCTGGTTAGGGTTTAATATGCTTCAGGCACTTAGCGGTGCCGCTCCGCAGTTTCCAGATCGAATGGGCCTTCCAGATCGAATGGGACCACCAGATCGAATGGGACGCAGTGGACGTCCGGGACCACCTGAGCCTTTGGGTCCACCACCCGAGGGACGCCCGCCAGGGGGCCGACCACAGAACGGTCGGCCGCCCGGTGGTCGACCCAATGACCGGCGTCCTCCCGATCTGGTCAGGATGGAGCGAGAGAACCTGCCGCTGAATGAACGGGCGATCAAAATCTTGGATGAACTAATCGCTCAGGACCCGGAGAACGCCGAGTACCTTGCCACGCGAGCAACCTGCTGCTGCACACTGGCTGCTTTTCACCTGAACAAGCAGAAGGAAAAAGCCATCGAGTATCGAAATCAGGCTGTCGACGCGTTGGATCGTTTGACGGAGCAGCGTCCAGACAGTTTGGAATATCAATATCTGCTTGCCCTAGCCAGCGGACTGATGCCGACTGAAATGCAGGCCGATGACGTGAAATTGCTCGAGCGCGGTTGTCAAATCTGCCAGCAGTTAATTGAGCGTCAGCCCACGATGCTGGACTACCATCATCTTCTGGCCAATCTAAAAATCAAACTGGCAGGTCACTACTTGAAGCAATCCGAACCGCAGGCAGCTTACGAACAATTGCGGTCAGCACGAGCATCAATGATTCACCTGAGAGAGAATGCCGAATCAGATCGATCGTACCGGCTAACCTTCGGACTATTTGTGCGAGAATTGCAGCAGTTACAGCGACTTAGCCGAGAGGAAAGTGAGAATCGGATTGCCAACGAAACCGGTCAAATTCTGCAACAATTTCGAGATCAAGAGCGTCCAGCTCGCCCTGGGCTTTGAACTAGTTGGTATGCTAAGTCGGTTCGCCAAACTTGAGATTCATTCTTGGACACATCGCGCTAAGCGAATACAGTTTTTGGTTGTTTCGACTGACAGTTGGTTGTTCTAGGTGATGACGATGCCGCACGATTATGACTATGTGATCATTGGTAGTGGTTTTGGCGGCTCGGTTTCTGCGCTGCGATTGTCTGAAAAAGGTTATCGCGTTTTGGTGATTGAAAAAGGACGTTGGTTTCATCGGCCAGAAGACTTCCCGAAAAGCAATTGGAATTTGCGCAAGTGGATGTGGCTGCCCAAAGCTGGTTTGAAAGGCTTGTTTAAACTCACCTACTTCCGACATGTTGCCGTATTAAGTGGTGTTGGCGTTGGCGGTGGATCGCTGGTCTACGCCAATACATTGCCCATTCCAAAGTCCCCCTTCTTTCATTCAGGGTCATGGCAAGGTCTCAGGGATTGGGAAGCCGAGCTTGCTCCTTTCTATGCTCTGGCCAAGAAGATGCTGGGTGCTTCCGAGCATCCCTACATGAGCCGTAGTGATCGCGTGATGTTGGAATTGGCCGACCAGTTGGGAGATCGCAGCGCGTTTCAGAAGACTGATGTCGCCGTCTATTTTGGCAAAATCGGGGAGACTGTGCCTGATCCTTATTTCAACGGACAAGGGCCTGATCGAACCGGTTGCAATCTGTGCGGCGGCTGTATGCTTGGCTGTCGCTTCAACGCCAAGAACACGCTGGACAAGAACTACCTTTATTTAGCCCAACGACACGGATGTAAGATCCAAGCTGAAACTGAAGTCATCGACGTCAAGCCACTAAGCCCCGATGGTAGTCATGGTTATGAAATTCGCTACAAGGATTCACTTGCGTGGCTTCCCAAACATGGTCGAGTGACCGCGCAAAATGTTATTTTTGCGGGAGGTGTGTTAGGCACGATGGGCTTGTTGCTCAGGTTGAAGCAGACTTCATTGCCACGATTGTCCGAAGCACTTGGTAAAGGTGTTCGTACCAATTCGGAAAGTCTCATAGGAGTCACCAGCTACGGGCGCGACAAGAATTTCTCTGAGGGTATCGCGATTGGATCGATCGTGAATATCGATCGCGACCGACATATCGAACCAGTGAAGTATTCGGCTGGTTCCGGATTCTGGCGGTTGCTCATGGCTCCCATGGTGATGGGAAATTCGATTTTCGAACGTACTCTCAAGTTATGCTGGGATTTGGTACGGCACCCCATCAACAACTTAAAAGTGTTTTTGACGGACGACTGGAGCAAACGCACGCACATCTTGCTATACATGGAAAGTATCGATTCAACACTTCAGATGAAATTGTCTCCACTGGGACTGGTTCGGACTCAGCTTGAAGGTGGCCAAGCGCCCACTGCGTTCAATCCGGTCGCTCAGTCGCTGGCGCGTCGAGTTGAAAAGATTGTAGACGGCAAGGCGATGGTTATGGGCAGTGAGACTTTGCTAGGAATTCCGTCGACGGCCCATATTCTTGGCGGAGCCTGCATGGGAGACAGCCCACAATCGGGAGTGATCGATAGCAGTAACCGAGTATACAACTACCAAAATATGATGATCTGTGATGGCAGCATGATTTCAGCCAACATCGGAGTCAACCCAAGTCTGACGATTACAGCAATCACCGAACGGGCCATGAGCCTGATTCCAGACAAATCCGACGTCGCGTGTAGTAACGTGGGCCCGTGAGTTGTTTAAACCAATCAGTCTTGCTTTGTCCTCCGTTCTCGGCAGCGCGAGCCGCTTGCACTGCACAATCGGTGCAGGTAAAGTAAACCACCGTACCACTGCAAGTCATAATTGATGCCATACTTCTTCATGTTTGCTAGTTGCTGGCCAAGCGGAGCACCAAAAATGAGTAGTGCGGAACGAACTGAATACTTCACTGTGGAAGAGTACTTGTCAAAGGAGGAACAGGCACTTACCAAAAGCGAATACATCGACGGCTGGATTCGATCGATGTCAGGTGCAACACTGCGACATAATCGAGTCAAATTGAATTGTCTTGTTCAGCTTGCCCTGAAGTTACATGGACAACGTTGTCAGCCGTTCGATTCCGACACAAAGGTTCGCATCGATCAAAAAGGGGAAAAGCGATTTTACTACCCAGACGCCCAGGTCGTCTGCGATTCGAATGAACTGACCTCGGTCTTTCAAGACCACCCAGTATTGATCGTCGAGGTGCTTTCTCCTTCAACGCGGCGATACGATCTGGATGAAAAAATGACAGCCTACCTCACCATTCCTACTCTGCAATGTTATCTCGTGCTAGAACAGCATCAACCACATGCTATCGTGATGCATAGAACTGGTAACGGATTTTTACGTTACGATGTGCAAGGCATCGAATCAACCATCAACTTGCCGTTTTTTGATTGTTCGATAATGATGAGTGATATCTATCTTGGTATTGAATTCACCGCCGACTGCGTGCAGGAACTCGAACCAGAATATGACGTTTCCTAAGAGATTGATTCGCTGGCAATTCTTGTGATCAACGATTCATGCTCAACAAGAACTCGGCCTGTTCCAGCAGTTCGTCGTCATACTGAATCCGTACCTGCTGAGATTCGCGCATTTGATCGATCTCCTTCTGATGCATCTGAGCGATTTCGCTGGCGATCGCAACCATCTTGCTACGTCTTAAGGTTAGAGTCAGCACAAACATACAGAAAACCATCAAGGGTAAGACCGATAGGCACATGCTGGTCAGAAACAGTCCTGCGCGGGGACTGGGAAATCGTTCTAATTCTGTCTCGACGCCCGACCAGACTGACCAAACAGCACCAATATAATCGCGATACAAGACAACGATGGGTGCTGCCATCAGTGTCCAGAAAAGTACAGTTCCTAGCAGCGCCAGCAGTTGAACATGCCAGCGAGTTATCGCATACTTATCTAGCGTCAGTTCAAAAATATCGCGACTGCGCGTCTGGAATTCATCGATTCCCAACAGTTTGACGCTCAATTCTGGCAACGGCACCAGAGCGACTCGATCCTCGCGACTTCTCAGTTTCTGTACTGCGCGTCGAAACTGCTCACAATTTGGCCGAAGCCGATCCTCAATTTGCTGCTGGGTACGCTGGCGAATGCCATCGTTGACTTCGGTTGCAAAGTTCTGTCCCGTACGCACGTTCCTGGCCCAGGTAGAAAGAGCGCCAAACATACTGGGGACACTGCCAGTCATGGCCAGCACCAGGCGATCCCAGGCACCATGAGTCAGATTTAATACGGACATCACAGTACGATAGGGAAACCAAAGCACCGACGTGTCGCTGGTCATTCGAGTTCGAAGCCGCATGCGGACTCCAGTTTCAAGCACCGATTGGCTACCTAATAGGCTCGCAAGCACTCGAGCAGGTAGTTGCTCGGTTTCCTGATGAAGCTGCGACACCGCCTCGGACAATTGAGGAAGTTCTTGATGGATCAATTGTCCTACTTCAGTTTTCAGTCGCCGCGTGGCCGATTTCAGTCGCAGTTCGGTAGCCGTGCTGAGCGTGGACTGAGTGATGCCTAATTCCGAAAGCAAGTCCAGTAACTGTGCCTTCAACTGGGCACCAGCAGCCGATTCATTGCCGGTCACCTCAAAGTCGGGAACAAGGATTTCGGTCGTGACTTGAGAATGTGGAGCCATCAGCTTCAGTTGATCCCGCAGGTTGCGTAGGTCGCTCTGCAACTCAGATTGCTCGGCCTGATCCGGATCGACGGATGTGATGACGGGTACACAGATCGATCCGTCAATCTGCTGTGCCACACTTAGATTGATGGCCGCGCGCATTTGATCTCGGGCAATTGCAAGTAACTTGATCGGGGCCAGTGAAAGCGACTCATGCGCTAATTTCGCGGCACGCTGGTCCGCATCCGTCATGCCTGGAGTGTCCAGTAGTACAAAGGGTTGTCCCAGGTCGACCATGTCGCTGACCGGGCATGCGTAGTAAATTTCGTTACTGGAATCTAACGCATCGGGTGCAACCGGGCCAATCCATACCAGTCGCGTTGTAGCGTCGGCTTGCAGATCGCCGCTCTTGAGTTGCTGGCGGACTGTTTCATTGCGGATCAATTGTTTAGCGATCCACGTCTTGCCCTGTCCCTTGGCTCCTACGATGGCGATCAGAAGAGCCCGAATACCGCGACCTTGGTAAATGTTTTCTAGATCTTTTTCAAACTGATGGCAGCACTGAATTACTCGACTCGACAAAGCCGACTCGCCAAAGACCGTGGTCGTGGCTTCTGCAATACGTTTGGCTAGCGAATTATTGAGCGGTACCATGAGTTGGCTGTTGCAAGGAGGATCAGGAAAGTCTATTTGCTATATCGAAGTAGGCTGTGTCAAATCAATTGTTCGGTCAGGCGCTGTAATCTTGCGACACTGTTGTCATTGGGCTGCCATACCTCCAAACCTGCGATTGAAGAATTTTCACGAATTGGCGACAGACTGGATAGTAATTGTCGACTTGGTTTGCCGCAACTGGGCAGTCCTTCCTGCGCGGGCCTTGGCAGACCTAGACAGTCACACAACATGGCAAACAGGTCGCTCAGTTGCCTCCAGGGAACTTCGCCCTGAATTACGTGCAGCAACTGACGACCGGCAACTGTTCCGCCCAGCAGCGCACCAATGCCGGCTGCGGCCAACAATTCTTTAACCGACGCAAACACAAGAACCGCAGATCCGCCACCGTCAATTGGCAGCAATAGAGCCGCTAGTAGCGGTGCAGTGACCAGTGCCACTGGCTGCGCACCACGCATCAGTTTACTGGATAGCGGCATATTCTCCCAAACCAACCGACTCCACTGGTCCAGCGCCGATGCGTCCAATTCTGGCTGGCTCTCCGCCGAAAACCTTTGAAGCGCCTGCTGGCAAGCTTGACGCATTGGGTCATCAGAAAGACTGCTCAGAGCATCTTGCATATCGTGTTGTCGTATCGACCTAGCTAGCCGCTCGGGAGTCACGATCTGTCCGCCTTCACCGCGCCGAAATCGACTTGCTAAATCGGTAACTGCCTTGGATGCGTTCTGAGCCCACCATAGACCCTGAGTCTTGGCAACAACCGCTTTTTGGAATTGTCGGGCCGAACGATCGATCGACAGACTGGGCCGCAACCAGATGGGAGCCGTGCGCCGTAGGCTCTCCGACATCTGTTCGATGATGGCTGGCGAAGTCTGCATTCGCAATTCGACGTGCCCATCCGCGTCTCGCTGCGTCATCAATTCGTAACAAGCTGCCGCGATGCTTTGCCAAGCGTCACCGATTTGTTGGCGTCGCAATTGAGGATTCTTCAGGTGCCACTGGGACGCCTGGATGACGCGGGCTTGCAACTGTAGCCTAAGACTGCGGTTGCTTTCTCGCGACAGCGTACCTTGATCCAGTCGCTTCCCCAAATGATACAAGTAAACTGGCGCGGAAGTGGTAGCTGGAGCGGCTGCACTTTCGACTTGTGCGACTTGAAAAAAGATAGGTTGCGGCGAACCATCCGCCTCGGGCACCATGCCAGTGGGTACAGGCGGTATGCGACGCTGAGCCAGTTCGCTACGAAAATCATAGGCCGCAAAGACGCTGGCGATGTTGAAGCGGTCTACCAGAGCGCGGGCCTCTTGAGCCACGACAGCCGGTTCGTACCTGGCTTTGATTCGATTGACCGCTAGAATGCGCTGGACACCAGGCATGGTATCACGCAAGGTGGTTAGTACATCCAGCAATCCATGATCGTGCAGGCTGTTGAGTTTGCATAAGACGATAAATGCTGAACACAGTCTGCCTACCGCTGCCAGTTGTTGACGCCGCGCGTCCGCCAAAGCCTGACCAATGGCACCAACCTGACCATGGACACTTCTGGTGCCAATGCCCGATTGAATATCCGGACAGTCCAGAAGCCCCAATTGCAAAGCGTCCAGAGCCGGGTCGTAAGCTACCAAGGGCACACTGTGAGGATCAACTGATGCTGCCAAGTCGATCAGCGAGCGGCCGTTGTATTGCCCTGCTGCCAATTCGGGATCATCGGAAAGCGGTTCCGGTGCGTGTCCAAAGAGTTGCTGAAGCACAAGTTGCAGCGTGCTGATCAATTCTGCGTGATCACGCCACCCAGTGGGTAGCCACAAAACGTATCGATGGGTTCCAGCCTGATTCGACAGTCCACGCAGCACTCGATTACGACCCGATTGGCTTAAATAAGTGGCCAACAGCGAACTTTTTCCCGAGTTCAACAACCCGGTGATCGCCAAGATCGGACAGCGACTCATTCGCTCCGAAACGGCCAGTTGGTCCATCAAACCGCGCAGATCAGCGTACAATTGCCGACCACTCGACCGCTGTTCCTGGCTTGCCCCAACACCATCATGACTCAGCCCAGCCAGAAAGCTCAGTTGCTTGCCGTTTGCCGGATGAATGCAAGTCAGCCCATCATCGGACTGATTGCTTGTCAGAAGCTGCGAGACGGGCTGCCAACGATTTTCGGCGGACTGCACGACTAAAAGGTTTCTGGGCAAAGAGTGAACTGAATCGAGCGATAGACCTAATCTCCGCTCTATTCTAATCCAAACAGCCGCTTTCAAGTCAGTAGGGCGAAAGCGGCTGGTAGACAGAAACCTGAGAATTTAGTGATTCGAAGCGTTTACCACAATGAACAGTGATCTGGATAGTTCGGATAACCCGACGGGTGCCCGCCAGTATGTCTGTCTAGATAAGTGGTACGCAGGACGTACTGAGGTGCGCCGAATGCTTGGCGTGTTCGCACATCGTCAATCAACACCGTGATCTGACCATTCTGATAGGCTACGGCTTGAAGCAGTATGGCTTGAACGTCTTCGTTGGTTTGGATGCACTGGTTGTTCATTTGAACGATACGATCCCCCGGCTCCAGCCCCAATCGCCATGCGGCGGAACCATAGCTGACGCCAGTCACGACCACTCCCTGAGCACTGCCGTAGCCCTGCGCACCCAGGTTGGGTATGCCCAAAGTTGGATTGGGCACAGTTGGACGCAGTCGACTGGTCAGCGATGGAAGCGGCAAGTGACTCTGAAACCGATTGGCATGCAAGATTGCGTGTGGGTTGGGTGCCATCACTGGCGGTCGCGGTATCCTGAGTTGTGGATTAGGCATCATGACCGGTGGTGTAGGCAACCCCAGCCAAGAACCTGGCCGCTGAGCCCAACTGGAACTGGCAAGCGAGCTAACAAGTAAAGAAGCGCCCAGAGCGATTCGGCTTGCAAAACGGTGCAAGCGACCGACAAAACACCAGTTCATTGCGATCCCCTTTAATACGAATTGACGACTAACTGCGGCCAGATCAACCATTGACCGGCTACGTAAGATGCAGCGAAAGAACTGGCCAGTTGGGGACAGGCTGCAGTTTAGAAATAGCGAATTATCTGATTATTTTGTTCGCCGCCCGAAATTGGACTTATCAAACGGGCCTCCAGTAGCCGAACGAGAGAAATTGGAACGTGCTCTCCCTTGATCTTGCGGGAGCCACAACTGGAAAACCTGTCGATCAGGTCGAGATCAAAGCTAGGGAGAGCCAATGATTTCGACGCGATAGCCTTAAGGACGGTCCACGTCCTGGGCTGTTCGTCCAGGTGCTAATCCAGGAGACCAGGGATGGTCCAGTTGAGTCTAGTGGCGCTTTCGGGGCTGAGTCGGCTTCTTCCTCTAGTGCTGGCAATTGCCAGCGGTGGCTCAGGGCCGACCGACCGTGGGGTGCAAAAAGTAGATCTAATCGAGCTGAATCACTGCTACGACGATCTGGGGCGTCACTGCTACGATCAAGTGGTGTTCTACGAGTGGTCACCCGACTATCGCCGTTACCACGTAGTGGCTTGGTGCCTGATCGAAAACGGTTCTTCACGCACTCCGATTCTGGATCGGGCCAAAAAGCAGTACGTGGTCCGCTGGCAGGACCGCGAGTCGGGCCGCAGTCGCGAGATCTGGTCGTCTCTGTATCGCGAAACATGGAGCACTTCGGACCCAGAGCGAGCTAACAAGAAGCTGATGGACGAGAGATACCGCGTTGCCCTACTGCGGCAACAACCTAGGCCAGAGTTGCGATAGTTCTAGGCAGCCGATCAGCACTTATTTCTGATCTTTCTGTTTTTCTGCCAATACACTTAGACAAATAGCCCAGGTTAGTGCATCTTATAGGTTGTGGTACAGGCTTGGCGTCACGCCCTCGCCCTACGACGTAGTGGATTATTGCCTTCCCAGTGCAGAGCCCAGCAACGCCCTGGGTTACCAATCGCAAGACAATCCAAGCCCTGTAAGGGCGGTTCTGTGAAGCATTTTCGTAGTGGGATTCGCCAGAATTCCCGCGCCGGTGCCCTGTAGTGGAACTCTGGCGAGTTCCACTACATTAGAAATCCCTTTAAGGGAACTCTGGCGAGTTCCACTGCAATGGATCCATCGACGAAAGACTTGGACAACTATTCTCAGCAGGTGCGTCAGTGCGCGCAGCGAATCCAAGAAAGTCGATCAGCGGCGCTGGGCGGTTTGTATGATTTGACCGCTCAGCGTCTGCTGCGACTTGCACTGGCCATCACACGCAGCCAGCACGATGCCGAGGATGCTTTGCAGACGACTCTGGTGCGAATCTCGCAAAATCCAGAACTACTGTGTCGAGCTCAGCAGCCTTGGCACTACCTGCTGCAAATGGTCCGCAACAACGCCTTGCAGATCTTGCGTCGCCGAAAATCAGAAGCCCCGATCCGCCAGTTGGATAAACTGACGACCCGATGCCCAGTTGATGAACTGGAGATGCAGGAGCAGTACCGGGCGATTTGGTCAGCTCTGCGCAAATTGCCTGCCGAGCAAAGCGAACTGGTGGTGCTGAAGATTTGGGAGGAGATGACCTTTCAGCAAATAGCAACTGTACTGAACATCTCACCGGCAACTGCTGCCAGTCGGTATCGTTATGCATTGCAAAAAATGGCGTTCCTATTGCAGTCGCACAGGGGTCAAAAAGTTCATGAATAGATCACTCAGTCAACATGGCGATTCAGATGATTGGAACGATTTGGAACGGCTGATTGCTGGGGCCAAAGACTATGTTGTTCCGTCAGAGAATTTGCGCCCTCAAGTTGTCGAAGCGGCCCGAGAGCTTGAAATTCCGAAGTCGGAATTGAACAAGCTGCGCAACTTCGGAATCTGTGTGGGTCTGACCTGGTTGATGGCCGGTGCGATTTACCTTCTCCTGAGCCACCAGCGCAAACATTTCAGTGCCCCATCCAGCGGGCAGGTGCAGCGGATGTCTTATGAGTACGCTGAAAGAGAGGGCGTTAGTCAAGAATGGGCGCTTGTCGAGGTCTTTCAGCAACAGCGTAGTGCCGGGAATCGATCGGATCGCGATCAGGTTGTTTCCTCTGCGGTTCCAGAATCGAAGTAGATTGTGCCCACGATGCTAGAAACACTTGAGCTATTCCACAAACAACTGACCGCACTGCAGCAAGCTGGCTTTGGCGTAGATCGATTGTTGCTAGATGCTGGATCTATCAACGACAATCGCGTGAATCCAAACCAGAGCGCGGAGCAACTGAAGTCAAAACTGAATGGAATTTGTCAGCAGGTGCGGTTGGACATGCAGAACAGAGTAGAAGTGGACGTATCGCTGAAAATGCAAACTGGAATCCGCCCCTTGTATCATGAACTCTGGCATCGATGGCTGGCACAGGAGCAATCGATCGAAGCCATGCAGCCTTTGATGGTCCTGGATCAATGTTACTCTACAACCAATCGCGGACGTGAACTGTCGTACCTTCATCTAGCGTTTTATTCTGGTCTGGCTGCTTTGGCGTTGGCCGTTGTCACCAAGATCACCGTTCCCAATTTGCGTCAACTGCAGGAGCAGATCGACCAAACCCCAAGCTCGGCGATTCGAGTTCTGTATTTCCTAAGCGATCATTCGGGATGGATCGTTGGCGCGTTGTTGCTGTTAGTATCGATCATCATCTATAGGCTGATCCAGCAGCGGACCTATCTGGGCACTGCAAGGCTCCAGTCACCGATCGACAGATTTTTCGCGCAGGAGCATTTGGCAAGTCAAGCTGATGAAAGCAAAAAACTACCGCCTGACGTCCTTCAAATGCTCGACAGAATTTATCTTTGGATCGGTAGCCGCAGGAGTCAGCAAGCGGCAGAGCGTTTGCCACTATTGGTGGGCCTATTTGTCGGCGGCAGCATGGCTCTACTGATGGGAATTCTTCTTTTTAAGCCACTTGCAGAAACCTTGCAGATGATCGTTGATGGAGGATCGCCAGGCAGATGAATCGCCACGCAAACGAATCAGCGAACGATCAGAACTCCAGCTCAGATGCACTACGTTATGCCAAGCTGTGGGCCGACTTGCTGTTGGCTGTGGGCCAGGGAAGTCTCGGCAGGTCAGCCTCGGGCCGGTTGGATTCGATCATAAAAACGTTGCGCGAGGCGACCAGTGTTGAACAATTGGTGATGAACCAACACACCGCACCCCTGCTTCCTTTGGTGCTGGGACCCATCGATGGTTCCGAGGATACCGAATTGCGACTGAAGCAATTTGCGGTCTCGTTGACCAATCAGCGCAGGTTCTGGCGTGGGCTCATCTATCCAGTGATTGTAACAGCGATTGCCGGAATCGTTTTTATCTTTTCTGCGACATTCATTTTTCCGGAATACGACAGGATTTATTCAGAGTTTGGACTGCGTAGGCCTTTACCATTGGAACTCATGTTTCAGGCGGTTCCATGGTTAAGACTGAACTGGCTGCCTCTGGTTGTTTTTACTATTGCATCTCTATGGTTGATTCGAGTGTGGCGGTCGCGTGGTTTGATGCAGCGACTAATGCCTTGGCTGGCTGCAGGCGGTCGTATTGACTTGCGGGCGATGGCCACTTTTGCGCAGACATTTGGGGAATTGCTGCAGCTTGGCTATTCCTTACAAGATGCGGTCAGAACGTCAGCAAACGGTTGTCGTCGGCCCACTCTTCGCATGGCTGCTCAGCAGTTGGCAAAAGATTTCGATGCGGGTCGGCCTCCCAGCGAATCGTCCACGAGCATGTTACCGCCACTTCTTTTTCTCGGGATGCGACTTGAGCCGTCATCGCAGGCCCACTATTTTCAGTGTTTGGGGCAGATGTACTACGAGCGCTGGCTATTTGCGGCTCAGCGTTCTCTTACGAGCTTATCGCAGTTTGCCTTCTTCCTGTTTCTGGCTCTTGTTGCATTGGCCGTATTCGTTCTGTTTTTGCCGTTCATGATGCTACTTAAAGGATTGACTGGTTTCGGAGCGTTGCTCATCGGCATCGTCAATCTAAATTGCTTCAACTCTGACAACTCAGTGCCATACTTAGCGACATCGCTGCTTGGTTGGCTCACGATAGGGAAATTTCGGAGTTGGTGGCGACTGAATCGCATCTGGAAGCCTAACGCGAAGCGGCCAGCACAATGCAGTCTGTTAGCCATGTTGGAACTTGCTTACGATCCGAAAATGTCGCAAGCTTCACAGCTTGCTCCAGGGCATTGGATCGAACTTTATGGACAAGAGGAAACGGGACGTCATCGAAGACGTACAATGCTGTTGGCTAAACGACTGCAATCAGGAACGCCACTAGTCGATGCCTTGGAACAAACACCTGATGTGCTAGATGACCAATCGGTGCTCGCGATACGACTGGCGGTTCAGTCGGGCACTCTGCCAGCGACACTTCGGCAGCTAAAGACGGATCTGCGATCAGATTGGCTAGCCGACCAGCACAAGCCGCAGATTGCTTGGCGTTACTACCTTGGTTTGCTATTGGCTTTGATTGGCATTATCGCTTTTATCCGAGCATGGATCGTCCCGCAGTTTGCGGAAATCAATCAAGAGCTGACGTTGCAACCGACTGGTTCTTTTCGCTGGCTAGAGAGCGGATCGCTAGTTAGTCTTTTGTTTTACCTGCCTGGAGTGCTGGCCTGTGTGGCACTATCGGTTTGGATAGCCGGGCGACTAGGTTGGGTTCGTTGGTTTAGCCGGTCTCTGGGTTCCTACGTCTCGCCACGCCAGCGGCAACTGCGTCGTAGCCGATTGATCGGCTTGATAGCCAGCAATATGCGTGCTGGACGACCCGCGGCCGGAGTGATGACGACGTTGTCAAAGTATCATCATGACCCAAGAATCCGACATCAGTTGTTGGTGTGTTATCGAGAATTGACCGGTGGTCAAAGCTTGCCCGAAAGTCTCAAGTTGGCGGGATTGCTGGGCAGCGAGCAAAGTCAAGCGCTGGGGACTCTGGATACTAACTCGCAGCAGGGTTGGCTCCTAGCCAATATCGCCGATCGACTGCAGGACGATGTTATCCGTACCGACAGACTGCTCGCAAGCATCATTCACCCAGCGGTAATTTGCGTTTACGGACTGTTTGTATTGTGGGTTTGCGTGGGGATTTTTTCCATGTTGGCCAAGTTGATGGCGACCTGAGGTGGATGATGTGTAAGCTGAAGAGCCAATTCCAAAGCCAATGGGCCCCCTCACCCTATCCCTCTGGCTCACGACATTTGGCCCGCACTCGAAAAGGTGCGCTGTTGGTAGAAGCCCTAGTGGCAGCCACCATCTTAATGGTTGCGGTTAGCTTGCTGTCAGGAGCCCACCATGGTCTTTCAAAGCTTTGGTTGGAGACTCGCCGCCATCAACTGGCAACGGATGAATTGTCCAACCAAATGGAACGCATGCTAGCTCTCAGCGAACAACAGCAAACACAGTCGTTGGAATCTTTGCAAGTGACACCAGAGATAGCTGATATATTGCCCGGTGCGGCACTGGAGGCAGTTTGGATAGATGATTCGTTGGGTCGGCGATTGGTACTGAAATTGAATTGGCAGCGGCGTGGTGCAGCACAGCCATTGCAATTGGTCGGATGGGTATCCAGCCAGTCAGCCAGCGCTCAGCCACCACAGGAGGTGCAGCCGTGAAACCTAACAGTCACTATAGGCCAGCGTTCAGTTTGATCGAAATGTTGGTTGCTATGTCGGTAGGCAGCGTGATCATGTTGCTGGCCACCATGTTGATCAATCAATCGATGCAGCTCTCCACTGCGGCAAGCAAGACGTTCCAGCATAGCGCTACGCTGGCTAGGCTAGCCAGTGACCTACGCGACGATGCGCAGCAGGCTGACAAAATTTTGTCACTCACCAGTCAAGAAATTCAGCTCCAGTTGCTGGATGGCCAAGTAGTTACGTGGCAGCTTTCCCCTTCTGGCAATCGGCTCAATCGTTCAGTTCAGAAATCCAAGTCACAGGCGATCAGTCGCGAAGCATACCAGTTCGACAGATCGATCATCATTGAACTGATATCCGCAACGACAACTCAATCTCAGTCCCAAGATGAAACTGGAAAAGATCAGCAATCGCGCAGACTAATACAAATCCTAGTCAAGTCAGCGACCGGAATCGACAGCCACCCCAATCGGTTGGATCGATTGATTGAACTGAATCTGCCTGAAACAGCCTTTGGCCAGGAGCAAATCAGATCGTGAACGCCACTGGTTTGAAATTAGCCAAATCGAATTACACGCGGCAACATCGCAGGTCGGGTGCTGTGCTGGTAGCCGTGCTGACCTGTACTTTTGTAAGCATGGCATTGATCACAGTGGCCTTCAGCAGCAGCTTGTCCGCTCGCAGGCAGTGTCAATGGGAATTACAACGCCAGCAAGCCGCCTACCTAATTCAAGCCGGCAAGCTTCGCGTGGCTGAGCAATTCCAGCTTGACCCATCCTACGGTGGCGAAGTTTGGGATGTGACATCCGCTTTTGCAAGCTACGACCTTGCACGTATCGATATCAGGCCGATGCCTACGACAGAAACGACCAGTCGACAGTATTCGATTGTAGCTCAACTAGGTTATGCCAATGCACCGGAAAGAACGGTTCAGATCACTCGTATGTTTCTGTTTCCAGATCGCAATCACCCTTAATCCACTATTGATGAATTTTTTCCTACTCAGGAGCCAATTACCATGAATCGTCTCTCGAAACCCTTCCGCCGCCTAATCGATCCGTCCTGGAAGGCTTTAGGTTTTACTTTGGTTGAATTACTAGTAGTCATCGCCATCATTGGCATCTTAATAGGCCTGTTACTGCCTGCTGTGCAAGCCGCCCGGGAAGCGGCGCGTCGTTCGAGTTGCGGCAACAATCTACTGCAGATGGGAGTGGCCTTGCATCACTACCAGTTTAATACTGAAAAATTGCCCTCTGGCGTACTAGATGATAGCACCGGGCCCATTCGCGCCGAGCCCATTGGGCGGCATGTGAGCTGGACAGTACAGATCCTGCCTCAAATTGAAGAGTCTGTTGCATACAAACAATTCGATCAGCAAGCCGGGGCATACTCGGCCAAGAATCTACCAGTACGCAAGCATCGAGTGCCCATCTATGTCTGTCCCAGCAGCCCAGATTTTCAGACGGAAGATGGCGAGGTTTGGAGTACTTACGCAGGCTGCACCGGAGGAACGGAGACACCTATTGGTTTAGACAACACCGGGCTGTTTTTTCTAAACAGCCAGGTGCGCGATCACGAGATATCCGACGGAACGACCTATACCATCGCCATCGGCGAGCACGGTTGTGACGGTCCTATGCTCAATTGGACTTCGGGAACTCGCGCAACTTTGCGCAACACAGGTCATCCTGTTAACCTACGACTGGGCAGGCAGCGATCAAGCGGCAGTCCGGAGGACTCACCTGCCGATCCGCTGTATGTTGGTGGCTTCGCCAGTTATCACTCGGGGGGTGCCATGTTCCTATTTGCAGATGGTAGCATTAAATTTCTTTCTCAAAATATTGATGCCGAAACCTATCAGTCGATGGGCGATCGGGCTGATGGCAAATTGATCGAGCAGCAGTGGTGATTGGCTGGTTAGCCATTCTCAAGATCGGTGACTTTCGCTATCTTGAGGAGGCTATTTCAGAACGACGCCAACCAACGCTTTAACGCGATAGGCAGTTCATAGGATTTCAGTAGCTACCGTCGCCAGACGGTGGTAGACCTACTAACCCACCGTCTGGCGACGGTAGCTACTGAGATATTCACTTCCTCAGTTCGCCTTATTCGCTTAGAAAGTCGCCTTAATGGCTGCAATTAAGAGAATCCTTGTTACGGGTGGAGCCGGCTTTTTGGGCTCACACATCTGCGAACGATTGGTCCTCGACGGCCACGACGTGATCTGCCTGGACAATTTTTTTACCAGTCAAAAATCCAACGTATCGCATTTATTGGGGCGACCCAATTTTGAATTGATTCGTCACGACGTCACGCTGCCAATTTTTTTGGAAGTCGACGAGATTTATCACATGGCTTGCCCGGCTGCACCGGGCCATTATCAATTTAATCCGATCAAGACCATCAAAACTAGCATCCTGGGCTCTACCAACATGCTAGGCACGGCCAAGCGTTGCGGAGCGAAAATATTGCTGGCCAGCACTTCCGAAGTTTATGGCGATCCCGAGGTGCATCCGCAGCCTGAAAGTTATCGTGGCAACGTGAATCCGATTGGTCCGCGCGCATGTTACGATGAAGGCAAGCGAGTTGCCGAAACGCTATTTATGGACTATCACCGGATGAACCGAGTCAACATTCGTATCGTCCGCATATTCAATACCTACGGTCCCAGGATGCACCCGTATGATGGTCGAGTGGTCTCGAACTTTATTCGCCAGGCGCTGACTGGGCAGAATATCACGATCTTTGGCAGCGGTCTGCAAACTCGTAGCTTTTGTTATCGCGACGATCTGGTGGAAGGTATCATTCGGATGATGAATTGCCCTGATGACTTTATCGGGCCGTGCAATTTGGGCAATCCAGGAGAATTCACCATTCGCGAGTTGGCTGAACTGGTGATTGAACTAACCGGAGCGGGCGTGCAATTGGTTGATCGGCCCTTGCCAGCCGATGATCCTACGCGTCGCCGTCCCGACATCTCGCTGGCTAAGAAGCAGTTGCAATGGCAACCCACTGTAACGCTTCGCGAGGGTCTTGTTAAGACCATTGAGTGGTTCCAGTCGATAGACTTGAGTCACTATCGACCGCCCACTCCGAACTACGTTTAGCCAAGTCACACACTGCTAAGTCGCCCACCCCAAAATCGCGAGCGCGGGTTGCTGGTGGTCCAGCGAACAATTCGCTATGACGTGGTTTCTTCTTGAGTTTCGGGCATTGGTGCCAATTCTGTCACCAACGAACGAGGCAATTCAGTCGGCTTGCATAGGTGCTTCTGACAATTGGCGACACGGCAGCACTGTCTACAGACGTAAAGCGGTGACTGGACGATCATTGCCACTTGAGCAAAGTGCTTTTCGATGTCTTTCTTGTTCAAATCACACAGCTTCTTAATCTTCATCGATTGGCCCAAGGTTGGATGCAAGTCCAGCGGTCTGGACTTCCGAAACCGCTAGTAACCTATTTTAGTCTCAAGTGCCATTGCCGTTCAAGAATTCGCCTAGACAAACCCTGTGCTTGCTGTATGACTCAAGCGTGGACGTTTTACCCAGCCCAATCCAATGCATTACCAAGGAACCTAATATCGGAATATCTGTTACGACCGGAATCAATTGTCGGCAACTCTGAGTATCCCGAGACGGATGGCGTGTGAAACAGGAGACTTCACGCCAAAAGCCAATTTAGATGGAATCTCTGTGACAGACAATTCTTTTTGCTACTTCTTCCGATGCAACCCATCTTTCTTGACCATAGCCTGACGACTCCTATTGCGGCCAGCGTTCGAGAGAGCATGCTGCCGTTTCTAAGCAATCTCTATGGGCACCCGGCCAGCAATCATTGGACGGGGCGAGCGGCAGCCGAAGCGATCGAGGACTCTCGCAGTCATGTGGCTAGCCTGCTAGACTGCCATCCCAACGAGATCGTCTTTACCTCCGGAGGTACCGAAAGTGTCAACCTTGGATTGCTTGGCGTTGGAAGAGCCATTGGGCATGCAACCGATTCGCCACACTGCATTATCAGCAATCTAGAACATCCAGCCGTTAAGCAAACTGCTGCTCGACTAGCCAAAGAGGGTTGGAAGGTATCGGTGGTCGGCTGCGACTCGCAGGGACGTGTACAGCCCGAAGCGCTGGAAAGTCTGATCAACGCGCAAACCAGAATGATTTCTGTTACACACGGAAGCTATCAGTTAGGAACCATTCAGCCGATTGAAGACATCTCCAAGTTGTGTTACGACCGAGACATATTGCTCCACACCGACGCCGCTCAGACCGTAGGCAAGATCCCTTGCATGGTGCAGCAATTAGGTGTAGACATGCTCAGTCTAAGCGGCCACAAATTCTTCGCGCCCAAAGGCATTGGAGTTCTGTTTATTAGGCTTGGAGTTCCCATTGAGTCTATTCTGTACGGCGAAGGTAACGAATCGGGTCTGCGACCGGGGACACCCAACGTGCCTCACGTAGTGGCGCTTGGCCAGGCAGCAAAACTAGCTCAAGCCGGATTGCAGTCGTCGCAGCAACGTGTCGCCGGACTGTTAGCGCACTTTATCCAAACCTTGGAAAGCTTGCTTGACGGGCCGGTCAATCAGCTTTGCTTAAGCAGCGAACGCCTACCAGGGGTTTCGTTGATCGAACTGCCTGGAGTGATGGCAAGCGATATTCAGCAACGTTTGCCAGATATCTGCTTGGGGCTCCTGCCACAACGGCTATCGGAACAGGACTCCAACGGCGACTGCGTTTTTCGTTCGTTGGGCCTGACGCAGGAAAGAATAGGCAGCATCATGCGCATATCAATTGGCTGGACTACAACCGAGGAGGAACTTCAGCGAGCAGCCTATCGAATCGCAGACGCTTACGAATCCCTGCGTGACAACAAGTAGTGGTTACGGCTCGCCTTCTTCTTGTGATGGAGAAGATGCGGCTTGTGATTCGGATGGAGATTGATTCGGAGATACTTCTTCAGGTGTGGAGGGCTGCGAGGTTGTTGGGATCTGTGGTGGCTGACGTTCCATTTCGCTTTCAAACATCTCCATTTCTTCAAGCGGAGTGTTGTCAACGCTGCGCCGTAAGACCAAATACAAAGCCGCTGCCCCTGACCAAAAGAAGCTGAAGCGAAATGCGGTGATCAATTCCGATGCAAGCCAATCGCCAGCGCGCAGGTATTGCAGCGATGTTTCGTTTTGCCCGCCAGACCATTGATAGAATTCTGAGATCAACGCCCAACCTGACCGGACCACCCACTGAACCAGCAATGCTCCCAGTTCTCCCAAGACGGCTAATACAATAACGCAAATTGCAGCAACGACGGGACGCTGGAACAGATAGGCGTTCGAGCGGCTAAAGCCATCAAACGCATCGGCCTTGCGTTCGATACTGATCGCACAAACGCTCAGCGGGTAACAAGCTGTTAAGCTCAAGAATAGTCGCCCTACCGAAAAAATCATGGGAATGCCAATCATCAGCATAAAGATGCCGGCGATTGCAGCCGGAGTGGGGCCCAAACGCGATAGGCCACCCAGCAAGGCAATCGGAATCAGCAGGCAAGCAATGGCAATAAAGTGCATTCCAGCAGCCCACAAGTAACTCGACAAGCGGGACGTGCATAGCTTGATCGTATGAATCCAAGCTCCCATCGTGCGCTGCCCAAGCTCGATGGCAGCTCGACGCGCTAGAACTCCGCCAAATGTCGCCGATATCAGAGCGATCCATAATATGACAAACGAAAAGTAGGCCAAGCGGTTGATGTTTAACTCGGGCAGCTGTGCTATCCAATCCGCCTGTGGTAGACTCCAATTTCCCACAGTAGTCCATCCCTGAATACCACTCCAATCGATCTGCGGCGAAAACCAACGATTAGCCAGTTGAAAACCCAGTTGCAGCAGCAAGATAGCTAGCAGACTAAACAACAGGCTGGTCATTCGAATGGCAGGATGGATCGAACGTGTTAGTGGATACCACCACCAGACGGATCGGTCCCAGTCGATTTCAGTTCTGGGCACCGTGCGATCTTGAAAAGGAACTTCTTCCATAAGTTTCTCGTTGGGTTCTTTGCTGAATGGCTAAGTTTATCGCTGACTCGTTCCGCTCCCTCTAGGCGTCGTGCCAACCCGGTGGAAGCTGAACTTGACCGGAAGCTTCCTCGGTTTGATCATCCTGGTCGGCTTGGCAGGTTAACGTATGCTCCTCGTTTAGCCAACGCCCCAAGTCGATCAACCGGCAGCGATTGCTGCAAAACGGCACATTATTGCCCGCTCGTTCAGGTTCGACCACCATATCGCAGGTTGGACATCGAGGGCGGAAACTAGTGGAGATTGCCTGTGTCATTCTTTAGTATCTTCCAAAAGGCGGCTGGCCAACAAAAATAGTTTTCCCTGCATGGCCTGAACTGTCAGCCGTCCCAGTGCCAGCAAATGGTTTCAAGTAGAGCCTGGGGACCAGTCGGATCGTGCCATGGATCTGCGAGAACTGTCCTATTCTTGCAGAAAAATTGGCTCTGTCGAACTGCCAAACAGAAAAATTTTCCGGCTGTGACCTAACGTGTCCAGGGCCTCGCGAAACTGACTACGTACAGCGATCGATTGATCGCAGGTACTTTCGAGCAGTCAGTTTCCAAAGGGTCACAGACATGTCAACCGTTTTCGCCACTCGACAGAAGTCCCAGAGCAGTCAGTTGTGCTTCGATTGGATGGAGCAGGGCCCCCGCAAGCAGCGATCCGAATCGCACCGGCAGGCTACGCCGCGCACCGCATCGCCACTCCGAGTACCGGCCCCTGCCCTGCCAGTACGCCCGGCCGCGATTGCCCCGCCGCAAACGCAACCAGCTAACAATCCACAGCGGGTCGGAGAAGCTCGATTAGGTCATGTCATGATCCGATTGCTGAAGCGTTATGGCATCACCGATGCTGAGATTCAGGCAGGATTGGCAGAGTACGCCCAGTCGGGTGGTACGCTGTATCAGGCATCTTAGGGCAAGCGGCAGATGAAAATCTACCCAGAATACCAGGCCGACGCGCAAGCGAGTGAGTCAGTTGATTGATTCGACACTCAATCGCAAGTGAAGGCGGGTTAGCGTCAGGGGTCAGACAGAGTACAATAGCAGGTCGTCATGTATGCTGTTGTCCTGCACTGAAACCGGACCCTATCCCAACCTCGGCCTGCCTTATGGATCGTATCGACTTCGAACATCGTACTCGATTGGTCTATGGAGTTGGTGCTGTTGAGCAATTGGGCGGGCTGTCGCGCCAGTTGGGAGCGCGTCGAGCGCTAGTGGTTAGCGATTCTGGCGTGGTAGCCGCCGGCCATTTTCAGAGAGCCATGGATTCGTTGATGACAGCAGGCATTCTGGCCGAGTCCTTTCTGGATGTCCACGAAAACCCGACTACCGTCGATGTCCAAGCTGGACTAGAGACCGCACAGCAAGCTCAGCCGGATCTTCTTATCGGCATTGGCGGCGGCAGTTCGATGGACTGCACCAAAGGTATCAACTTTCTGTATAGCTGCGGCGGACGCATGGAAGACTATTGGGGTGTCGACAAGGCTACCGGACCGATGTTACCCATGATCGCCGTTCCCACGACGTCAGGTACTGGCAGTGAAGCTCAATCGTTTGCCTTGATTAGCCAAGCCAATTCGGGAAAAAAGATGGCTTGTGGCGATCGTCGAGCCGCCTGCAAAATCGCTGTGCTTGATCCTGAGCTGACTCTAACACAGCCAGCTCGCGTGACGGCACTAACCGGGATCGACGCCATCAGTCACGCGCTGGAGACCTACGTGAGCAAACGGCGCAATCCGCTAAGTGCGTGCTATAGCCGTGAGGCCTGGCAGCTATTGGTTCACGGATTTCCCCGCGTGCTTGAGCAGCCAGACGACTTGGAGGCGCGAGGTGAAATGCAATTGGGGGCCTATTTTGCAGGTCTGGCCATCGAGACCAGCATGTTGGGTGCGGCTCATGCACTGGCAAATCCCTTGACCACCCGTTTTGGCATCACGCATGGTCAAGCGGTTGGGATGATGTTGCCCAGTGTCATTCGTTTTAACGGTTCTCAGGTCGATCAGTGGTATTCCGATCTATGGTATGACGCCGCCCGGACGCAGTTGGGCCAGCAGTGTGCAGCCGATTGCTCGAGCGCAGACAGCACTTCACAGGTAGAGTGGTTAGCGCAGCTTGTCCAGCGGTTGGTTGAACTGGCGGGCTTGGAAACCGAGTTGCTGAACCTGGGCGTTTCTGAAGAATCGTTAGATGCACTGGCGACTGAAGCCACACATCAGTGGACCGGTTCGTTTAATCCCCGCGCTTTGTCGCAAGCCGACTATCGAGAGCTTTATCAGCAGACGATGGTGCGCCGTGTAGCCAGTTAGGAGGCCCTCTGCTTGTCCATTCAACGTCAGATTCTATTCATGACCCTCGTTGGCCTACTGGGCTGCGAAGCGCTACGAGCCGAATCGGCCCAGCCTGTTGCTTGGCCGCTCAGTCGTGGCGATTCGGCCGGCACCGGAGCTTCTACGACAGTGTTACCAGAGAATCTAGAGGTTCTTTGGGAATACGAATTAAAAGGCTTGGGGTTTGACTCAGGTCCGATCATCGCTGACGGTCGAGTTTATGCGTCAGATGCAGACGGTCATGTCATTGGACTATCACTGTCCGATGGCCAGCGGTTGTGGCTGGAAAAATATGACACCGGCTTCATGGCCTCACCCTCTTATGACCAAGGTGTCATCTATGTAGGTGATTTGGACGGCATAGTGCGCGCACTGGAAGCGTCCACCGGGAAACTAGTCTGGCAATTCGATGCTCAGCAAGAAATCGACGCGGGAGCCAACTTTTTCGAAAACAGCGTTTTGGTCACGTCTCAAAGCGGCAGTCTGATGGCGCTGGACCGTCAAACGGGCAATTTGCAGTGGCGTTATGAAACGCAGGACCAACTGCAGTGCGGACCAACGCTTGCCGGCAATCTGACTTTCCTGGGTGGTTGTGATCAACACCTGCATATCGTGGATGTTCGTACCGGTCAGGCCGCCACAGAGCGTATTCCGATTCAGGCCCCCACCGGCAGCACACCATCAGTCAGCGACGGCATTGTTCTGGTTCCCAATTACAAGGGACAAATCTGGGCTTTTCAAAGTCCATCCCATCAGTTGCTTTGGAAGTTTGAAGATGGCCAATTGTCCAGCGAGTTTAAGAACTCAGTGGCGGTAGCTCAGCAAACGGTTGTTGCCGCCAGCGGCAATCGACGGCTGTTTGCGTTGGATCTGCAATCAGGCAAAGTCCTCTGGCAGCACACGCTGCGACGGCGAGTCGACGGCTCGCCAGTGATTGCTGGCGATCGAGTGCTCGTGGCCGCATCGGATGGGCGAGTGATCATGTACGATCTGAAGACTGGAAAGGAACAGTGGGTGTATGAATCCAAAGGTTCCTTCCTGGGCAGTCCGGCTGTTGCAGATGGCAAGCTGGTAACCACATCCGATCGCGGAACCATAACCTGCTTTGGAGGTAAGTGACCCAACTGATGACTACTGATTTATTGAAGACTGAAGTCGGCAGCTATTTCATTAGTAACTACCCACCCTATTCGCAGTGGCGAAAGGAAGCATTGCCAGAAATTCAACAGGTGATGCAGGAGCCACCATTTACCGGTTTGCCGCTTGGACTGTATCTGCATATTCCGTTTTGCAGGAAGCGATGCAAGTTCTGCTATTTCAAAGTATTCACTGGCAAGAACGCAGGCGAGGTGGAAGACTACGTACAGGCTCTCTGCCAGGAGATCGAACTGGTCAGCCGGCTGCCCGCTATGGGCGAGCGGCCGTTTCGATTTGTCTATTTCGGCGGTGGAACGCCCAGTTTTTTAGCTCCCAAGCAACTG
>JBIIJD010000156.1:0-4033 GCA_044234105.1 Aureliella sp. | reverse complement strand
TCGGCCACCTTGTTGCCTCGCATTAGTCCTCGAGCCGCCGTCAGCGAGATCGATGCCAGCAGAGTCAGCAGACCCATGACGATCAGCAGTTCAAGAAGCGTGACCGCTGAGCGATCTCTCCTCGTAGCTACGCTCGCCAGAGCGTGGTGACTTGTAGCTACGCTTGCCAAAGCGTGGATGAAGCGAGGATGACCATAGCCGGATGCCGTGTGGTGATTCGATGTTGACAGGTGGTTCATCCACCGTCTGGCGACGGTAGCTACGTTGGCGTGGTGACATCTCCAGCCACCAGCCGGACGTATCGTTCTTAGTTGTAGTCGATTACTCATTCGCATTACTACAGTCCTAAAATGATGTCGTGATTGGTGATGTTGTCGGTATGCCCCTCGTTAGGGATTCCTCCTACGTGTTTTGGAGTCGAACCCAGCTGATTCGCCCGATAGCCTCGTTGTGCGACATCATTAGGATCGTTATCCATAAACGGCCTGTCCCGTTCATTGTTCGGATTATTGATCATTTCCGAACCAAAATCCCAACAAAAAAATGGGTCTATGTAACTTCGTCCATCAGGACGTTGCATTTTCGCATAGTTGAGTGGCCACGAATTACTGTTTACACTCTGTCCTGGTGGATAGAAGTCGTCTATATCGAATACGATACCAAATTGACCATCAGCCCCGCCGGAGACAATTAGCGGAACGATGGTTTGTGGCTGTTGAGACTCAGGCCAACCATTGCCTGGGCTATACCTCCAGTCGGCCTTGAGAGGGTCCATCGCGTCAGTGCCTGAATAGCGATTTAGATCACTTGGATACCCTGCAGGCCAGCGAATCCAGTGAATTGCATTCCCCCAAGCGTCTATGAACTCCAGCAGGCCGTCGTCATCGGGGTCTCCGATTTCAGACGAGCGGAAGTTTTCCAGAGCAGGACTCCCCGCATACTGAGAACTTGCGACAATCAAGTAAAGAAGTTCGCTTGAATTAACTGATATATCCCAGTATTCATCGGTCGGCGTTGTAACAAGTCGAGTTACATCCGCAAACGGTGCCATAACTCCGCTACTAATCTGCGTCTGTGTGGAATGCGATTGAAGATCAAGATCATACATCAAGAAATTAGACCATGGCAATTGATCTTGTTTTACAAACGCAAAAGGCTCCGACTGCTCACGTTGCTGAAGAGCAACGATTGCATTTCTTAGCGATCGATACAATATTGCATGTTTACCCGGCAAAGCTCGTTGTAGCTTTACCAAAAAGGGAGAGCCAGGAAGCGGTGGCACCGCGATTGCCGAGTATTGCGTCGGGCTGTAAATTAAATCTGATATTCGATCAGGCATCTCCATACGCATAGTGTCACGAAGAATTGTCATTCGAGTTCTCGCCTGATCTCGTGCACCCAGTGGCGTTTCTACCCTCGAACCGGGAGCATTCTCTCTCCAATCACGCATATCCACCGGTCGATACCGATATTCTTCCCACTGAGCCAAGATGACATCGTTGAGCTTGGTGATGGTGCCGCGAGTGCGGGCGACTCTCGCGTCGGCCTGAGCGCCTAAAAGTGCGTAGGTCAACATGCTGGCCAAAAAGCCGATCAGCCCCATGACCACCAACAGCTCGATCAGCGTAAAGGCGGGGCGAACGTCGGGCTGAGCTGGTAGCTTAGAGTCGATGCCAAAGACATTGGACCCCCTCACCCTGCCCTCTCCCCCGCAAAGCCGGTGGAGAGGGTTCTGGGCAGTTGTGGCCTGTCCTCCGCAAAGCCATGGGAGAGGAGATTGGGCAGTTGTGGCCCGTCCTTCACAAAGCCAGAGGCGAGGGTTCTGGGCAGTTGTGGCCCGTCCTTCACAAAGCCAGAGGCGAGGGTTCTGGGATGGGCTCTTAGATATTCGTCTGTATCCATGAGACACTCGTCCGTATCGAATGGCCGAATGAGCTATAAGCACCGATCCGGCGAGCCGGCGACTGCCGATCAGGGGTTGTGGCTGTATGTTGCTTTTTTTCAACATGTTTCTAAACGCCGATGCTTGTTGGATTCATCCGTGGCCCTGTTCTGCGCCTCAGGATGATACTTGCTTCTCACTCTGCGACACGCCAAGGCGCATTTTGCCTGTCGGCAGATGATCAATGCAAGTGTCATGCCAGACTTCCAATGACAAATAAGAAATCGTAGAAACACTTCTCGCTGATCACCACCACCAAGTGCTGCACAAAGTATGGAACGACTGCATTATCGTACTCGTACTCGTAATCGTACTCAATGAAATGGTACTCCTGCTCGAAACCGTGCTCGAAACCGTCTGGGCTTCCGAGTACGAGTACGAGTACGAGTACCATTTCATTGAGTACGAGTACGATTTCACCAGAGTACGAGGACGATTTTGCTGTTAGCTGTGGCGGCGATCGGGGAGAAGTGTCATCTTCAATAACAAATCGTAAATCTCTTCCTTCTTGCTTGGATTGGTTTTGGTTGCGGGATCTTGAAATGGTGTCGTGAATTGGAGGAGCATTTGGGGAAGAAGAGGAGATTTAAGATTTCATATTTTTGATTGGTCATTTGCAATTTTTTGGGGAAGAGACACACTACGGCAGGGAATCCTCCAACGGCCCCTCGGAAAAGTTCGTTACGTTGTCGAGTTGCGGACTGGGACCTGCGTTGCTGGGATCGGGATTTTGATATCCCGAAGCCAAAGGCAAATCAAGTGCATTCGGTCTATCTTGCTGGTCGACTTGAAAAATGTTTATAAGCTTGCCGCTTGGGAAGGTATAAAACTGTGGTGCTGCAACTCCGCCAAAAGCGTCATCAAGTCCAGCAGACACAATCTGAAAAGACTTGTCATTCATGTATTTATAATACTTATCAGCGGTGGCCTGCACGAAGTTAACTGTAGTATTGACCTGTTCGGACTTGTATGGTCGCGCAGCGCCAGTTGTTGGACTCATGTAACCAGCATTGGCATAAGTGCTAGCTGCAAAGTAAACGAGCGGTGCGGTACGACCTCTTGGGCGATATACTGGAAGGATGTCATTCCTTGCATTTGAAACTTGCAAGGACTCCTCGTCACTCGACAGCGTGTATGGCGGAGCGCCAGAGTGGGAAGGTGGGCGGTTAGTAAACTCTGTGTCTTGACTTAGAATCAGGCTTAGCTTGTCTTGCGTGAATTCGAAGAAGCCACTACTTCGCTCCGTGTTGTATTGAAAAATTGGCGGATTGAAATTGCCTGTGATTTGAGCCAATGGTCCACCAGGTCCAGTGAATGGCTTCTGAGGATTGTTGCTAAAGCCTCCCAAGCAGAAAACCAGAGCTTCTGCCGGGTCCATTACCGTTTGACGAGCGGGAGGCATAGTGAGCATAGCATCGGCCAATGAGTTTGCCGAGAGATAAACCGCTGTGAATTCACTTGCCGCAATATTTGGAAACGCCTTGCGGAAATGAGCTTCAAAGGCGGCGCGGCTGGTGCCGTCGGGAGGATAGTCGCCGTATTTCATTTTGTAGGCTTCTACGGCTTGTGAGATGGCGGCTACTTCCAATGCGATGGCTCGCTTCTGAATGGCTTTTGCGCCTGCGTTGATCCCGACGACTCCCATGCCGACCAGGATTCCGATGATGGCGATGACCATCAGCAGCTCGACCAGGGTAAAGCCGCGAGGCGAGGCGAGATGCACGTGAACTGTTCGTCCGGCAGCCGCTCTGCTGCATCGGCTGACACTGCGTGGAATTCGATTTGGGCGGGGCATTTTTAGGGTGCCTTTCGATTAGGTGGTTGTTGGGGATGAGAGCAGGAGTTAGGGAAGTGGAGGAGAAATTTCACATTTTTTATTTCTGATTTGTCATTTGTTAACTGGGGAGAAACCGGACGTTAACGCCTTCCGGCTGATCGGTCTGTCTTGTCCATCATCTCCAAATGACAAATATAAAATTTTAAGTAACAAATCTGAAATCTCTTCCCTCTTTTCCGGCATTGGTTTCTGGATCGTAAAATGGTGTTGTGAATTGGATGATCAATCGGAGCAGAGGAAAAATTTACGATTTC
>JBIIJD010000155.1:0-4130 GCA_044234105.1 Aureliella sp. | reverse complement strand
GATATTGATCGATCACTCGTAACAACGACTGATGAGCCTGAAAGGAAATAAACAGGCCGATCAGCGTCAGCCCAACGAGCAATACTTGCAGGTAACGCAACAGCGTATTGGCACTTTCCGCTCGATTCTCCTGGTACTCATGATATTGAAACATCGTCAGAAGTCCAATGGCCAGCAGTGGAACTACTGCGGACAACACCAAATAGCGACTGGTCAATCGACTCAGCCACTGGGCTCGGCTGGCGAATTCTGGATCTCGCATCGTTGGCGCAATAAGCTGTGGATAATAAACATAGGTGGCAAGCAGCGTGATCCCGAAGAAGGGATAAATCAATGCCATGCCACCGCAAATCGCAAGGCTCATAAAGAAATGAGTAAAGTCCTGCCAACCAAATGACGGCTGGTTATATCGCATCGTCAACGGAAAGATGATTCCAAACAATAGCCACATCGATCCGCAGACAACCGCCGCGCGATGCCCAAACCTCCAAACCCAATCCAGATCGGATCCCGATGCGGCAGCGCCTTTTTGAGCGCGATTCAGACTCAGCCGAACCCGCCAACAGAATAGCGCTAGCAAAATACCGCTAAAAGAAAAGGCGATGGCGTTTAGCGCAGTCGAAGTAGCAGAGAAATAGGCTTGCATCTGTTCGAATTTATCGATGATCATGATGCGATTGTAGTTGTAGTTCAAAACACCCGCCGGTCCATTGGTGGCAAAGGCAATCAGCGAAGTGACTAGCAGCACCGGTGTCCGAACCAATCGCTTCAGCAAAGTTCCCTCGGCTGGCGCAAATCGGGCAGCCAACTTGGGATGATGTGCCAGTCGCAAACGAGTTGCCAACTCCTGGCACGATTGGGGGCGATCCGCTGAATTGGGTTGTAGTGCATGTCGGAGAACACGTTCCAACCAACCACCTGCCGCGCTGCTGTCCTTGCGTCGCATCTCAAGTGGCCGAAGACGTAGCTTGGACTGTTGGTCCAGCGCAGCCTGCCAGTCTGGCGCGGGCAATCCGCTTTGCCATGGACGCTGGCCTTGCCAAAGCTCCCAAAGCACAATTGCCAGTGCATATAGATCGGATCGTTGATCTAACGAGCCGCCCAGCGACGGATTCTTGGCAGCACTCAAATGCTCGGGAGACATGTAGGCAAGTGTCCCTCCCAGGCTGCGAGATTCTTCACCGCTGGTACGATTCACGCTGACATTAAAATCGGCTAGCAGCGGCAAGCCGGCTGCAGACAAAAGAATATTTGCTGGCTTCACATCGTGGTGATATACGCCTCGATCATGCGCAGCCTGCAGTCCATCGGCCAATTGTGCTCCAATCCAAGCGGTGGTCGCTGCCCAGCACATTGGATTCAATTCGTGATTGGCTCTGTCTGGTGGCAACTGCTGCACTTCCATCAAAGCTTGATCGACGGCTTGAAGAAGCTGAGTCCCTTGAAGCTGACTGATCTCCAACTCTTTGGTAGCTCGAATCACACGCGCCAAAGTGCCGCCTAAAACAACTTGCATGTACAGCAAATACAGTTGATAAGCTGGCAGTTCTCGCTGATCGTAGACTCGCACGATATTGGGGTGGTCCAACTGCGAAAGCGTCTGCGGTTCTTCGCTACTGATCGTAGACACCTTCAAGGCAACTAGGCGTTGCATCGATTCTTGCCTTGCCAGATAGACTTGAGCAAAAGCGCCACGCCCCAGCGCACGAAGGATGCGAAAATCATCGATCAACTGGCCAGATTCCAGTTCGATCAAACCGCTAGTAACCTTTTTGGACTCAGGTTGACTCGGTGTCCACCGGAAATTTGCAAGTGCCTCGGCCCATTCAGGAAATCGCTTTTGATATTCGCTCAGATCTGGCGAGTCACCAGAATCTTTTCGAATCTGCACTTCCTCAAGAACCAAGTCGATTGGCACACGGCCCTGTTCGAACCACCGCTGGCAGTCCGGCAAATAGTGATCCAAAGCGCGAACCTGCCCCATTTCGGCTGCGATCCCCATATCCAACTTGATCAATTCACCCAAGATGAACCTCTGTGACTCCAATGAACCTTCTGGCAAAATGTCAACCAGTTGATTAGCTCGCGCCACCGGAACCAGTCCCCTGGCATGTTCAAGGCAAGCATCCATCCGCTGAAAAGTGGCTTCAACAGTTTCCAGTTCAGGCCAGGGTTCCGATTCGCTCACATTAACAAACCTGTGTTAGTTTGACCGATTTACTATTCGATAATAGGACACTTCTCGCTGATTCACGTATTTGAGGCTATCGAGGCACAGACAATCACCCAGAAATGTCCATTTTCGCATAATCTTGGTATATTCCATAGAGCAATCGATATGAATCGCTTTAATGCCGTCACGCCCTATCAGGCCAGAGGTTTCAGCATGTCTACAGATGATCTTATTCCGCTGATTTGCCGAGGAGACATCCAGGCGCTAGGGCAGTTTATCGAAAACCATCGGCTAGAATTGTTGGGCTTGATCTGTCATCTTAGCCGACCCGAGCTTCAGCAGGTGGTTCCGCCGGAAGACCTGTTGCAAGAAATTGCCGCCAGTGCAATCGTCGCCTTGCCGCGACTAGCCAGCCCGCAATTGGAACCGCTTGCCTGGTTGAGGCAATTGGCGCGTCGGCGCATCGTGGACGCTCATCGTTTTCATTTCGAAGCGGAACGACGCGCCGTTCATCGACAGCGCAGCCTAGGCTCAGGCCAGGACTCGCAGCTGGGTTGGGAAGCACTGATTGCAGCCAGCCTAACCAGCCCCAGCGAAGCATTCAGCCGCAACGTTCGGTTAAGTCGACTACAACAAGCGATCAGCGGGCTAGGCGATGACGCGCAGCAAGCCATTCGCATGCGGTACGTCGATGGTCTGACCAGCCAACAAATCGCGGACCAAATGGACAAGTCGGACGCGGCGATTCGAGTATTATTGAGCCGCAGCCTTCGTAAACTGCAGGATCTACTCAGGACACCTCAATAGCTCTGCCAAAATCGTCCCTGTGGCCAACAGCCAGTTTGCCCGATTGCATGTGTACTTTTGCTTAGATTCTTGCAACCTATCTGCCTTAGCGTTTGCTCAGAAGTCGATCCGCAGGCCCGATCACCGCCAAGCCGGCTTTTTCGCATTCAGCATCGATCGCAAAAATCGGACCACATTTTCTTTGGAGCAGACCAGAGACTGTTGAGGTCCTTGGTGGTTAAACACGGCAAATTGCTTTACAAATTTGGGAAACCACTCCCGATCAGCCTTCGACAGGCTTTTCGTGCTGGACGATTTCTGTCAATTCTGCAATCATATTATTTCTGCAATTCCGAGGTGTGTCCCAAACTGGCTTACCGAAGTGGCGACCGAGTCAATACAGAATTATCCGCGCTAGCCAAATCTTCCTTGGTAGCCCACTTGTTGACCAAATTCTAGAATTTATGTAAAATTTGTCCAAGTCGTCGGCTGCTCATTATTGGGTTATCACATGCTGACCGATGATAACTAAAAGTTCGCCAAATTGACGCCATATGCAATGTCGAATCCATACACAGCATCGTCGTCGTCTTCAGTTCAAACCGGGCTGGCAGGTTGTAACCGCAAGCGGCTTGCGATCGGGAGAGCCCACGCTGCCATCTTCTTACTTTTATTTGTACCTTTTACGGCGATCGTTTTTGCAGCTGTGAACGCAAACGCGAACGACCTTTCCAACGCAATTTATACGACCGCGGGTTCAATTTCCGGACCGTTCGTTGGAGCCATTGCCCGTGACTTCCAGAACTGCTGTTTTTCTGCGTCGCTGCGCATCGCAACTTGCTGCGGCCCGATTCTAATCATTGGAATTGCCGCACAATTTCTACCGCTTGGTCACTTGCGATGGGCGCGCACGCTGCAGTTGTTTGCTTGGACGACTGGCTGGCTTCTTTGGTTTGGCGGTGGATTACTTTCATTCGGTCATGCGCTGTCGTAGACTATATATTCGTCCTTTCTCTGTTACATGGCGCGCGACCATCGGAAAGGCTAATCGGGTAAGGGCGTCCCTTTCGGGACACCCTCCCCACACCACCACGGCATGCGGGTCCGCACCGGGCGGTTCAACGAATACGGGCAAGTGATGCCCAGAGAGTCTTGAGGCTGAGTAACCCCT
>JBIIJD010000093.1:0-15227 GCA_044234105.1 Aureliella sp. | reverse complement strand
CTCCGCCTGGGGAGTATGGTCGCAAGGCTGAAACTCAAAGGAATTGACGGGGGCTCACACAAGCGGTGGAGGATGTGGCTTAATTCGAGGCTACGCGAAGAACCTTATCCTAGTCTTGACATGCTTGGGAATCTGCCTGAAAGGGTGGAGTGCCGCAAGGAACCCTTGCACAGGTGCTGCATGGCTGTCGTCAGCTCGTGTCGTGAGATGTCGGGTTAAGTCCCTTAACGAGCGAAACCCTTGTCTCTAGTTGCCAGCGAGTAATGTCGGGGACTCTAGAGAGACTGCCGGTGTTAAACCGGAGGAAGGTGGGGATGACGTCAAGTCCTCATGGCCTTTATGATTAGGGCTGCACACGTCCTACAATGCGTCATACAAAGGGAAGCGAACCCGCGAGGGGAAGCAAACCTCAAAAAGTGGCGCTCAGTTCGGATTGCAGGCTGCAACTCGCCTGCATGAAGCTGGAATCGCTAGTAATCGCGGGTCAGCATACCGCGGTGAATGTGTTCCTGAGCCTTGTACACACCGCCCGTCAAGCCACGAGAGTTGGGAGGGCCCGAAGTCGCTGAGCCAACCCGCAAGGGAGGCAGGTGCCGAAGGTCAGCTCGACGATTGGGACTAAGTCGTAACAAGGTAGCCGTAGGGGAACCTGCGGCTGGATCACCTCCTTTCTAAGGATATCCAGAGATCGAACGGTAACGACCGATCTCTATCCGTGAGCATAACCTGGCTAGTCTGCGTCGCAAGACTCAGAAGCTGGCTTGCAGAGAGCTTATCAAAACCAAATTGCAATTATAGCCCTCGGTTGGTTCGCCAACCGAGGGTTTTTTCGTTGTTACATGACAACTTCTTCAGTTACCCGCCAACGCAAGTTGCATCTGCTCGGCCTAATGAGTTAGACTGTAGAGAAAATTGAGGTAACAACTTAGACAAGTCGGTCGGTCAAAATCCACGACTCTCTGGCCTTTTGACAAAATCCACAAATCGCTGCTGACCGCTCCATAAGACTTGAAATTCCGCAGGGCGAGACAGGTCAGTGAACCGATAGATTTTTCCGTTGCCATCTGTGGCCAATATCGCATCGTCCGACTCAAAGCGAAACGCGGAAACCGCGATAGGTAGATTCGCGATCAACTTGGGTATCGAGTTTTCCAGACGGTAAAGTCGTGCTGGCGATTTGAGCGTTGCCACGAATACCACTCCGTCCCGAACATCCAAGGCTCCCCACCAGTCCTTGCCGACCAGTTCTTGCGAAAAAGTGATTAGCGTTTCGACCTGTCCCGTTTCATGTCTTCTTCGGTGGATATAGCCATCAGGCAACGGATTGCTATCTATGGGGGTTTCCAATCCGCTCCAATAGAGATCTCCATTGATGTCGGTTCGAATTTGACGCACCAGCGATCCTCCATGATGAAGCTGCGTCTCTCGCCCGTTTCGAAGCAGAATCACGCTACGGTCCAATCCGCTGCAAAATGCTAGCCCACCATCCGGAAGGTTGGTCAAACTTTGGATTTTAGGCACGTCTCGTTGATCAACACTGGCCCCTCGCTGCCAAATGGTCTCAATATTCTCGCCACGAGTCGCCAGCAGCTTCCCTGGCCAAGCGGATTGATCCACCAACAGAAACTCTTCCGCCAAGCATTTTGTGCCTAAGTCGACAAAACCAATCACGGAAAGAACTGATGCTAGCAACAAACGCATTTGAAACCTCTGGAACTAAAAATGGGAAGAAGGGGACAATTTTTTAGTAGCTGTGACTGAGCCAATTGAAGTCTATGTCAATCGCGGCCGTCTGGCCGAGAAAATTACTGGATAGCTTTTTGGTTCCGCTAGGTAATTTCTCCCAGTCCGAATGCTCGGATGATCTGTTTCTATCGATACAACAGGCGCCGCCGGAAAAATCGTTCAACTTTTACAGTTCCACTTCCCGATATCCTGCTGTAACGCGCCTGATTGTAGGTTCGCGTTGTGTTCACACATTTGGACGTTGAGTCTTTGAATGCAATCTTGGCTGCTAATTAGCAAGCAAAATTGCTGCCTCCCTGCGGGGTGCTAGCTCGACTCCAATCCACTGTAACCGCTCCGTAAGGGCTCTGGCATGAATCGCTGCAAATCATCGGCAGGCACTAAGATCCTACGAAGATCACTACAGATCGCGCTTTCGGTGACGCTGACAACTGGCTCGACAGCTTGGAGCGGTCAGCCCATTGCCGGTGCTCCCAACATTCCACCCTATGAACGTACGGGCGAAAATTCGCAAGTTGAATTGCCTGAGTACCCTTTTGACGATTCGCCCACAGCCGAATACTCACAGACGATCGCACCTCCAGCGGGTGCCAAGGTCGTGCAGCGCTGGCTGGGACTGAAAAGCAATAGAGACTCGCGAACCACCGAACTATCTCGGCCAAATCAAGCACCAACCAATTTCCATATCAGCGAAGCTAGACCAGTAACGGCTGCAATTCATTTGAGCCAATCTGCGATTCCGACTCCACAGGTTCCAGTGGCGGCAACAGCCTACGAAGGTGATGCTTCAGTCGATCCTCAGGACTTGGTCGATTCGATCAGCCTGGACGACTCGCAAGTTTGCAACGTCAGCCCTTTATCGGAAGGCGACGATGCGCAGACTGAGTTTCAATTGTCCGATGATACAGGCTTCATTGACGACGATCAGCAGAATTCGACTTGTCAGGACAGCGATCATTGTCAGGACAGCGATGATCAGATCGCATCTGGAACTGTATCCGATCGAGCCGGCACTCCGGCATTGCGCAAGCCAGAATTGATTAAGGTCCATCAAGGATTTTCGCTGCGAGATAGGTCAAACACACCGGATTCTTCCAGTAGGATCGTTCAGAACAACTCGATAGCCAGCCCTGAGCTTTCGCCATTTGGAACTGAAAGCCAAGTCGCTCCGGCTTTTCCACAAAATCGATTGGCACCATCAACCGGGACCTCTGAGTTGCCAAGCCAGGCTTCTTCCCGACGCTCACGACAACCGCAGGCGATGAAGCTGAATTTGAATGCAGATGAAGTCGCCAGCCAGCCACGCACCCCCCGTCCACCGCTTGTCCCCATGTTGGTTCAACCGGCAGTTGGCAACAGTGAAGCGGCAGCACTACAGAAATTGATGCAGGCCAATCATACTCAAAGCCAGGATAAGGCCCGTAGCGGGAAAGAGGTTCAAGCCGGCGAAATCACAGTCAATCCAAAGAGCGTGGCCAGCTTGAAAACTGAAGGCAAGATTGCTGGCGTGTCAGTCGAACATGAAGATATTTGCCAAGTCATGCAAAATGGTACTCAAACTTGCACTCTTGTTGGCCTCCGTGAAGGAACAACTCGAGTCGCCGTGATCGAAGAGAGCAACGGCCAGCGTCAAGTCAAAATTTACGCAGTCCAGGTAGGTACCAGCGGCTCCGCTGCGTCCGACTTGAACTCTGTGCTGGATGGCCTGACGAAAACCATCGAGCAGCTTTACCCAAGTTCCGATGTTAGACTGACTCGACGCGAACAGAACCTAGTGGTGAGCGGACGAGCCGATTCTGAGTCCAGTGCTCGGAAAATCCTTGAACTTGTACGTAAGACCACATTGATGCCCGTGAAAGATCAATTGAAAACTTTTTGATTTCTACTGACCCTATCGCCCGAAACCCAAAAAACGCCAGGCTGCAAAGACTGAACTGAGTTGCCAGGCGACCCCACTAGCAAGGATGCCGAATCGAGGATTAACATGCGTCAAATCCTGAATTTAACACGACTTGTAGTCCATACCTGTGCTCGATGGACTAACGCAATACAGATAGCCGCCAGCGCAAGCTTGCTGACTATGGCTGCGACAAGCAGCGGATTAGCACAATCCATGCCTCAGTATCCGGTCAGTGCAGCCACCATGAGCTTGGGCAACGCCCCTGTTTCCTCGGGAGTGCGCAACCCCATCGTGGATGCCTCGTTCCGGCACACCCAAGATCAGACCTCGGTCAAACCCGCTTCGTACGTGACCGACTTCACCGAGCAGTGTTATCAAGAATACTGCCAAGGCGAAAATGCGTGTGGTCCAACAGGCCAGGGTTGCAACCGCTGTGATATCAGTTGGTATACCAGCTTTGACGCCTTGTGGCTGCAACGCACCGGAGACAAACGATTTAGCCTGACCAGCAATTTTGGATTCGATAACGAATTCGACTTCGAACTTGGCGGTCGGTATACAGCCGGAAGGATGATGGACTGTGTGAACGCATACGAATTTGTTTATACAGGTCGTTACGAATGGAATCGCTTTAGGGACGTGCAAGGGAATGACAACATAGATAACCCCTTCCGGGTCATTGATACCCAAGTTCCACCGGCGGTGCCTCCATTGACTGACACGGTGTTTGATTCCGCAGATCGACATCAGCAGACCTGGAACGCCGAAATGCAGAGCTTTGAATTCAATCGCCGACTTTGGGCTTGGGACGCGGTGTCGACGCTGATTGGCTTCCGCTATCTGAACTACGAAGAGGACTATGCTTTGGTGGCCCAACGTTCTCTTCCAGCACCTGCGGCTACCAGCGCAGCCTACACCGACTATATTGACAACGACCTCTTCGGAGGTCAGATCGGTGGCGATCTGTTCTACGTAACAAGTCTAAAAACGTCGGTTAGTATCAAAGGCAAGCTGGGACTGTTCGGGAACATCTCTGGCCGCGATCTAACGATTTACGTCAACGATGCGGTGACATCTCGTGGTGGCGCCGACGAAACTGATTTGGCAGGATTGATCGAGTTGGGAGTCTTTGGTCACTACCAGTGTACACGCAGCTTTCGCATCAGCGGTGGCTATGAACTCTGGTATCTCTCCGAAGTAGCCACTGTTCCCAACCAGCGTCCAGAAAGATTTATCCTGGACGAGGCCGGAAATCTTCTGTTTTCGGGGCCTGGCATTCGCAACAATGACGAAGTTCTCTTGCACGGATTTACCGCTGGATTACAGTTGCTTTATTAGCCACAGCTTGCCAACAACCGTTCGTTTCATTACAACGAACGGATCGCGGGCTGACCATAGCCAAGCTGATCAGAAAAGCGGTGTTGTTGGTCATCGATCACGAAAATTGATAAACGGCCCCGATTGCGGGCCGTTTATTTTTTAGCATGACAGAACAATATATTTGGCACAGTTGATTTACAGATTGCTCAGCCCATGCTTAGACACTTGATCGAGATCTGGCAACGCAATCACGGCCTTTGGCTATTGGCAGCAGCTTCGTCTGCATTTTTGATTGCCAGCCTTGCTTGGTATCAACAATGGCAGTTGGACCTATCCATTGCCAACGACAATAACCGTCCAATCATGGCTCAGACGATTCCTCAACAGAACTGTATACTGGTCGTTCAGATCGAAGCACCTTCCAAATTCGCTACCGAAACTGGCTTAATCCTGTTATATCGAGCCCATGTAGGACAGGAACAGAAGCCTGCTTACCAACAAACCTACTTGCTTGATCCAAGCGGTAAGACCACGGTCTTTATGGTTTTGCCTCCTGGCCAGTACATCGCAGCCACATTCTTAGATCTGAATCACAATGGTCAATTGGACTTCACTGATGCCGATCCCACGCAGCCATCGGAGCCCTTTGCTTCGCCATTGCTGGGGGACACTCCTGCCTCAGATACAACTCAGCCGGACAATTCCATCTTTCTGAGTCCCCAAAATCCCATCTTGTGCCAGTTCCAATTCAAAGAGTAGAGGCTAATCTCGCCTGAGCGTGAAGGTGGTGTAGTGCAAGCCAGAATCTTCTTCGACTAAATAGCCTCCACTGGGAGCCATGTATTTGGATATCTCGGCAAACGGTGGCAGTTCGTGCTTCTCCATGGCCTGCTCCAGGGCGGTTAGTACCGGATTCGAGCCAGCGAATCGTTGTCGCAATTCATCCATTCGAGCATTACCGGTTGGTCTGTCACGGCGTGGCGTATTCTTTGACTGCTCCCTAAACTTGGCTCGGTTCTCTGGATCTCGCACCATTTCGTAAAACTGCTGCAGCGCCTGTTCGGGCCTATCAAAAGTGACGGCACTGGCATTCTTACCCTGCAACTGCTCAGTGATTCGGTCATGAATCAACTGGAATTCCAACGACTGGTTTAGCCGCAAATCGGGATCCTCTAAGACGTCAGCAACTTGCTGCATCATGTAGCGGCTGTCGCTGACTACCAGATAGTCGTCGATCACGGTAACACAGGTCTCCTGATCTCGCAAAGGGACGACTACGTTTTCTGGACGATTGGACTGACTGGGTATCAACACTTGGACTGTCAGCTTGCCAATTTCTTCACTGGTCACCTGCCCGCGCTGCTGGGCCTGCTCCATCAGCTTGGGAAGAATATCGGATTCGAATTGCTTGATGTTTTTGAACCGAATCCCCCACACGGTCGATTGAGAATTGGCAGTTACTGGCCGAACATATCCTTGCATGATCGAGATCCTGCCTTCGAGTTGATCAAAAATCTCCTCCTGAATATCAAAACCCAATTGGTCTGCGGCTGGCCCAAACACCTCATTTTGCCAAGCGTTCGAGCCGCGAAATTGGTTGAACATCTGCTGGATGCCTTTAAGCGTCGACTGCAGGTCCCAGTTGATCGTCATGTAACCAGATACAGACTCTGGCACCCAATCCTCCGGCTGCACGTCACCCTCTTTAGGTCGCACCAGATCCAGAATCGCCCTTCGCGGGCTGCTCATTAAAACATGAATGTGACCGATGGAATCAAAATCTGCGGGAGCCACAATCCAACTGCCGCCGATAGCTTCCAGACCATCCAGGCCCAACGGCGGCAGCATGGCCAGCATCATGGCGGATTGTGGACTGGCTGGCGTGATCCCACGGAGCAGGGCCATCGGGTCTGCATAGAACGAAATCTGCGGACGTTCGCCTTCCGTGCCCACGCAGCGCTTCATGATCGTGAGAAATCGCTGATTGTCGGCAAGCGTCTTGCGCTGCCCAGCCTCGCCCAACCAAATTTGAGCCAAGTCCTGAATGTAGTCCATGCTGGTGCAGGCAATGAACACACCTTGATCGATAAAGTAAGAGAACTGCTGACTTTCGTCTGCCTTGCTTTGGTAGCTGTGCAGTATCAATCCGCTAACATCTTTCTGCAAATGCTCAGCTTCCTGCCCAGCATCTGCCCCCATGCGCTGTAACATCACCTGGATACTGGCAATTTCGTCACCCGCGTCAATCATCATGGCTACCACCGGCGGCACCAAAGGAAGGTCCTGCAGTTCTCCTTCTTCGTTTCTCACCTGCGCAGGCTTTGCTTTCTTGCCAGGCGACAACAAGGCAAAGGCCAGCTCTCCACTGGGGATCGACAAGAATTCATCCAGGTTCAATCCAACCACGCCGGTCATCTCTTCAGTAGCTTTGATTAGCCCACCGTAGAAATCACCCAAGATCGGCTTGAGCTGCTCGTCGTTGGAAAGTCTGCCGTAGGAGCTTTTTTCGTAGGCCGATCGTAGTTGTCGCATGTCGTCGACTCGTACGTAGGCCAAAGTCTTCTCGGGAAACAACTGAGGTGCCGTTAGCTTTTCGCCTTTGCCTTCTGCTGCCCGCAATTCATAAGGTTCGTTGGAGTACCATCCAAGAAAGCACGCCAGAATCCAGGCCAATTTAAATATAGTTTTGGTGCCAGCCATCGATTTACCGCTCCTGCGCAACGTACAGAATCTCCCAAATAGTTGTTGTCAGCATCACTATTCTACCGCAAATGGCTGGCAGGGTTGTTGGCCAGAGACCAAAATGGTCAAGCATTATTGACACGTCTGAAAACATTCCAGCTCTAAATGGACGCCAACAGATCCTATCCTCAGGGCGAGCGGCAGGAATGTAGCTACCGTCGCCAGACGCTGGAGGCCCTACACAACCACCGTCTGGCGACGGGTAGCTACGGGCAAGTTGGCAATTGCCGCTCGCCTAAGGTCAAAATAGGGTGTCACAACCCTTTTATCCGGCAATATGGCTCGAACGTTCCAGCCCTTAGTTGCTTTAGCCGAATCAGCTTCATAAGATAAAGATTATTGATTCCTGGGTGGAGAAACAACATCGGTACTGGAAGATGACCATGACCCTAAAACTTACTGCTTGGCTGATATTGACTGCTACATTAGCCAACAGCAGCCTAGCCCAATTTGGGACTCGTAACAATTCAACCGGACGCACTTCTACCGGCAGCGGACAGGGCGGAACCGGCTCAGGTCTGACGGGTCAATCTAACCGCAGCTCTGGCACAGGGCAGGGGACCGGCAACTCCGGTGGGATGTCGCAAGGTGGCGCTTCGAATGCTGGTTTTGGCAGCGCTTTTGAATTCGATCCTGTGTTTGGTGCCGTATCCCCAAACTCTCGCGGGATGGGTAACGGTTCCATGAACAGCATGGGAATGACGAACAGTATGGGGATGGGTGGCTTTGGAATGGGGCGCCTTGGCATGGGCATGGGGATGGGCATGAGCTTCGGAGGAAATCGCGGCTTTGGAAACATGAACTCACAGCAGCAACAAAAACAGCAGATGCGGACCACAGTCAAACTGGGATTCGATCCTCCCGCTCCAAGTGCTCAAGTGCGAACCCAAGCCGCTCGAGTAAACCTCTCGCGGCTACCTGAGCCTCAGCGGTTTGCCGGAATCAACGTCGAGCTGATCGGTAGGAAAGCGGTAGCTTCCGGAAAGCTATCTAAAGCGGCAGATGCAGATTTGCTCAAGCAGTTGCTGTTACTGGAACCGGGAGTATTTGAAGTGGATCTCAGCGGGCTAGCTGGATCACAACAGCAATCATCTTCTAGAAATAATTCCGCCTACGCGGAGGAAGTCCCGGCCCAGTAGAATGACTTCGTCTAAATGGGTCTACTTCATCGGCGGTGTTAGTGCCTGAAGTTGATAATTGCCGGATGAGTTACCCAAGCCGCGCGCCGGTGAGCCGCCCACAGAGACTCCGACGTCAAGCGACTGTCCCCTACCGCTGTCGCCACCACCCACGCTAATGCCCTCCGACGGCCTGGACAATTTGGACTCGCTAGGTATCTCGATGGTCGTAATGCGCGTCGTGGTTTTTTCGGGAGCTGGGCTAACATCGTAGGTGGGAATGCTGCGCTGTTGGTAAGAAACTTGCTTAACGGATTCGGGAATACCACGTGGGTCATTCTCAGGTGAACGAGAAGCCCCCGGCAGGAAAAGCCGTGTCGGTGAGCCCTGAACTACACCGCCATTCTTGGACTTGAAAGTCGCAATTAACGTCACCTCTTCGCGAAACCCACCAGCCACGTCCCAGGGCACCCAAATGTTGTACGATGCTCCCATATCAGACGGAGAAAACTGACTTGCCAGTTGCTCGGTCGAGAACGTGAATTTCTGGTCAGGTTCTTCGTGAGGCTGCTTACGACTACTTGGTGTGGTCAAATATCCGTGAATCACCAAATCCCCTTCAACGGGAATCGCCTGCGAGCGTTCGTTGTAGAAATAGACACTGGCTCCAAAACCTCGCTGTGCAGGTTGTCCGGGTTGTTGGATTTGATCTGCCTTCCAGATCGTTGCGAGCGAAGCCGGCTGCTGATACTCCTTGTTAAACCAGGTCGTGGGATTCCAGACCGTGCGAGGTCCAGGCTTGGACTTCGGAGTCCACGAACTACAACCAGCAAGCATGAACAAACAAGAAAAAGTCAGCAGCGTGATCTGGAATTTTTCTCTGCGCCACATGGTGATCTTCTTTCCGAATACTTGTACTTAGTAAACGCTGTTTTTTTCGACAACCAGCTCCTACGCAAAACTGGTGGAGATGGGATGAGGATAGGTCTAGGTCTTAACGCCGCACAGAAGGCGTGGGTTCTAGCAGTCCCGGTTGTCCGGGCACACCAGTCGCGCCCGTCATTGGCTGTGCTGAAGCTTGAATCACCGACTGACCAGGGTTACTGAACTGCGAAGGCTGAATGACCGGTTGCGGAGAGTCGTAAACGGCAGGTTGTAATCCCGCTTGAGCCTGCTGAGCCGACTCGCCACCAGGAGCTGGCACGGTAGGCGCTTCCATCACTTGACCCGGCTCGTTGTAAGGAACCGTTTCTTGATAGTAGCCCTCCGGCTCACCATGCAGCGGTTGATAATCACCGCGTGGAAGGAAACTACGATCAGGCAGTTGAGCTGGTGGCATGTCTGGGTACAGCACTTGAGATCTCGCAGGCCCCCACAGTCCGTTGCCACCCGACAAGCCAACGTCTCCGTGAACATTCAGCACATCGGCCAAACACCAGCTCATGCGCGAAGTTTCAACTTCCTTCAGCATTTCGTAGTCTTCGTCAGTTTGCACGATTCGCGGAGTCAGCACCACAATTAGCTCTTTACGATTCTCTGTTTCTGTATCAAAACGGAATGCGGCTCCTACCCACGGCAAACTGCCAAGTATCGGAATTTGACGGCGCGTGGAACCGCGAGTTTTGGAGATCAGTCCTGCAAATACTACGGTTTGCCCGGAATAGGAACTGACTACTGTATCGGCACGAGTCTGATTGATAATTGGCGAACGAATCACCTCGCCATTGGGCCCGAACCCAATGGGGATGCCAGCATTCGGGTCACCTACCTCAGAATTTTCAACTCCGACTTCCATGAGAATCAAGCCGTCAGGACTGACACGGGGTCGAATTTGCAGAATCAATCCAACTTCCACGTCGGTAGTTGAAATTTGCTGAGGCACGCCAACTTGAGCCTGACTGATTCCGGTAACACGCGGCACCAAGCCTCCAACATTGGCAGAAGCGATCTGCGAATCGAGTGTTGTGAGATGCGGTCGATTGAGCACCTGAAGTCGATTGGCTGTCTGAAGGGCTCGAACCAGAACACCAATCGATTCGCTAGATGCCGATAGTACCAATCCTCCCACGCCGTCTGCGTTGGTACGTCCAACTCCAAGACTGCTCAACCCCTGCCCGGCCAGATTGTTTGCGTTCGCCGGAGCCACCAAAGGGGGACGCAAATTAAAAATGGGAGAGCCCAAGGTCCCTGCGGTAGCACTGCCGCGACTGTACAAAATGCTGTCTTGGACACCCCACTCAGCTCCCAACTCAAAACCGTCTTCCAGCTCAACTTGCGCCAACATAACCTGAATCGAAACCATGGGTGGACGGCGGTCCATGCGTTCGATCAGCCTCATGGCCGTCTCGAATAGTTCGCGACTGGCGCTTATCAATAAACTGTTGGTGGCGACCTCTGGTACCACCAAGACTTGGCGATTCAGAGCTTCCTGAGCACTGATGACTCCTGAAGAAACCAGTTGTGATTGCGTCTGAAAATAGTTTTGGAAATAAGTCGTTAGCGCGTCAGATACGTTGGTTGCCGTAGCGTTGCGCAGCCACACAACCTCAAATCGGCGGGAGTCCGACACGTCTTCGTCTAGTCGCAAGATCATGGCTTCCAATACTCGTAGGTCGGCCTCACCGCCACTGACAATCACGCTGTTGGTTCGCGCTTCTGGAGTGATACGCAATTGAACCAACGAGCTTTCACCTCCTCCGGTTAGTCCGCTGGGCGCCAAGTTATTCACAAAGTTATTCTGCAAGCTGAACTGGGCTCCCTGGCCGGCTGTGGGTGCCAATCCATATAGATTTTGCAAGGTCAACGCCACCGTTGTGGCATCGCTGTTCCGTAACTGATAGATTTTGACGCGAGCTTCCGCGCTGGGCAGCGTATCCAATTGTTCGATCAATTTGCTGAGCAACTCCATGCTTGTCACAGGAGCTTTAACCACCAAAGCGTTAACGCTTGGGTCAGCGGTGACTACGACTCCAGCCAGCACTCCCGAGTCCACTTTGCCACCATCAACAGTGACGATGCTCAGTCGGCTACTGGGCACCGACGCTTGGCCCGCACCTGCACCGCCGCTGCCGCCAGATGTCAAGTTGGATAATGCAGCTCCCGCTCCACCACCTCCAGCACCCGTTCCGATGTTGCCCTGGCCGGTGATGATCTGCTGGATAACACGCTGCAAGTCCTCGGCCAAAGCATGCTTCAATCGGAAAACCTGCACACGATTCTCTGTTTCGCTGCTTTCCACATCCAGCTCGTCAACCATCTTCTCAACTTCGGCTAGTTCGCGTGGTGCCGCCTGGACGATCAAGGCGTTGGTGCGATAGTCGCTGGAAATCCGGACTCGTGTTCCCATGGCTTTTCGATTCTCTTGATCTGAGCCCGGACGCTGAACAAAGAAGTCGCGAATTCGAGTCTCCATGTCGACTGCCGGCGCGTGCTTGAGTCGAATCACTTTCATTTGATCGTTAGGATTGAGCGGCTGGTCTAGCTTAGCAATCAACGTCTTTACCGACTCGACGATCTCTTTACGGCCAATGATCAGCAGTGCGTTGGGCTGGACCAGAGCGGTTACGCTGACGGTACCCTGACGTGCCTGATAGACGCTTTCATACAGTCGATTCACCTCGTCGGCCACCGCTTCTGAGTTGGCGAACTGGAGTTGCAGAACCTCGATCACCGGCTCGGTCAGCTTTGCCTGAGACTTGATCTGCTCGATAACTTGCAAAGCGCGTTGCACATCGCGCTTGGCTCCTTTGACGATAATCAGACCGATGTCCTGAACGATTTCGATCTGGACATCCCCTAACAAACCACTAGCGCTCGACAACGATTCGACACTGCCCAGAGCCGTCACTGCTTCCTCAGTGCCAGCCGCAGGTGTTTCTTCATCCTCCGTGGGTTCATCCTGCTGAGCTATCGTGGCGTTGACCAGGTGGATCATGCGCCGAAGACTACGCGGCTGGGCAGGTGCTAGTGGAACAATGTGAGTCGTGGCTAGTTGGTCAACTTGTCCGCGGTCTAAGCTTCGAATAATGTGTGACCATCCAGAAACCGTGGGGTTGGGGCCTAAGATCGTCACTTGATTGGCGCGACGATCGATACGCAGCACATCGTGAACTCCGTGCTGATTCTGAATCTTTAACTGAGCCAATTCTCCGTTGCGTTCAGTGGTGACCGCCAGCTTGTCCCCAGCCAATCGCCCCAAAGCGTATTCCAAATCGCGCCAAGTTAGATTGACCAGTTGGTAAGTTGCCTCGCCCTGTGACAAAGCTACTTTGCCTTGATCACCGGCTTGTACGCCACTGGTCTGAATCAACCGCTGAATAGCTTGGTCCACCTCTGCTTGGATTTCGGGTGGTGCCATGATCATCAACTGGCCCGTGGTTGGATCCGTTGTTACCGTGACGCCAGGTTGTTGGTGATACTTCAGTTGCAGGTGTGCTCCAACCGTTCCGATCATTTGACTTGAAACATTGTAGGTCTTCAGCGTGGACGAACTGTTGGGTACGGTCGGCTGGTCGACTGGCGCCCTTACGGCTCGACTGGATGTATCGCTGCCAAGCGGTACGTAAGGCAGGTTCTGCTGCGCAGGTGACATCCGACCAAGACTGGCCAACATGCAGAAAAGACCGGCACTGGCAAACCTGATAGGAAGGCACCGCCCGAGTTTTGGAAGTGTAGATCGCATGCCCATTCGTAACATTTTTTCACCCGTTCTTGTAGTTACAGCATCCATTGCTATCTAACGCCGGTAGGCCCGAGACTGATCAAGCAACAGCCGTTGGCTCCTAGAGTTCATCGGCACAATCGCTACAGTCACTTTTACAATTCAGGTCACAGCAATCGACAATCTTCAGTTATTCATAAAACCAAGCCCAATCACCCCACCCACTCCATTGACCCCCAATCACGCCAACCACCTCAACACTCAAGACAATGCTAGCACTGAACTTACTCTTTTGATGTGGCCTTGGGCTCAGATTCTTGCTATCTACCCCTTGTAATCGTGTATCCGCTGCACGGCGAAGCTGCACAACAAGCCAAATAAGCCTAAGAGGTTTTGATAGAAAGGAATGTCTCGATGGAAAAGCAAATTCGCAGTAGAAGGATTCCCTACTTGTTAGTGCTATTCTGTTTTGTTACCGCTCCAAGCCTCTATGCCCAGCAGCCTTTTCTCAAGCGACTGCTCCAACGGCGCGACTGGTCTGCACAAGACCTAACGCTGCAAGATAGCCACGGTCCATGGCTGATCTTGGCCGGATCATTCATTGGCAGCAATGCTCAGGCTAGCGCCACGGCACTGGCCCGCGAGCTTCAGGCGGCGCTGGGGGTCCCAGCCTTTATCATGGAGAAATCGACCGACGAAGCTGATCAGTTGGCGGTGACCGAACGAATCCATACGGATGATTACGGCAAGCTGATTCCAAAGCAGTTATCCATCAAATACGCCAATGATCAAGAGCAGCGTTCAGTAGCCGTTCTGGTCGGTGAATTCCATTCGAAAGAAGACCCGCAAATCGAACAAGTACTAACCAAAGTGCGAGCCTTTCAACCCAAGAGTAAAATCGAAGGTTTTGATCAGCGTGGAATTGCCTTCTTGACTCGCAATCCTAAGCTGCCAGACGATTTTTTTCAGGCTCCCAAGGTCGATAGCTTTGTCCAGGAATTAAATCGACAGCAGTGGATCGAGTACAGTTTGTTAGACTGCCCAGGTCGTTTCACCGTCAGGGTAGCCTCGTTTCGTGGCCCCGAGGTGGTCACTGTGGCAGCGAAAGCCAAGAGTTCCGATCCTGGCACTGCGCTGGATCGCGCTGCAAATAAGGCTCACAAGATGACACAATCGCTTCGTAGCAAGGGTGTGGAAGCATACGAGTTCCATGATCGCTATGGAAGTTACGTTATGATTGGTAGTTTTGATTCACTTGGGCGCGAAATATCAGGTGGCCAATTTGAGTACGATCCTGGAATCACGGCTATCTTGAATCGCTTTTGCGGATACCGAGAAGTCACCGCTAAAGACCCAACCACGGGTGCGGTCAGCCGTACCGTCTCGCTAAATTCTGAGGCTCGTTTACCATTTGACATTGAAGGCAAGCCACTAGCTGTCCCTCGAACCACGACCTCCAAGATCTATGGTGGCTCGTTGTTCAAGTAGTCACCCTAAGACTGCGGCTGATTCCTTATGAACTGCCGCGTGTCGGAACCAGAGATTCATGATTTTGCGTGCGGGAAGACTTGAAGTGATTTCATCCAAGACGTTAGTACTAGGAAGTCATAATCTAAAAAAAGTTGTTGAACTGCGTAGCCTGCTTGAACCGCTAGGCTACCAGTTGCTTTCGCTGGACGAAGTACCGGGCTCTATCGAAGTCGAAGAGACTGGCAAAACGTTTATCGAAAATGCCAGGTTA
>JBIIJD010000045.1:0-46014 GCA_044234105.1 Aureliella sp. | reverse complement strand
AAACCAGAAATCTTTCTACTAAGTTTGCTATCCGTGGCTATCTACTCGAATTTGTAGCCTCCTAAAAGACCTGACGCTTAAAATCCCAATCCGCCAGCATGACAGCTTTCCACTTTTTTCAAAGTGCGGAATGCACCCGACGATTGCCAAATTAGCAAGGAGCATTAAATTACCGCCATAACCACTTTACCCACGAAGGAACGAACTGATGCGTGCTACACTAACCATTTCTGTCTTCCTTTTGCTCATAATTATTTGCCCGACACATTTCTTCCGGCGACCTATAGCCGCTCAGGATCCACTGGCACAGCCCGCTGAAGGAGTAGATGATTCTAGCGCTACGTCAGCCGCGCCACCACCAGCCACTGTCCAAGAGGCTCTAGAGCGACGCAGCGCAGTACATACAGAAGCTGCTGCCAATCTCGCTGCGGCCCAAGCCTCGTTCAATGAGGCCATTATGGCTTGCGATGCAGAGTTGATTGCCTCGCTTAAGATGCTGGCTAAATCTTCCATTGCCGCTGGTGACCTCTCGCAGGCCGCCACCCGCTGGGAAGAGGTTTTGAAGTTCGATGCTGCTGATGTAGATGCTAAGGCGTTCTTCGAGACGATTAAGCGCGGTGATGTGGTGAAGAAGTATTGGGACAAGCGTGAGAAACGGTGGCAAGCTTTGCGGCGGATTGAGTTTCACACTGTTTCAGGACGCGTATTTTCTAAGCTGCCTAACGGCGTGTGGCTGGAAAATACCAATAAGATTAAACGAATTCACCGTGAGATCGAGCGAAACGATTATTTTGTCCTCATAGAGCTTGAAGACGGAAACGAAAGGCATCTTCTGCTACCTGACAGGTTTTTTTGGAATAATACTAACGATCGTGGTATTTGGCGAATCGATGAACCAGGACAGTGGATAAAATAATCATGCAGCTTGTAAGACCAAATGGCATAGGCACAAATTCGAAGATTGAGCTATCAATGAATTGGTTTCGTCAAATACTGCGTAGTCGCTGAGAACTGTGTGCAGACCAACTCTGTTTGCGCGATGTGATAATTTATTGGTCCTATACAAATGAGGATGATGAGATGCTGCGTACATGGCTATTGGGATTCATGATTCTGCTGGGCAGTGCTCTTGGATTGCCGGGCTTGACTGCTCAAGAGAATTTCAAAGGGCTGGTGGGGCCTGTAAAAGTGGGAGCCGTACCGGCTGGGCCTACCGAGGTAGCCTATCTGACCTGGGGCGGAGATGTCGCTACGTTTCTAGCCAACGGGGATATGAAAACCATCAAAGGTTCGATCTACCAAGAGCTCGGCTTGGATTTGAAGTTGGTCCCAGGTGACGATTTTATTGGTCAAGTTCGCAACTACATGTCTGGTAAGACACCTTTCTTGCGTGGAACGATGCACATGTTGGGATTGGCTAGCGAGGTGACTGGAGCTGATCCGCGAACCAAACCGGTCGTCGTCTTGCAACTTTCATGGAGCGCTGGAGACCATATCGTCGGACGCAAAGATATTCGTTCGCTAAATGACTTAAAAGGTAAGAAGATTGCCTGCCAGAAGGGAGGGCCGCACGTTGGTTTACTGTATGACTCGTTGGCGGCGGCCAAACTGACCAAAGACGACGTGACGATTCACTGGGTAGCCGACTTGACGGGAGAGAATGGGCCAGCCGAGGCGTTTCGAAAGGATCCGACTATCTCGGCATGCTGTGTCATCACACCCGATTTAATTGGACTGACCAGCGGATTTGATTCGGTGGGCAGCGGTGCCGAGGGAACGGTCGAAGGCGCACACATGGTCAATAGCACTCAGCAAATGAGTCGTTCGATCGCCGATGTTTATGCGGTGCGCAGAGACTGGTACGACGCGAACAAGGCCACGGTAGAAAAATTTGTAGCCGGCTACCTGTCTGCAACTCAAAAACTGGTGGCCATGCGAAAGGGTTTTGAAGACAGCAAGAAAATGTCAGAGGACTATCGGCGCGTTCTGACTCTGAGCCAAAAAACATTTGGCCAGCAGGTACTACCCACTCTAGACGTGGATGCTCACGGACTGCTGTTGGATTGTGCCTTTGTAGGACTGCCTGGCCAGATCGCCTTTTTCCAAGACAAGGGTAACCTGAGCGGATTTGATGGTAAGATGTCCGAATCGTTGGACTTGGCGACCAGTTGGGGCTATGCCGACAAGCGTTTTGGTTTCGAACCGGCTGGGTTCGATTACAAGCAGATCGCCAAGCAGGCCGGAATCGAATATGTCGAGCCAAGCAAGGCTGAGCGATTTGCACCATCGGCCGAATCGTCCGACCAGTTCTTTGGCGAAAATCTGGATGCCAATACGATCGTCAGTTTCACGATCAATTTTGAACCCAATGTCCAAGAGTTTTCCGCCGACAGGTACGGTGCCGAATTTCAGCGAGCAATCAAGGCCGCAAGCACCTTTGGCAACGCAAAGGTGGTCATACGCGGCCATTCTGATCCCACCAAAACGTTGATCGATTTGGTCCAAGCCGGTTTAGAAAAGGGGATACTCAAACAGACCGGATCGGCTGGCAATTTTAGGTACTTCTACAACGGCAAGCCGTTGGATCTGTCCAATACCAAAGAGGTGATCGATTTGGTGCAAAAAGGCTCGTTCAGCGGTGGTAAGTCAGATCCTCTGGTTACGATGCAAGCCGCTCTGAACTTGAGCATGAAGCGGGCCGAAGCGGTCAGAGATGCGGTGGCCAAATATGCCAAATCAGAAAAGGTAAATTTGGACCTTTCGCAAATAGTTCCGGCTGGCGCTGGTGTTTCGGAGCCTCTGATCGCCAAGCCAAGGAATATAGAAGAGGCCAAAGAGAACATGCGCGTTGAATTCCGCATCGTGAGAGTCGAAGCAGAAGCGATCACGCCGTCTGATTTTAATTTCTGATCTGGACCAAAACCTAGGAGCTGACGAATGTCGAATTCCTTTTCGGTTTCGCGGAGCGATCGATATGCAACCGCTAGTCAAGCATTGCCTTTGCCTAAGTTTTGGGCCAAAGTGCTTGCAAGCCTCATTCTGTTGAGCTGGGTCGGTTCAGCAACGGCCGGTGACAGTGTGGTTGTGGTCATCCTGGACGATTCCGGTTCGATGCAGCAGGTGATGGCTGACGCAGGGAGAGGCCGGCCACGCATTGAAGTTGCCAAAAACGCCCTCCAGCAAGTGATCCGCAAGCTGCCCGAAGGGACTCGCTTTGGCGTTATGCTGCTCAACGGTGCCGCGCGACAGCAGGGTTGGCTGGTTCCGCTTGCCGAGCTGAATCGGACGACCGCACTTCAGCAAGTGGAGAATGTTAATGCTGATGGAGGCACGCCGTTAGGCCAGGCGATGATTGCCGCCATGGATCAGTTGTTGCATCTACGCACAGGTCAGCCCTATGGCGACTACCGGTTATTGGTCGTAACAGACGGTGAGGCAACCGATGGTTGGTTGTTGGATCAGCATTTAAGCGAAATGGTGTCCCGGGGAGTGGTTGTCGATGTGATTGGTGTCGACATGCAGGCGGCGCATAGTCTGTCGTCGAAATCTCATTCGTACCGAAGAGCCAACGACGCTGCTAGTTTTGAGCGAGCCCTGTCCGAAATTTTCGCGGAGGAATCGGCATCGTCAGATGGCGACGCGGCTCAAGGGAATTTTGATTTGATCTCAGGTCTGCCCGATGAATTTGCTGGTGAACTGCTTACCTCGTGGGCGCTTTTGCCCAACGGTCCGATTGGCCAGACCAATTCGCAATCTGGCGATGCTTCATTGGCTGCTGGACAGGCAGCGTATCAAGGCGGCAACTCGACCATCGCGCCGACGGGCAGTTATCCTCAAGGTCCAACAACCCCAGCCGTGGACGGATCGACTAACTTCCGATCAATTGTGTTTGGGCTGATTGTAATCGTCTTCTTCTTGGTGCCTTTCTTGAAGAGCTTGATGGGCAAATGACCCTTTGTGAAAGTTGTCAGTATAGGTTCTAATTGCCTTGGTTGAGCTTTATAAGATTGTCTCTCAGATTTCGAAGTAGCACCGTGTCTCAAGCAAAGATAGCGCTAGTAGCTTTTGTATGGCTCTTCCTATTAGGGATGGGGGTCGTTATCTGGAAGTTGGTCTTGCAGCCTCAGCAACAAGCTGAAGTTGCACAGCAGAGGTCGCAGCAAGAGAAACAGGCCATCGATGCGACTCAGGGAACCAGTCGCTATCGGCACGATCTCTATTGTGGGCTGGATTCGTTCTCAGGGTATGCAGTACTGCGGTCCCCTGAGTTCACCGAGCAGCTCAATCGAGTTGGAATTCGGGTGAACTTGAGTGACGATCGAGCCGATTACGCCAAGCGGATGGATCGACTTGAGGCGGGCGAGGTGCAGTTTGCGGCCTTTCCAATCGATGCACTATTGAAAGTTTGCAGTCAGCGTCAGCGTTTGCCGGCGACGATCATTGCATTGCTGGACGAAACGGTTGGTGCCGACGCAATGCTGGCCTACAAACAGCAGTTTCCTGATCTAGATTCACTTAATACAGCCCAGACGCGAATCGTGCTGGTAGGCGAGTCGCCCAGCGAAACGTTGACTCGGCTGGTGGTGCGAGATTTTGATCTATCTGATTTAAACGGCCAGGCTATTCAGGCGGTTGATTCTCCAGAGAAGCTGATGGGAATTTATCGACAGGCCAAGCCCAGTGGCCATGAAGTGTTTGTGACCTGGGAGCCTTTTGTGTCTCAGCTTTTGGAAAACGACCAGGTTCATGTGCTGGTTGATAGCTCGAAATTTTCTGGATACATCGTCGATGCGCTGGTGGTCAATCGCGATTTTCTGTTGAAGCAACCAAGTGTGGTCGAAGATTTCCTGGCCTGTTACTTTCGTGCGCTCAGTACATTTCGTGAGCCGTTCAAGCAAGTAGAATTGTTTCTGGCGGATGCCAAGCAGACAGGTTCGGCACTGACACCTGCGCAAGCTGAGCGATTGCGGCAGGGTGTACGTCTGAAGAATACTCAGGAGAATTACTCTCACTTTGGCTTGCGGCCAGACCAGCAGTTGCTGCACGTTGAAGATATCTTGCTTAGGATCAGTCGAGTGCTGGTCGAGTCAAATGTGATGGCTCAAGATCCCACTCAGGGACAATTTAGTAAGCTGTTCTACGACAAGGCGCTGGCCAAACTGAAGTCAGATAATTTCCTACCTTCTGAAGCGATTCGGCAGGAGAACCAGTTAAGCGCTCTGACTGAGTCTCAGTGGGCTGAATTGATTCCGGTCGGAACATTGAAAGTTCCCGAGTTGGTATTTGCGCGGGGCACGGCAACCTTGACGCCCTCTAGCAAACAGACGTTGGATGAACTGGCCGACAAACTGCAATCTTGGCCTGCTTACTATTTGCAAGTGGAAGGGAATGCGGCCAGTGGTGGAAATGCCCAGGCGAACCTGAGCTTGGCTGCACGTCGAGCCGATGCTGCGGTAGAATATTTGCGCGGATTGGGTGTGCCCGAAGCTCGCTTGAGAGCTGCAAGCGGAAAAGTTGGCCAATCTCGCGTAGTGTTTGTGCTCAGTGAATTGCCTTACTAGTGATCAGAAGGTTTTGCAGTGAAAGAGGTTCGTGATCGAGTATTGCGAGAGATCTTTCTTGCTCCGTCGGTAGTCTTGCCAGTAGTTGGTGGACTTTCGGCCTGGTTGGTGTCGTGGGCCGCAGATGGAGTTCCTTCTCTAACACTGGCAGGACTGATTGGTGTGCTGGGCGGCTTGGGTTGGATGGCGACTCGGGCTATTTTTCGCACCGAAAAGATCACCCAGGATACGATGCAGGAATTAGAGCAACGTGAGTTAGCAGCCGAACAGGCAGAGCTGGATCGACTCGATGAATTGTTGCGACAGGACGATGATCCGCGCGATCAGGAGCTGCTAAAATTGTTGCGACTCCATCGAATTGAATTCCAGGAGATCGCTAAGCAACCTGGCGTGGTGGCTCGCAGTCGCGAGGTGTTAGGGCGAGTGGAGCAGTTGTTTCGAGCCTCCGTGAACAACTTGTACGAGTCCTATCGGCTAAGCGAACAGGCATTGAAGTTGAGAACTCGTGCGCGGCAAGACCTGTTGGCAGAACGTGAAAAGCTGTTGACCGAAATCAAGCTGACCGTGGATCAGCTTTCGGCTTCGTTAATTGAGTATCAAAGAGTAACCAAGAAGGCCAGTGGAGAAGATTTAGGTCGCATGCGAGAAGAATTGGAGGCAAGCATTCAAATCGCTAAGAGGACCGAGGAGCGGCTGCGTGAGCTGGATTCCTCGCCCAACTACCAAGCGGCCAATCGTGAGTTGCAGTAGTTGGCATTTTGGCAATCCCCTGTATCATCAGTTCCATACGTGACCTCGTTTGCTTATCGGCACCCTCACCCTGCCCTCTCCCCCGAAGCGGTGGAGAGGGTTCTGGGATAGGTTATAAGTTTTGTAAACCGGGTGCCTACGGCTTGGCGGTAAACGCCGTTTCACATAACAATCCTTAGAAGATATGAGAGAAGTGTCCCATGAAAAAATCTGCGATCGTTTTTGGCCTGTTGATGATGACTTGCTGTGGTTGTAGTTCGACTAAGACTGACAGTGCGGCATCTGGTTCAGCTCCTGAGTTCACGTTGGCATGGAGTGAGTATCCATCGTGGAGCGTCTTTGGCGTGGCTGATGAACTGGGGATTATCAACGGTTCGCCTGGTCAACTTGGAGAACTGGAAAAGAAGTGGAACGTCGATGTAGTGCTCAAGGGTGTGGACTACGACACCTGCATTCAGTTGTACGGTTCCAATGCGGCTGATGCAGTTTGTATAACCAATATCGACATATTGGGGCCGGCCATGGATCGACCTGGCGTCGCCATATTGCCAACGTCAACTAGCGTGGGCGGCGATGCCTGCATTGCGGTGGGTGTTGAAAATGTGGAAGGACTAAAGGGCAAAGTGACTCGTGGCCTGGAACGCAGCGTTTCGCAATACGCGTTCCAGCGAATACTGACCAAGCGAGGACTCAACTACAAGGAATATTCTTTTACGAACATGGATCCTGGAGCTGCAGCGACAGCCATGCAAACCGGCGATGCTTCGGTTGGATCGATCATGGTTTGGAATCCGTTTGTCATGGAGACGCTGAACAAAGTCTCCAACAGCCGGCGACTGTTTGATTCATCGGAGATCCCAGACGAGATCATCGATATGGTCGTTGTTGGCCGCGACTCGCTGGGCAAAGAGGGTGGGGCCAGGTTTGCTCGCTGCCTACTGGAAACGTTTTATGAGATCAACCGACGGATGGAGGATCCCGCTACTGCCGATAAAACGCTGGTGGCAATCGGTGCGAAGTTTAGCAATTTGCAACTGGAGGACATGAAGCAGGTTGTGGCTCAAACACGTTTTTACAAAAACCCAGGCGAAGCTCTGGCGTTGCTGACTAGCCAGCAGTTTCGTCAAACCACCATGCCTTCCGTAGTGGCATTCAGTGTTGAGAATCAGATTGTTAGCCAGCAGCCAACGATCGAGTACGATGGAGCTGAGGCGCAACTGAGTTTTGACTTGAGTCATCTGAAGCGACTGAGCGACGGCGTTGATCCGTAAACACGAAGGACGATTTGATTGGAATTCATTTCACTAGAGAGCTAAGCAGTCTATGATTCGCAGTCCCATATCGAAATGGGCCGCCGCAGTGCTGAGTATTCTGGGCGTGGCCTTGTTGCTTCTAGTGTACAGCGGATTGTCACGACGGCAGACGGCCATCAACCCAAAGCAACGAGTCATCCCGGGCTGGGAAGTGTTTAAAGACGGCGCGGAACGGTTAGTTGCACCACAGGGTGAGCGACCGTCCATGCTGTACACTGACTTGCGAGCTACCTATTGGCGCTTGCTGCTGGGACTGTCCTTGGGTGTTGTCTTGTCGGTCTTAGTCGGGATCGCCATGGGGGCCTACACTTGGATCGAAGCCACCTTGGCACCGATCATCTCGTTCTTAGCAAAAATTCCTCCAACGGCGATGTTACCGATTTATTTTGTATTGGTAGGCACCGATCAAACGATGTTCACCGCCATGGTGGCCCTGGGAATTTTCTTCACCATGGCTCAATCGGTTTATCAGGCAATCGTCAACGAAGTCAAGGATGTGGCGATCAACAAGGCGTATACGTTGGGAGCATCCGACGCTGAGGTAATCTATGAAGTGATCTGGAAACAGATCCTGCCTTCCATCCTGGATAATATTCGATTGCAGATAGGGCCCGCGATGATCTTCTTGCTGGCGGCGGAGATGCTAGTTGGTGGTGAGGGTATCGGATATCGTATTCGGATGGAATCCAGAGTGCTCAATATGAGTATCGTGTATATCTATCTGGGGTTGCTTGGTTTTACTGGTCTACTGGCAGATCGGATGTTAGTGTGGCTGCGGCGCAAGGTCTGTCCATGGGCTGGTCGATAAAGCGGTATTAGTCCATGGCACTTATCAGTTCTAGGTGATACATCCCCGAGAGAAAAATCTATGGCAGCTCTGGAAATCTGTGATGTAAGCCACTGGTTTGGGACCAATCGGATCTTGAACAAGATTAATTTGCGGATCGAAGCTGGGCAGATTGTAGCTTTGGTTGGTCCCAGCGGGTGCGGTAAGAGTACTCTGCTACAGGCCATTCTGGGAACGCACCCACCCTCGGAAGGGCAAATATTGGCCGATGGCCAGCCAGTTCAAGGACCAAGTCGCAACGTGGGAATCGTCTATCAGAATTACTCGCTGTATGACTTCATGACGGCGCAAGAGAACGTCGCGTTTGGACTAAAGTTAAACGAAACCAGTTTGCCCTACAGGTTTTTCGGCTACCCACTGTATCGTCGGGTTCGACAACAACACTTGGCAGAGTCCAGTCAGTTCCTTCATCGTGTCGGACTGGGACACGCCGCCACGCGATATCCTAGCGAATTGTCAGGGGGCATGCGGCAGCGGGTGGCCATCGCTCAAGCATTTATCTTAAAGCCCAAAATAGTTTTGCTGGATGAACCCTTTGGGGCGCTAGACGAATCGACTCGGGAGGAATTGCAACTGATGCTGTTGAGGTTCTTCCAAGAAAATCTCAAAGCCAGACAGCGTGGAGAGACGCCCGATTACACGATTATCATAGTAACGCACGAACTGAATGAAGCGATCTATGTGGCTGATCGAGTCGTGGGCTTGTCACGTTATCACACCGAGGGAGATCAAGGTGCCACAGTGGTTTACGATCGGCCATGTCCCATATTTCATCCCGACGAACCCAAAGATCTAGGTCGACTGGTCGAGCAGCGAGAGGAGCTTAGAAAAGCCGTTTTTGATCCTGAATACGTTAAGCACCACTCGAAATACGTTTCGTTTTGGAGAGAACTTGCTGCCGACGCACAGGCCGCAGAGCAGTCGAAATCGAAGTCATTGGACTGATGACCTATAACCTCTTGGAAATCACGATTCCCACAATGTAACCTCAAAAAGCTTGCGTCGCTTGTTAGATGAATAGTCTCACTTTACCTAAAAGAACCCATAGATCGGATGGCCTGACCAACCCGTTTCATGCTCTGAATCTGTGGAGGAATCCTTTTGGTGAGTTGACTCGTAGTCAGCGGGCCGAACTGGCGCTGGTGGACGTCGATCCTTGGCGTATGGCTCTAGAAGACTCTCGCACGGTGCTGCAATTCATTGGACCTTGTGGACATGGAAAAACTACCCACCTGTTGGCGATCGAAAAATGTTGTCCGAGCTTTCGGTATATTTACTTGCCCGATCAGTCGCCCAGGCCTGTGGTGCCAGATGACCGCCCCTTGATGATCGACGAGTCGCAGCGGCTTGGCTTCTGGAGATTGCGACGTGTGTTGGCACAGGGCGGGCCACTAGTGTTGGCTACGCACGTTGATCACTCGGTCGCAATAGCTCGGGCTGGGCTTCGCTGCGTTACCGTGGATGTCACGCACGCGGGTTCGGTGGGGAGGTTAAAAGAGATCTTGAATCGTCGTATCGAAGCCAGTCTGCTGAAGGAGGGTGATTTGCCGGTTATCACAGACCGTCAGGCAAGTCACTTGCAGTCGCGATGGGGAGGTAACATACGCGGAATCGAACACTTTCTGTTTGAGCAATTTCAGCGTTGTGCTTTGGAGGGATTGTCATGGCCGATTGCAAGCTGCGAATAGAAGTCGACAAGCCGGCAAGCCCTCGGCAAGCAGGCGAAGCGGTTACGGGTTCGGTCATTGTGACTTCAAGTGGTGATATCAATTGCAAAGCGTTAGAGATGACCAGCTTTTGGTCGACTCACGGACGTGGCAACGTTGCGCGTGGCGATGTAGAACTGGCAACGCTGTTTCAAGGGATCTGGCAGGCCGGGCAGGAGTATCGTTACGCATTCAAGCTAGCCAGTGCCTCATGGCCACCTACGTACTATGGTAACTACTTGAACGTGGGGCATTTTGTTGAGGCTCGCGCGAGAATTTCTTGGACTCGTGATCCACGTGCCCAGGCAGAGTTCCTAGTGGTGGCCAACGATTCGCCTCAGGATTTGGTGCCTACCAGCAATGTTGTCCGGAGAAATCCAGGCTGGCTGGCGGCGTTGGGCTGGACCATCGGACTCTTGTTGCTGGGACTATTTCTAGTTCTCTTGGGTCCGCTCATGCTGATCGTTGGCCCTCTTTTGTTGATCACCAGTGGCCTGATATGGGTCTTTCGCATTTACCTTCCAAGTCTGGTAACCGGCACTATTCAGGTTAGCCTGCAGCCGACATCGGTCGCACCGGGGGCCGCTGTAGAGGGACAGTGCGTGTTCACTCCGAAACGGACTTCACAAATCAACGGAATCTACTGGACGGTAAGCTGTACCGAGGAGTGTTCGTCGGGTTCCGGATCTAGCCGTCAGACACATCGCAATGATCTGATCAGTCAGCGGCACGAGCTATCGGGTCCCATGACGGTTAAAGCTGGGCAAGCACAGCAATTCACGCTTTCGTATCAGCTCCCCAAAAATGCAGCTCCTTCTCTGAAATTGCAAGATAACGAGATTCAGTGGACCAGCGAACTTCGGATTGACATTCCCAAGTGGCCAGACTTTGTCAAGAAGCTGCCATTCGTAGTCAAAGCTACAGACAAACATTTGCCAAGCACTCGTGGCACCGCCTTTGAAAAACCTGAAGTGACCGTGCCTGATGAAGATGATGATGCTTGGCTGACCGAAGTGCTGCAACAAATCTATCAGTCTTGTGATGAACCGGAACGGCTACAAGTCGTTGTTCAGGCGCTCGCCGAGCATGCGTTTGAACTGAAGGTTGATATTCAAGAAACGCTGCCCGAACCCAGTGGTTGTGAGTATCAAGGGGATGGATTCTGGGTCGCTGCTTTTGATGCAGCTCGTGATGTGGACTTTGCGATTTATTGTCCACAATCGATGAAAGTGGAAGAAACCGTAGAGACAAACAATGGCCAGTTGACTGTAAACATCTTGGGCTGGGACCCTCTGGAAGAACGTGTCATTGCTCGCGTGAGCGGTTAGGAGCCAATCGGGAAAGAACTCCAGACCCAACATCAGCCGGAGTGCGTTAGCACCAGTCGACTGTTTCCTGGTCTATTGATGCCTTGATAGAAAGAAGCATGGTGCCACCCCCATTATCATGGACAATTGACGTGCCTATACTTAGGTGCTGAACGTATCGCACGTTGATTTCACTGTTGATGGAGTAACTGGCGTGAAAATTTCTCCCACGACGGATGCGAGCTTGTCGCAGCAGATTGAACTGGCCTGTGACGAAATGGAACGCACTTACGAGTCGGGGCGCTACAGCAAGGTAGTGGTCACACGCCACTGGTCGAAGCACAACCCCGTTATCTCTGGAAAGATCGCAAGACCATCGGCTTATCGTTGGTACCTGAGGCGTGAGTTGTATCGCCTTGTAGCCAATGGAGCTGAAATTGAAGTTGTGGTCGCTCAGGAACGTGAAGATTTAACTTCACCGCGACTCTTGCAGTTGATCGACGAATCCGAGTTCGATCATACTCGAAAGAAGGTCTTTTTGTTTGGTCCGGAAAGGGTCGAACTGTCGTTGCAACGCCTGGAGCACTACACAGGCACCCCGGCCGAAAAATTTCAGCGCTATGTGCTGTTGACAAACTACAAGATGCACATGGATGCCTTTGAACAATTGTATCCCGATTGTTGCAAGCCCAACCGCCTGCATGTGCAAATGCCAGCCTACCACCAACAGACACTGGACAATGACGGGCTGACGATCGTCAATATTGGCGTCGGTCCGTCGAACGCAAAAAATTTCACAGATCATTTGGCCGTATTGCGTCCGGACGCCATGTTAATGGTGGGGCACTGTGCAGGAATTCGGAATCACCAGGAGGTTGGCGACTTTGTCTTGGCTTCCGGCTACATGCGTGATGACCATGTCTTGGACCAGGCACTACCGCCCGGCGTGCCACTGACCCCGAGTTTTCTGCTGAATCGTTACTTGGCGCGCATCTTGGATGATCGGCAACTGCCCTACCGTTTTGGAGTCGTTTACACGACTGCCGATCGAAATTGGGAGTTGACGTTGAAGCTGAAGTTGAAAGACTTGAAGGCCAGTCGCAGCATCGGCGTAGACATGGAGTCGGCTACGGTGGCAGCCAATGGCTTTCGTTACCGCATTCCTTCAGCTACGCTATTGTGCGTTTCGGACAAACCGCTGCATGGACAACCCAAATTGCCCGACGATGCTCAGCAGTTTTACAATCAATCCAAGCTTCAGCATTTGGAAATTGCTCGTGATGCACTGTTGATGGCTCGAGCCGAATATGCTGGTGGATTGCCAAACAGTGATCTGCGCGCCATGGATGAACCATTGTTGGGTGGTTCCGAGGAGTAGCTTCCCGACAGAATTTGGCCAAATAGTAACTTTGGATTTTTAATGACTAGCTAGGATACGTTCATGAAGTTAATGCATTTATTGAGAGCGGCTTGGTGTTTGCTGGTAGTCGCAGTCTTGAGTAGCCAACTGGTGGCCCAGCCTGCAAACACGTCTCCAGAGATGCAGTCGGACGCGAAACTTCAGGATAGGCTGCTGACAGAGATTCGCCAGTTAACGTTCACGGGCAAGCGGGCCGGTGAAGGATATTTTTCGTCCGATGGTAAGCGTATGGTTTTTCAAAGTGAGCGTGATCCCGAAAATCCGTTCTTTCAGATCTTTCTGATGGATCGTGAAACCGGGGACACGCATCGCATTTCGCCTGGAGTTGGTAAAACGACTTGTGCCTGGATTCACCCGGATAATCAGCGCGTCCTGTTCGCGTCCACTCAGTATGATCCCGAAGCTATCAACAAACAGCGGGCAGAGATAGAGTTCCGCAGTTCGGGGCAGAGCCGTCGTTACAGTTGGGATTACGATCCACAGTATGAGCTAGTTGAATTTGACCTTCGTAGTCAGCAGTACCGACGCTTGACTGAAGTTCTGGGCTATGATGCCGAAGCGTCCTATTCGCCGGACGGTCGGTTGATATGTTTTGCGTCAAACCGACGAGCCCACGAAGGGCAGTTGAATGATCGTGAAAAGGAGTTGTTTGAACAGGACCCATCTTCGGCAATCGATCTTTACATCATGAATGCCGATGGCAGTCAAGTGCGACGATTGACCGATTCGATTGGTTACGACGGCGGGCCTTTTTTCTCTCCCGATGGTCAAACGATATGTTGGCGACGCTTCAAAGAGGATGGAGCCACCGCTGAAGTGATGGTCATGCAGACGGATGGTTCGCAGCAGCGTCCGGTGACTCAGCTTGGAGCCCTCAGTTGGGCTCCATTCTTTCATCCCTCGGGAAAATATCTGATTTTTGCTACCAATCTGCATGGATTCAACAACTTCGAACTTTATATGGTCGCCCTGTCCGGGGGCGGTCAACCGGTACGTGTCACCTATCGCGACGGGTTTGACGGTTTGCCGGTCTTTACGCCTGATGGCAAATCGTTGGTTTGGACCAGCAATGCTGGGACTTCGCAAAGTCAGCTCTGGGAGGCCAGTTGGAATCACTTAGAAGCCTGTCGGCTATTGGGTCTGGCAAAAGGAGATGCGGAAGCGGTTGCATCCGTGGGAGCTGCACAGCAGGCTGCGTCAACATCTGTTGCAGAAATATCGGCGGCCGATATTGGCAGGCACGTGGATTACCTTTGCCGTCCGGAACTTGGCGGAAGATTAACCGGCACGCCGGGCGAACAAGCCGCAACCGCATATGTGGCCGCCTATCTTGAGCATTTGGGCCTGAAACCAGCCGGTGACGGGGGCACGTTTTTTCACGAGTTTCAATTCACCTCCAGTGTGAAACTTGGTGGGAAAAATCAACTGGTCAGTGGCGAGACCGAACTGACAGTGGACCAAGACTGGCGACCATTATCCTTTTCACGCAACGGTCCTATCGATCCGTCCGACTTGGTCTTTGCCGGATACGGAATCGTTGCCCCAGGTGAAGCGAATCAGCCACAGTACGATAGCTATGTTCACCTGGACGTGGAAAACAAATGGGTGGTCATGCTGCGACGTATGCCTCAAGATATCACTGCGGAGCGCCGACAGTATTTCTCTCGCTTCAGCCATGATCGATACAAGGCTATGGTGGCCCGTGAACGTGGGGCCAAAGGTGTTGTGCTGGTTAGTGGTCCCCACAGCCAGTTTCGATCGGAGCTGATTCCGCTGCGCATGGATGGATCGTTGGGTTCTAGCAGTCTGGGTGTGATCAGCGTTACCAACCAAGTTGCGGAAGGCTGGCTGAAGGCTGCGGGAGAAGATCTGTCGGAGTTGCAAAAGGAATTAGACACCGGGGAGATGATGATGGGTTTTCCATTGACCGGTGTGCAGCTATCAGGAACGGTCGATGTCTCTCCTGTGGTCAGTCGCGGACGAAACGTACTGGCACTGATGCAAGTCGGTAGCCAGCCTGCCGATCAGATGGTTGTCGTGGGCGCGCACATCGATCACCTGGGAGAAGGTACCGGATCGTCGCTTGCAAAAGAGAATGAGGCTGGAGCGATTCATCGTGGAGCAGACGACAATGCGTCGGGCGTTGCCTGCATGGTGGAAATTGCGGAATACTTGTCGGATCTGAAGCGGCGTGGGCAACTTGCAGGCAAGCGTGATGTTCTGTTTGCAGCCTGGAGCGGCGAGGAGCTGGGTTTGCATGGCTCAGCCGCCTTTGTGGACGATTGTCAGAGGCTTTATCCGCAGCGGTTCCCTTCATTGAGTGAGAATTCTGTTGATCGATCCTCTGGTGATTCCTCAGGTCAATCCTCAGATCAGAAGCCGGTGCAGGCAGACGGCACTCAGACAGCACCAGCAACGTTGTATCCTCAAATCTCGGCCTATCTGAACATGGATATGGTAGGACGCTTGCGAGAGAATTTAGTTCTGCAAGGAATTGGGTCTTCACCCTATTGGTCGGAGGTTATCGAACGTCGCAATGCGGTGACGCGGTTGCCGCTCAACTTGCAAGCCGACTGCCACTTACCTACCGATGCGACAAGTTTCTTTCTGAAAGGAGTGCCGATTCTATCCGCATTTACCGGTTCGCACGACGAATATCACACTCCGCGCGATGTGCCCGAACTTCTTAACTACGATGGAGCCAGTCAAGTTGCTCGCTTGATGGCTCTCCTATTGAGAGATTTGATTCAAGTAGAAACGCCTCCCAGCTATCAGCAACAGGCCGCGCAGCCGGAAATGCGCGCTAACTTGACGGCCTATCTGGGAACAGTCCCCGATTACGGGAAGACCGATATTCGCGGAGTTAAGCTGGGCGGTGTGACCAAGGGAGCGCCTGCCGAAGTGGGAGGTCTTTTGTCGGGAGATGTCATCGTCGAGTTGGCTGGACGTGCCATCGAGAACATTTACGACTATACCTACGCAATCGAAGCGCTCAAAGTTGGCCAACCTGTTACGATCAAGGTTCAGCGAGCCGACGCGACACTTGAGTTGCAAGTGACTCCGACATCGCGGAACTAGTGTCGCCTTTCGCTCCCGCGAAAATAGCATTACTACCCGCTTCGCTCGCTGAGCCAGCGGCGACGTTCTCAAAAAATCACGGCCTCTTAGCTGCGCCGGCCCACCACAGCCACTAGCCAGCGCGGTCCATCATGAACAGTTCGAACATTGGATCTGCAATTTTCTCGGCACTGCTTTTGCTGAGCGCTTCTGATAGAACCTGATCGAGCTGCCCTTGGAAAATTTTCTCGGCCTGGCCTCCATTAAAGTAGGCGGCTGGCTGCTGTGTGCTTCGATAGGACTTAATCAGTTCCGTGAAGAACGTTTGACCAACGAAGTCGCGAAACGCTTCGCGCAGTTGATCACTGGCGACCGGTGATTGGGGATCGGATACCTGACCTATGCCGTTAGTTTCTTCCGAAGACATTCCAGCGGGTATTTCGGCAGGCAAAGCGGTCAATTGGCCAGGCAGCAACTGCCCAAAGCTCTCTGCCTTGGACTGCGTACCGTTTGCAGCTAGTGTTTGAAATGTGGGATCTTGGATGGTGCGCTGAGCGCCGGGTAATGTCGATCCGAGAACGTTTTGGATTTGCACTAGGAAGCCTCCTTTTGTGTTCTACTGTATGACCAATTCCCCATACAAGTCACCATTGCGTTTCAGTGTGCGAATGATGGCGATCACGTCCTCGGTGGGTACATCCAGCGCTTTTAGTGCCTCGACTAGGTTTTTCAAGACGGGTTGTGGTTGGTTAGGGGAGCCGGGGTCAAATCCCACAAATCCTCCAGAGCTGCCGCCTGCTTGAATGCTCAGACTCTTGTGGTTGATGGCTACGGGATTGATCAAAACGTCTTCGCCCATCACGATTATTCCTTCGCGCTGATTGATGACGACTCGCTTGTTTTTCTTGATGTTGGGCAATTCAATGTCTAACAACAGCTTGATGAATGGTACCGGTTTGTCAGCGTAGGCCGGTGGTACGTCGACTTCGATATGAAGCTGGTCTTGAGCGCGTGCAATGGAATACTGCCCCTCTTCCATACTTGGCTGCAAGAAGCTGTTGATAGCATCCTGGATGTCAGCGGCGGTGGAAAAACTGGCCAGGTCGCGATCTAAGATCAGAACGACCTTGTTATCTTGAACAAAGCCATTGTTAACCGTCGCTTCCATTTTGCAGCCGTTATAAACGACCCCCGAAGTTGGAATAGTCTTATCAGGAAGTGAAATGGGGCCTTCAGCCATGGCATAAATCGTCGGCACGTCGGCGCGTGGTCCCAGCATATAGGCCAGCACCAAACGCCCGCCCTCGAGGCTTTTGGCACCTAGGGCACTCACGCTACAGCTCAGTTGATCGCCTTGCTGCGCGCCGGCAGCAGGGATGGTAGCGGTGACCATCACTAAAGCCACATTACCCACCGCTTCAAGTTCACGAAGATTGGGAGTGCCCTGAGCGTCCGAAGTGATGTTGCCACCCATGCTCTGAACCATGCGTGCCAGAGTGCGAGTCGTAGGCTGCAACTTGCTGTCGCCAGTGCCCTTGAGACCTACGACCAATCCCAAGCCTTGAAGTCGATTTTCTTCTTGGCCTTTCAGTCTACAAACATCGGCCAGCCGCACACGTCGCTTGTCCTGTCCAGTTGCGTTTGTTGCCACAAGTAAGATGCCAAGTAGCAACAAATACTTCAGTACAATCATTGTTCGTCCTGCGCTCATTTCACTTTGCCCGGAGGGTTATCTGTCGAACTAATAGAGTTTCAAAAAAATTCACTCGGAGAAATGGCATGGCTAGCTGATCATCACACTCGATTATCGAAAGTCCTACTCGAACTCGTACTCGCACTCGTACTCGCACTCGTACTCCTACTCGAAATCCGATTTTCTTTCGGATCGAGTACGAGTACGAGTACGAGTACGAAAATACGATCAATTGCGACTTGTCATCATGGCGGCGTTCAGCGAGTCGTATCCGAAACAATTGTTCCTAAAAAGGTTGGAATCGCCCTAAAAATTCTGCGAACCATCCACGTTTGTATCCATCGCGAGCCTGGCCGGCCTCGCGCTTGTCAATTTTTAGGTCGACGATATCACGGCTTAACACCACGTTGTCAGGACCAATGGCTGAATCCCGGCAAATGCCGCCCAGAGAAATCTCCCAACGGTTGTCATTCACATTGATCGTCTTGCGAGCTTGTAACACGATATTGCCATTGGGGTAGATATCTATAATTTCCGCAGCGATGTTAAACGTTAGTGATTCGCGTGTCAGCAACTGCGAGTTGGCTCGAAAGATTTGGTTTGTTTGCCCACGAACCGCCGGATCTTCACCCTCCTGCATGGCCGCGTTTAGATTCAATCCGTCCAGTTTAAGCCACTCTTCAAGCACAGCATCATACAGTCCGGTCTTCCGCTGCTGAGCGTTGCCCTCGGCAATCATCCGAGCCATCTCTTCCACGCGGATTTGAACGATGTCGTGCAATCGCAGAACTCTTTGTGGTGGTTGTGGCTGGTGAGTGTACGTTGGGTGGGCCAGATAGCTAGCTGGGTTCACAGCGCCGTATCCGGCAACTGGAGGAAAACCGGTCTGCTGAGCTGACTGACCTGCGTTCATGGGTGGTCGCATAGAAGGTAATCCCGTGTCCAGTGCATCGGGCCTACTGCCAACTGTAGGGGCAGGTACGCTCTCCACAGCAGCCCCGGGCGTTGGTCGCTGCGTGGGCAGGGCGCGTTGTTGCAGGACTGGGTTATGAAAAAGACTGCTATCTTGTGCTTGAGCGGTGCGCGTTACGTACAGCCCAACCAGAAAGCTCATGCTAACTAAAGTACCAAGCAGGAATAGGCAAAAACGCATTTTGCCCTGTGGAAGTATCGATAATCGGGATGCAAAGCATGCTCGTCTGATAGATTTCATTATTCGTGAACTCCAATGTTTCAATAGTTGTATGAATGGAGCAGTATTTGTTTCATGGACCTGCGCTCGGCTACCGGTTGCTTGCGGTTTGCGATACAGCCGCCAATCGAACTTGGCCAGGCCCAAGAATGGTTGCCATGACTCGCTTGCGATTGGGCAATTCAATATCGACAACATCACCAACAGCGCCGGCGCCTAGGCTTTTTGCCGAGGTGCGCACCACAACGGCACCTGCCACGGATTCCACTTCCACTAGATCACTACGCTGAATAACAATGGGCGCGCCCACCACCTCCTCGGTCAGCGCTTGATTGGTACTAGCGCTTCGCCGGAGGTGTTGACCGAGGACCTGTTGAATATCGGTGAAATAGTTGCGTGGATCGGCATTGTTAGGCAGTGGAGCATACTTCAGCATTTCGGCGGTGATCAATTGATCGCGTCGCAGCGGTCCAGCGGCAACGACAACCATGGGTGGCAGATCGATCATCGCAGCAAGCTCGACTGGGACCAGTTTTCCTTGACTCTTGATTTGTAGCGTAAAGGTCTGCTGACCGGTCCATGGTTCTTGGCCCCCACCGATCGAAGCGATATTGCGGCGGGATTGCAACATCTTGGCGAACTGATCTGGTACCTGTAACTCGATTCGCCACTGAGTTCGATTTCCAGAGCGTAGGTTGAGGTAATCCTTGATGGCTGCGGTGGCATTGCTTTGAGCGATATCGATGGCACGTTGGTCTAGGTAAGCGGGAGCGAGCTGAGCGGTTGCCGCTTGATCGCTTCTTTCAACTCGAGTTAGCGAAGTCGATTGTTCACCGCTCCATCGGATGCTATTGGGATGCACACCGCGCAACTCCAGATGCTGAAAGATGTCCGAACTATACCATGTTTGGCTGACGCCTTCGCGCGGTGCCGGACCAAGCGGTAGGTCTCCTAGTTTTTCCAAAGAAGGAACGTTGCCAGTGACGATTTCTACTAGGTCACGTAGTCGGATGATATTAGATTCCACTGTGGGTGCGGATCGAAACCGCATGGTGATTTGTTCTGCGGCACTCAGCTCGGCGCAGGCCAGAGAAACAAGCAGTAGGCACAGCGCTCTCTCAGGGGCCATCCGGAGATAGGAACCGCAACGCGTTAGCGTTCGGATCGGCGCTGATAACCGCGTGCTAACGCACTGCGGCTGATCGTTTAAGGACAAGTCCATACAATCCAGTTCCAAAGACTGCCGAGATCCGATAGTGGATACAGTAGCCCCAAAAAAAATTCATTTGGTAGGTGATAAATCCAGAGGAACATAATCTAGCCAGTGGCAGCTTTTACTTCGGTTTGGTCTGGGCGATTACCTTCTCAGGTTATTAATCTGCTGCAGCAACTGATCTCCGGCCTGAATGGCTTGTGAGTTTAGTTCGAAGCCGCGCTGCGTCGTGATCAGATCGATCAACTCTTGAACAGGTTCCACATTGGATGCCTCGAGCGTTCTCTGGCGTACAACTCCCAAGCCATTGGTTCCTGGTTCTCCCAGCAGTGCTTGGCTACTGGCATCCGTTTGCTGGTACATGTTCTCTCCAACTTTTAATAGCCCATCGGGGTTAATGAAACTTGCAAGTTGCAGTTGCCCGACTTGCTGAAGTTCAACAGTCCCAGGAGTGCGAACCATGACTTGACCCGTAGCGCCAATTTCAATCGCAGTTGCCTCGGGCGGGATATCGATGGACGGTTCCAGGATGCGACCGGTGTGAGCTGATCCAATGACCAATTGCCCGTTAGCGTTGATATCCAGATTGCCAGCGCGCGTGAATAGAACGCCCTGAGTTTGTGGGTCAAGCACCTGAAGAAATCCAGGGCCTTCAATGGCGACATCCAACATGCGTCCTGTTTCTTGGAAAGCACCCTGTCGGAAGTCGGTGTTGGTGCTTTGTATTCGCGTACCCATACCGGTTTGAGTGCCCGTAGGAGTGGGGGTTTGGTTAGCATCCAACATGCCAGGCATCACCAGATTGCGGTAGAGCAAGTCTTCGAAGTTTGCGCGATCTTTTTTGAATCCCGTTGTGTTGATGTTGGCTAGGTTGTTGGCGATTACATCCAGCTTTGTCTGCATGGCGTCCATGCCAGTGGCTGCTGTATACAACGATTGTACGCTCATCGGTTTTTCTCTTTACAGGTTAATTTGGTTGATTGCTCAGTCGGCCGGTATCGTTACTACCTCAGGACTCGACCGATCAGTTGTTCCATGGAATCATTTTGAGTCTGGATCATACGAATGTTGGCTTCGTAGACACGAGATGCTTCAATCAATTCCATCATCGCCGTGGTTGGCTCGACAGCTGAATGTTCTAGTGCTCCACTGGTGACCTTGCGATCTTGGTCAGATACAGCGTTCACACTGGTTAGCGACTGAAATAGGTTGTCCCCCACACGAGAGATGTCACCTAAAGAGGCCGGGCGAACAAGCTTTAGTAGTTGCCGCTGAGTGCCCTGCACCACTGCCCCATCTTTTGTAACTTCATACGGCAAATTGGGATTGATACGAATGCGATCGCCGGATGCGGAAAGAACTGGATCTCCATGATTGGTCACTAGAACGCCTTGAGAGTCAAACAGGAAATTTCCTGCACGCGTCAGCAGTTCATTATCACCACGCTGCACAGAGAAAAAACTCTCGTTGTCGTTGATGGCAAAGTCGGTTCTTCGGCCAGTCTGACGAATTGGGCCCTGCTGGAAAATTGTTTCCGCAGGTTGAATTCCCACTCCACCACCCAGATGATCCACACCTGTTTGATGCGGACTGACCTCCCCCTGCTGAACTGCTTCGGATTGTCGTGCCTGCAGGATCGCCATGTGCGGTTTGAAACCAGCCGTGTTGATGTTGGCTAAATTGTGGCTCAGCACTTCCAAACGGTGATTTTGCGCATTGGCGCCTGCTGCTGACATGTACATTCCGTAGGTCATGGCTAAGCACCTGAAGTAGATGAACGGTTTTCAATTTACATTCGAAACATGACAACCCACGCATTGGCGTTTCGCAGAAAATGGCCGATGGGTCAAGAGGCGTTGTGGATGGGACTCCCGTTCGGGGGGTGGCAACGTCCAATAAGCCCTCTCGCTAGCAATTCGCCAGGAGGCAACTTTGCTGCTCTAAACATCTTTTGAAAGGGTGCTTGCGGATTTCGGTAGGGCGACGCTCCTGCGGAGCCTTTTTGGGCTGCCACCTAACGCTCGAAAGCAATGGATGCTATGTCGGCGGCCCGAAAGAACTCGGCAGGAGCCTCGCACTACCGACCTATATTTCCCTTGGTCAAAATGAATGCAAAGATGTTTAGAGCGTTGGGGTCAGGCGTCTGAGAGAAGATTGTCGAGCGACCTGAGCTAATCCAAAGTGGCAACTTCGCCGCCTTGTCGCGTACCCAGCGCCCGCCATACTCGTAAATCGATGCTGTTTGCCATGCTTCTTACAGAACCATCGACTAGAGCTGAATTGACAATGCCCGAGTGATAGCTTCGGGAGGTGATCACCGCAACGGTGGAGATCGTGGCGCTGGTGCCTTCCTGTTGAGACGAGTAGTCGATGTCGGCACCAGCAGGACAGAGATTGGAGCTGTTCGCAAGAATCAATTTTCCGTTGGGGCTCAGGGTAGTCGTAAATCCCTGATGGTGAACTCGACCGTCCGTCCATTCCGTATGTCCATTGGGGCGACACCAGGTGAACGATTGCGGCACTCGGGCAGCCACAGCAGCGGGATCTGCCGACGGAAGGGACGTTCCACCGATCACAGGTTCGTTTCTGCCATAGAATTGTCGGGCTTTAACTTCCGAAACTAAAAGCGTTGAACTTGAACCGTCCGTGATATCTCGAAATCCAATGCGAGAGTTCGGGCCGCAGACTCCATCACCAATGCTGTTCGTAGATGGAGAAAAAGCAAGCCAACTACCAAAGTTAAATCCATAGGTCGTGGGGTAGAGCGGACTAGCAAGCTTGGGGCTGATGTCTCGAGTGACATCAGACGATGGATCGCTGGGACATGAGTAGCCCGGTATCTTCATGCCACCCAGGATAGCTTGATTGTCCCACGAAATATTAAGGTCTACATTATTATAAAGATTACCCTGCTCTAGATAGGGAAGCAATCTGCCATGGATGGACCAGGTAGCATTGGTATTCTGAGCAACAATTAGGCTGATGATACCAGCCGGCGGGAATTGACGATTCGCCGACTCATAGTTGTGCATGGCCAGTCCAAGCTGCTTAAGATTATTTTGGCAAGACATCCGCCTGGCCGCCTCACGCGCCGCTTGGACGGCAGGCAGGAGCAGTCCGACCAGCAGCCCGATTATCGCAACGACAACCAACAACTCAACCAGTGTGAAGGCTTTTTGAAATTGAATAGACCGGAGCTTCGCATCTGATGATGTACTAGGTTGATTCATTTCGGCTTATCGCTGTCATTTCTAAGGGATCATTAGTAAACGTGTCATAGGAAGCCACGAAAGATTTTGGACTTCACTATAACTGTAATGTTCTTGCGTTATCAACCCCCGTCTGCACAAACTGTGCCAGATGGATGACAAATTCCTGACTTGGTACGATTGCTAAGCTGGGCACACGAATTCTCGATGTTCTTCTATGAAACTCCTGATCACTTAGTTTGCCTTCCTGTGTATCTGCAGACAAATTCCTAGCAATGAAATGGACACAATTTGTCCTGGCTAGACAATTGCTATCCAGCGAGACCTAGTAAGGAGCTTCGTGTCTTCAATTCTTAAGCATTCATGAGCAAGCACTCAGTCGCCAGGATTTGCGAAGTGTACCCCGCCCATTGCGATTTTCCGTTTGCCTTATTTGCAGATATCTGCCAGTCATCTATCTTCTCTGAAGTTAAAACACCAAAATGCTACTTCGGACCATAATCTTCACAATGCGTTGGCATGAGTTCAAGTGCAACTAAATCGTTTTCAGTCGCTTCGCAGGAAGCTCGTAATTTCTCTGTTACTGGCGTCCGCAATATCTGCAGGAGCGGTTGCGCTGGGTTCTTATTGGTTCGTCCAGAGACGAGCTATTGCGGACACTCTTGACAGGATGATTGCCATGCGGACAGTGGTTCAAGAAACGGGCTTTCCGTTGACTAAGAATGTACTTGAACTCATGGCAGACCTAACATCGGCACAATGGTTTACAGTTGACTCTGATGGCAGTTTGCTCAACTCTTCTTTAGACTTTGCTGAAGACGAGTCTCTCAGGCAAGCATATCAAAAGTCACTTCTAAGTTTAACTCGATCTAATCCAAAGCAGGAAGTGCTTCATCAGATTAGCATTGGCAGTGTGGATTATCAAGGCATTCGATTTGGGTTGTCTCGCAATAGAGATCAACCGATAGACGTGGTTGTCCTGATCGATGATCAACAGCGTCAGACAGCTATGTACCGAGCGGTTGCTCTACCATTAATTACTGGCGGATCTACGATTGTACTGCTGACTGCGATTACTCTTTGGCTGATGGAGCGAGTACTCAAGAGAATTGCATACCTGGAACATGAAGTTCAGGAAATTGCGGCTGGCAATTTTGACCGATCGATTGCGTCGGACGCAGAGGATGAGTTGGGGCAACTTGCACGATCGATTGACCGAATGGCTTGTCAGTTAAGCCAAATGTGGCAGGCGCTCCGCATTAATCATGGTCACCAGTTTCTTTATCAGGTTTCAGGAGGTCTGGCTCATAATCTTCGCAACACGCTAACCGGTGCGAGGCTAGCAGTGGAGTTGGTGCAGAAACAGATTCGGAGTGACACATCGCAAGGTAACGATAGCACAGATGTGGACTGGCAAAGTCTAAAGATTGCCGTCGATCAACTTAGGCTGGCTGAAGATTATGTCCAACGACTATTGTTGGTCTCGCGAGGCAGGGAAGAAGAACCTAAGCCTGATTCAGTTCGAATCTGCCTGGAAAGTTTACGACCCAGTATGGAAAGTATTGCAATGCATCGAGGCATTGAACTTGATTGGCGCTACAGCCAAACTGTTGAAGATCAGCGGGTTGAAGATGGTCCGACGTTAGTTGCGGCTGTTAGCAATTTGATATGGAACGCCATGGAGGCTGGAACAAACGTTCTATTGATTGCGTCGATCGATCCAATCGAGGCTCAATGCCTAATTGAAGTTATCGATAACGGCCCCGGCCCGTGTACAGAGGTTGCCGCCTCGCTTTTCGACCCCTTTGTGACGTCCAAACCGGAAGGTCTGGGGTTAGGGTTGCCGCTGGTGCGCCGCGCAGCTGAATCGCTGCGTGGTACAATACAGTGGCAGCACAAAGAAGGCCGCACAGTTTTTGGCTTTCAATTCCCCGTTTTGTAGGCTGTCGAGTCACCAGGAAAATAGTTCATCTCTATAGGGAGAGCGCAAACTGATCGTGAGAGTGTTGGTAGTTGATGATGAGCCCTCGATTTGCTGGGGGCTTGAACAATTGTTCAAGGCAGAGGGATTCGAAGTTTACTCAGCGGGGACTGCAGATGCAGCGTTGAGTCTAGCTAGGCGATTTCTCTTTGATTTGATTCTATTGGATGTGAGGTTGCCTGGGCAAAGCGGATTGGAGATCATGCAGTCGCTGAGGAACGCGACGAATAATGCGCCCGTGGTTGTGATGACTGCTTTTGGTGATTTACAGACGGCGGTTCAGGCCGTTCAGCAGGGGGCAATTGAGTATCTGAACAAGCCCTTTGGCTTAGAGGAGGCGCTTCACGCCTGCAGTCGAGTGTTGCAATTAAGTCGATCCGTATCGGAAGATTCAAACGAGGTGAGTCATGGTCAAGTCTGGCATCCAGCTCAGCTGATCGGACAATCGGCGGCAATGCAACAAGTCTTCCACCAAATCGCTTTGGTTGCAGATAGTGATTTGTCTGTATTGATCACCGGTGAAACCGGAACCGGCAAAGAGTTGGTCGCTGAGGCAATCCATCGCCACAGCCGCAGGAAGGAACGGTCATACGTTCCTGTTGCTCCCGTTACGTTCAACGAGTCGTTGATCGAAAGCGAGTTGTTTGGGCACGTTAAAGGAGCGTACACAGGAGCGGTTGACGAACGACCTGGCGTGTTTGAAGCTGCCAACGGTGGTACTTTACTGCTTGACGAGATTGGGGATTTGTCTATCGGCTTGCAGGTAAAATTGTTGCGAGTATTAGAACAGGGAAGTTTCTCGCGCGTTGGCGAGACTCAACGACGAAACTGTGATGTTCGCGTATTAGCGGCGACACACCGCGACCTACACCGAGGAATTGAAGAGGGGCGCTTTCGTGAGGACTTGTTATATCGGTTGGGGGCGGTAACACTCCATATTCCTGCCCTTCGCGATCGACCTGAGGATATTCCGCTGTTGATCCGGTATTTTCTAAGCCAGATCATCTATCCTGGGGCTCACGATCCATTGGACGAGACATTGGTCCGTCAGCTTCAAGCTCGCTTATGGCCTGGAAACGTGCGAGAATTGCGCAATTCAGTTGAACGGGCTGCTGCGCTTGCCAGGGGTCGAAGGATGGATATCATGAACTTTCCGCTAGCACAAAGAACGTCAGCGGTTGGCGATGGTCCGGCCAGCAACCAAGCTATCGACGCTATTCTAGCTTGGACGCGCCAGCAGCTTGTGTCCTATTCCTCCGTTTCGAACGATCAGCAGTCAGTTGATTCACTTTACGAGCGATTTCTTAATTTGGCGGAACCAGCCTTGTTAAAAGCCGTTCTAGAATCTGTGTCTGGGAATCGTAAAGCTGCCGCCGACACGCTCGGTCTTCATCGTACCACACTGCGCGAGCGACTGAGACGGTACGGATTGGATTGAGCAAAACTTGCTGCTATAGAATGCTTTGAATTTTAGGGTGATTCACCAGGCGAGGCGGCAGGATCTGCACTGGGGGCATTTGACGTTTCCTCGGATTTCGAATCGCTCGCAGGCTGCTGGGCCGATTCCGGCTGCTGGTTCTCCGCTGGTTGTTCGGAGTTTTCGACTGACTGATCTTGAGCAGACTTCTCTTTCTCAGCCTTTTCTTGTTCGACCTTCTCCTGTGCCGCCTTTTTTATCGCTACAATTGCCTGCTCGTGAGCTTCGGCCACACCATCATTTCCCAGCTTGCGATACAGTGCAGCCAACTTTTCACGGCTATCGATGCGATTGGGATTAAATCGAAGAGCCAATTCAAAGGCTGACACTGCATCGGTGGAGCGATCCATCTTTTGGTAGATCCATCCGAGGGTATCCAGCAATTCGTCGACATGTTCTGCGCCCTGCATGCCGCTACGCTGAAGTACCTCTAGAGTTGTACGAGCTGTCTTTAGGGCATCGTCCAGTCGGTTGCTTTCCATATAAAGATAGGCCAAGTTGTTTGAGTACTTTACAGCCATCGGGGAAGCCTTGAACACAGCTTCCAATTCTTTGATCGATTCGGCGGAAAGTCTGTTAGCCTCGTCAAGCTTTCCGTCATCTGTGGCTTTTAGTTTTCTAGCCAAGTAAAATTCGGACATGATCGCATGAGTCATGGTTGACGCTTTACCTGAATCCAATAGATCTTTCAGGTGTTTCTGCAACTTCTTGCTGGGTTCAAGCTTGTCACGAAGCAACATGGCAATTTGTTCGCCAACAAGAGGATTCTGCGGATCGATTTCAAGAGCCTTGTCTAATAAAGAATGGTCCGTAGGCTTTTTGTCTTTTAATTCCCGCAGGTAATTTACGAATCGAACTCGGTAGATTTCAGATATCGTACGAGTCACCAGTGCCTTATCCTCAGAAGTACCCTCAGGAGCTTGGCGAAGCAACTCTTCAGCTTCTGCCAGTGCTTCAGGGCTTGAGCCTAGTAGTTGAGTGATCATCACACGGGTTTTTGCATCCGTCGGATCCTTTTCCAGCAAGCCCTTGTAGTAGTTGATACCACTTTCTGTGGCCGCCTTTGCCTGTTCCGGCTTTTTAGCTTCCGCGTATCGCTGGCTGAGAAACGGGTAAAGGTCTGGAAAACGTTCGGCAGCAGTTTGGAAGATCTCTAAGGCTCGATCAACGTTTCGCTTTTGCCAGTTGATGTCGCCGGCAATATAGAGGACATCTCTTGGAGTGTGCTCCCAAGGTATCGAGGCTTCGCTATGGTGAGTCAATAAGGTAACAAGTTCAGGGTCCTGCGTCTTAGTGTATTGAAGAAGATAGCTGAGCGCCATAATGGCGTGTGCTTTAGGTAATCCAACTTTGTCGTCCGGAGCAATGTTGCGCAGGATCTTCTGTCCCTGAGCAATCGCACCGCGTTGTATCAGCGTAGTGCCAACCACAAATTGGCTCTCATCGGTTGGACGGACAAGCTGAACACGTCGAAAAAGCAGTTCGCCATATTGCGAGACCATGTGTTCTGGCCGCTTGCCTTCCACTTCCGCTGGTTGACTCTCTGGCTGCTCAGCTTGTTCGGCCTGCGCCACGGCGTCAGCGCTTGAAGGTGACTCCTGGCCCCCTGCTTGCTCGCTTGCAGGTTGCCGTTGGTCTGTACCTTCCTTTTTTTGTTTATTAGATGTAAAGTGTTCAACCAATTTGCCTTCCCAGCCGCTAGTCTCGGCTCGTCCGAGCAGCTCGTACTTTTCTGCAATGGTGTCCTGGTCAATTCCCCCACCCCACCAAACCATGCCGGTCAGAATGGTTAGCAAAAAGGTTGGCACAGCAACAAATAAGATTTTGACCCAGTTTCTGGTTAACAGCCAGTCGATGCTGCAGCCTACCAAAGAAACAATCCATCCCAAAGGATCTAGTGAAGCCATCTCAAAATTACTCTCAAAAATCGCCAGGTTACGGAAAAGGGTTTGTCTGAGAATCACCTCAGTTTAGACAGTTGATATTATCCTATCTGTTAAGGCCAGCGCATATCCCTGCTACCCGTTTGATCGTACAACGAGTCTAGCTGCTGGGCATATGATACATTCTATGCGGATTAAGCCGATTAAGACAGATATTCTACGAGGTTGCTTGCACTGGCGATCTACGAGAAATGATTAAATTGCAGAAAATTCTTGGTTTGGATCTAAATCCATCCCAACAGCCGCACCGAGGCCAGGCCGGTGAAAACCAGCAACAATCCGTTAAACCAGGTCTGATGAATGCGATGCAGGCACCAGGTGCCTGCCATCATTCCCAATGGAACCGCCGGTGCTAGTAGCAAATTGATGGACAGAGTACTCCATGAGATCAAATCCAAAGCAAAATAGCTGAACGGAAGCTTAAAAATATTGACGACCAGAAACAGCCAGGCTCCCGTACCCACCAGCTCCAATTTAGGCAAAGCCAGAGCCAGAAGATAGAGTGCGACGATGGGCCCTGCCGCATTGGCCAGCATGGTGGTCAGTCCAGCCAGCAAACCCAAGACCCAAGCGAAGGTCATCGAATGCGGCACATGGTTCCATGAGTCAGGACGCCAAAGTCGATGAAGCTGCCAGAGTGTCAACAGAAGAACGATCAGACCGACCAGCGGCTTGAACTGATCCTCGTCCAGATGCCCCATCAGCAGTGTTCCCAAGACGACGCCGATCAAGGTGGGTGGTAGGATTTTCTGAAAATATTGCCACCTTGCTCGCTGTCCAAAGACAAGTACGGCACACAAATCGCCAACGATCAGCAGCGGCAGCAGAATACCGGTTGATACCCGTGCGCCAAACACGTGGGCGAAAATGACCACATGCAACATGCTGACTCCAGCAAAGCCACTTTTGGAAAACCCGATACCCAACGCGGCCAATGCTAGAGCAAGCAACTGGGCGGATGAAAGCTGGCTGAGCATGTTCAGTTAACTACTTTTGTCGATGTCCAATGCGTTTCCGAACTAGCCATCACCCGGAGCATTAGCACCCGGTTTTTGCGGCACCCGGACGCTAACGCGCTTGCGGCTGATAAGGCAACTAATTTGCGAACGGTTTTTAAGTCTCCAATCCTAAAAGGCTGCTAGTAGCGGCGCGAACATCGTCTTGGCGCATCAATGATTCACCCACCAGCATCGCCTGGATGCCGTTGGACTCCAGCAGCAGGGCGTCGGCTCGCGAATGAATTCCGCTTTCACCTACAACGATTCGATCCGAAGGTATCTGGCCGCGCAAACGAATCGTATGCTGCAGATCGACCTGAAATGTTGTGAGGTCGCGATTGTTGATGCCGATCAACTGAGTGCCGGTGTCCAAAACCGCATCTAGATGCTTCCGCTCATACAATTCGATCAAAGCCGCCATGCCCAATTCGCGAATCAGTTGATATAGGCTGCTGAGTTGCTCTGGTTCCAGACATTCGGCGATCAAAAGAACCGCATCGGCACCTGCGGCCCGCGCTTCGTACACTTGGTAGGGGTGGATAATGAAGTCTTTACGCAGCAGCGGCAGTTGGACGGACTTGGCAATGGCACTCAGATAGTCTAACGAACCTTGAAAGAAGTCAACGTCCGTTAGTACGCTCAGGCAGCTTGCACCGCCCGCTTGATAGGCTTGGGCCAACGGAACTGGCTGAAAGTCGCTGCGGATCACCCCTTTGGATGGACTGGCCTTTTTGACTTCGGCGATCAATCGAATGGGCGGAGCGGACTTGAGCGGAGCCAGAAAATCGCGAGCCGGCGGTGATCGCTCGGCCAATTGCCGAATCTCTTTCAGCGGTCGCCGTTGGAGCGATTCTTGGACTTCGTTTTCTTTCCGCAATAGAATCTTCTGCAGAATATTGGTCATGGCTTCTAAGCTCGGTTACGCTTGTAATCGCTGATCACTGGCAGCGAAGTTGGATTGGCTTCAGCGTACATCGATTAAGCACTCACTAATGCTTGAAATGTCGTGCACCGGTAAAAATCATAGGCAGACCATGTTGATTGCAGGCTGCGATCACCTCTTCGTCGCGCCTGGAACCGCCAGGCTGAATGATGGCCACAACGCCCGCTTGAGCGGCTGCGTGGATCGAATCCGGGAATGGGAAAAAAGCGTCTGATGCCAGGATGCTTCCTGAGGCGCGATCGCCGGCTTTACGAATGGCTATCTCGACGCTGTCCACACGGCTCATTTGCCCCGCGCCGACTCCCACTAGCGCGGCGTCTCGACCTAACACGATGGCATTGCTCTTCACGTGCCGAACCATTTCCCAGGCGAAGTCGATATCCTGCAGCAAACGCTGATCGACGGCGGTTTGAGTCACAGTCTTCCACTGATTGTGAAAGGCCGGCAGGCAGTCGGCTTCTTGTACTAAAGCACCGCCTGTCACGAATCGCACGGAAAGCTCTGGTCCCACTTCACCCAGTTGCCCGACCTGCACCAATCGCACGCTGTCTCGCCACTTAGGACGAGTGGTCAAGACGCCTACGGCACCAGCTTCAAAATCGGGAGCGACGATGGCTTCGATAAACCGATTAGGTTCGACCAGGACTTCGGCGGTGGCCACGTCGACCGTCCGATTTAGTCCAATGACACCGCCAAACGCGCTGACCGGATCACCATTGAGCGCTTTAAGTGTTGCTTCCGAAAGCCCGGACGCGATGGCTGCACCACAGGGATTGTTATGTTTGATGACCACAGCCGCAGGACTGGTGAAGCTTCGAGCTATCGAAAGTGCGCTGTCCAAGTCTAAGATGTTGTTGTAGGACAGCTCCTTGCCGTGGATGTGTCTAGCGTTGACGATGCTGGCTGAATTGCCACGCGGGATACGATAGACGGCAGCTTTTTGATGCGGATTTTCTCCGTATCGCAACTGACTACGCCGCTCTAGTCGCACGGTCATGTGCGACGGGAATTGCCCACCTCCCGACTGTCGGCGAAAATACTCGGAGATGGCCTGATCGTACTGACAGGTAAGCGTGAATGCCTCTCCCGCCAGCCGTCGACGCAACGACAACGATGTCGCCCCGGATTGGTTTTGAATCTCCTGCAACACGGATGAATATTGTTCAGGTCGAGTCACAATCGTCACGAATTGATAGTTCTTGGCAGCAGCTCGGATCAAACTGGGACCGCCGATATCGATTTGTTCGATGGCTTCCGAACGAGTTACGCCGGACCGGGCAATTGTGGCTTCAAACGGGTACAGGTTAACGACCACTAAGTCAAAGGCTTCAATGGCGTAACTTTCCATGGACTGTTGATCCTGAGGATTGTCACGTCGAGCCAAGATGCCCGCGAATATCTTTGGATGCAGCGTTTTGACTCGACCATCCATCATCTCCGGAAATTCCGTGTACTGGGAGACTTCAATGGACGGGATTCCATAATCGGCCAAGTGCTTGCGAGTTCCACCAGTGGAATAGATTTGTACGCCACTGGCTACCAGGCCAGAAGCAAAGTCGACCAGGCCAAGCTTGTCGCTGCAACTGATAATGGCTCGGCGTATGCGCTGGTGGTCGGTCGTGGGAGAGTCTGTCACTTTAGGCGGCTCGCTGAATCTATTTTCTGTGGTTTTGGAAGAATTGGTTGACGCTGCCGAACAAATAGATTGTTCGTTTTCCAATCCAGTTCGCGTGGCGAAGCAATGTTTTAAGCTGCCCAGCCGGTTGGTCAAGGTGCAATTGTGACCGCCGACTCAGGGCGAGCCACCCGATGCGGCAAGTTCGATAGCTGATTTACTTTCAAGCCCCTTTACATCCTCGGTATAACGCCTATTCCCAACAAAGCCAGTCCTTGCTGGAAAACTCGTCCGGTGATCCAGCACAACGCTAGTCGACTGGAGCGGACTTCGGGGGTGTCTGCACTAAGCACCGGGCACGCCTCAAAAAAAGTGGCGAACTGTTTGGCAAGGTCGTAAAGGTAGGATGTCAACAAGTTTGGCGTATAATCGGCTATCGTCGCCATGAGAGCATCTTCAAACTGCAACACTTGCAAGGCTAGACCTCGTTCGGCTGGCTCTTGAAGCTGCACAGGGAAATCGCCTGAATTTTCAAGGGTAATTTCTGCTCCTGAGCGTCGAAGAATCGACTGAGTTCGGGCGTACATGTACTGAATGTAGGTGGCCGTGTTACCTTCCAAGGCAACCATCTTCTCGGTATCGAACTCGTAGTCGCTGGTACGATTGTGGCTCAAGTCGGCATACTTGATCGCTCCCATGCCAACCGTTTCGGCGATCTGCCGCTTTTCTTGTTCAGTCATGTCCAGGCCGGCCTTTTGCAACCGCACCGGATCGCACACCGCCTGGTAGGCTCGATCAACCGCCTCGTCCAGCAGGTACTCAAGCCCCACAACGCTGCCGCTACGAGTCTTATACGGCTTGCCATCCGGACCTAGAACGGTACCAAAGCTGACATGCCGTAACTGGATCTTATCGTAGCCCATAGCGCGAGCGGCCGCGAACAGTTTGGTAAAATGCTCGCTTTGTCGAAAGTCAACCACGTATAGAATGGCGTCCGGCTGGAAGTGTTGCATGCGATATTGAATTGTTGCTATATCGGTAGTCGCATACAGGAAGGCTCCATCGCTCTTGCGAATCAGCATGGGAGCATCGAAACCGTCCAGGAAAATGCAGACGGCACCTTCACTGGCAACCGCCAATCCGTCGGATTGCAACTGTTTGACCAGTGGCGCAAGCATCGGATGATAAAAGCTTTCGCCAAGCGTATGGTCAAAACGAATGTCCAGTCGTCGATAGACGGCCTGAATCTCACGCTGCGAAATGGGCAAGAATTGATTCCACAACGCTAGGTTGTCAGCATCGCCCTCGTGCAGCTTGACAGTTTCGTCCTGGCAGCAGCGTTCCAATTGGGGATGTTGCCGAGCGATCTCGGTCAATTCAATGGAGTCCGCTACGGGCTGAATTTTAGCGGTCAAGCTCTCAAGCGATTCTTCGGCGGCACGCACCGCTTTGTCGGCTGCGGCTAGATTTTTCTTCTTTTGCTTCTCATCGACAGTTGTATCTGAGGCGATGGCCTGTCGCTTGGTCTGAAGTTCCGCCAATTTGGCCTCGGCAGCAGCCAGCTTAGGCAGCGAGTCCTGATAACCAATGATTTGCTGGATCAGTCGATACAGTCGGCTGAGTTCCGTTACAGTGTCTTGCTCAAACGCATTAGCATCTCGAAAGTGTTTGTAGCCGTAAATAATCATCCCGAACTGAGTACCCCAATCGCCCAAGTGATTGTCTGTAATTACTCGATGTCCCAAGAATCGCAAGATTCGAGCCAAGGCGTCGCCGATGACCGTCGATCGGATGTGACCCACGTGCATCGGCTTGGCAACGTTTGGTGCCGAGTAGTCGATCACGAAAGTTTGAGGGTTGTCGCATAGTTGAACGCCCAATCGATGGTCGCCGACCGCACGCATCAACTGAGTCTTCAAGAATTCGTTTCGCAGTCGCAAATTGATGAAACCCGGACCAGCAATTTCCGAAGGCTGGCATAGATCATCCAAATGCACGCGCCGGACCAGTTCCGCTGCAATTTGTTGGGGCGGCATGCCAAGTTCGTTTTTCAGAGGCATCGCGATGTTCGCCTGGTAATCGCCATGCTGAGGGTCGCGAGCCACGGTCACTCGCTGCGCAGATTCAGAGGGTTGCTGAACCCACCCCTGCATAGCGGTTTCAAAACGCTGGCGAATCAATGACAAAATCTGCATCGTGCGCAAGTTGCCTTGGGTAGATCTAGAGTTCTGTTAACGGTCAACGAGGGGACATACGAGCGGCGGACTGATTGATGATGTCAGTCACATCAATCTGTTTTGCGTCGCCCCAAAGCGATTCCAAATCGTAGAATTGGCGCGTCTCTTCGTCAAAAACATGGACGACGATGTTTCCGTAGTCCAAGATGGTCCACCGACCGTCTTCTTGGCCTGTCATGCTCAGCTTTCGCTCGCCGAACTGAGTCTTCAGGACACGATCGACCTCGATACAGATCGCGCCAAGTTGCCGACGACTGGTACCAGTGACGATCACGAAGAAGTCGAACAGCGATGTCTGCTGCGTCAAGTCCAGCAAAACGATGTCCTGACCACGATTGTCGGCGGCGACAGCGACGGCCGTACGAGCAAGCACCAGCGAATGCTCTCGCTGAGCGTGAAGATCCAATTTCTTAGGAACTGATGGTGGTGCCGAAGCAATGGGCTCAATTTCCGAGCGATCTTTGATGGGGTCAGCAGACATGAATTCCTATATCTGAGCCTTCTAGCTCAATTTCTGTTACTTAAAGCTGGCGGCTCAATGCCGGAAAAGGTGATTTCTACGACTTGCATCAGCCCCAAATGGACAAGGGACAGGCTCTATACCGGAAATCTCGCCTCCAAGTTCTCCCGAAATGGCACTGAAACTCCAGTCGCACCCTTAGCTAGGATAGCTTCGAACCTGACCTGTTGGACATAGTCTAACCTCCCGTCAAACGTTGGCCAACCGCCAATAATGCAGCCCTCACAGCGAATTACCCAGATTCAAAGGTGTGCCCAAACTCCAAGGAAGCAGAAGAAACCATTAACTCATGAGGCCCGCCGCATGAAAGCCCGCAAGAAAGAGACCTGTAAAACAGAGCCTACATGCCTAGGAAATCCGAAACTCAAATGCTATAGTCCCTGTGCCGCCACCCAAAGTAGCAGGCACAGTCCCTGGGCCGCAGCTCATGTGCCGTTGCCCCCGTCCCATATCCCTAAGCCTAAATCCTGAGAAAATCAGGTGAACAGCAAATAGAATGTGCCTACCACTTGGAACTATGTCGTGTATGTCTAACAATGCTTCCTCACCACCACGACGTGGCCTGGCATGAGATTCTGGGATTGATACCTTAAATATTTCGAAAAGTGACTGAAAGATAACGATTATGCCTGCACCGGTATCAACTGTTTCGGCGAAATCCATGACATCAACCAAGTCCGCCGTTCTAACTAACGTCATTCAGCCCAATCAATACGCTCGTGAGACGGTCGAGTCGATCATCGTGGCGTTTATTCTTGCGTTTCTGTTTCGCGCCTTTGTTGCGGAAGCATTTGTCATTCCGACCGGTTCGATGGCACCCACATTGATGGGGGCTCACAAAGATCTGACCTGCAGCGAATGTGGATCGCAGTACCAGGTTGGTGCGAGCCTGGAATTCGAAAGTGATACTGGTGCTAGGACTGGCAATTATGTGATCGGCAGCAATTCGTCGATCTGCCGCTCGGTCAATCCCATCGATTTTTCAGATGCTAACCAAGCAACCTTCAGCGGCGATCGCATCTTGGTAAGCAAATTCGACTACGTATTGTCCAAGCCTAAACGCTGGGATGTCTTGGTCTTCAAGTTCCCCGAAGAAGCCAGGATGAACTACATTAAACGACTGATCGGCTTGCCCGATGAGCAGTTGATGATTCGCGAGGGCGATATCTACGTTAGGCAAGACGCTTCGCAGTCTTGGGAGATCGCTCGCAAGCCGCCGCATAAATTCAAAGCCATGATGCAGCCTGTCGCCGACACCGACCACCTGTCGCCAAGGCTGGTGAAGGCGGGTTATCCAAGCCTTTGGCAACCTTGGTCGGCCGACAATCAAGTTGCCACCGTGCGCCCAGCCGGCGATACAACCGCTTCGCAGCAGGGTGCGGGTTGGAAAGTGCAACAGTCTGAACAAGGCTGGTCGGCAAATTTGACTTCAACTCCATCCACCAATTGGCTGCGGTACTATCACAAAGAGGTCACGTCGGCCCAGTGGTTGGATATCGAGCAAGGGAAATCGATTGGCCCGGTCTCACCGACCAGCTCGCAACTGGTGACCGATTTCCTAGCCTACAATAGCTATTACGCAACCCCGCTGCGCCGCCCCGAGGAATTTCAGATCGATGCAGCCGATCTGGCTCGTCAGCCTCAGATGGAAAACGGCATGCACTGGGTAGGCGATCTGATGGGCCAATTCGATGTGGAAGTGAAGTCCGATTCGGGACTGATCTTTCTTCAGTTGATCGAGTTTGGAATTGAGCATCGAGTGGCCATTGATGTGGCTACTGGCGAAGTGAAACTGTCCGCTTGGGATGCTAGCCAAGTCGAGCCAAAGCAATTTGACAAGTTTTACGACGGAGAGACCGACTTGGTGGCAGCTTGCAAAGTCAATGGCCAAGGCAGCTACCAATTGGCGATGGCCAACGTCGACGACCAGATCCTGCTTTGGGTCAATGATCGCCTGGTTAAGTTTAATCAACCCGCGAATTTCAACTCTTGGATACTGCGCGATCAATCACAGCGTCGTCCCTTCTGGAGCTTGAACCATCCGTTGGATGCCGCTCCGGTAGCTCTAGGTGGGCAAGGCGTCGCATTGAGTGCAACCAGGGCTCAGGTGTTTCGCGACCTTTACTACACGGCGGTCCATCGGCAAGGTTATCGCAATTTCGACTCGACAGACTTCGGGAATGCTCGTGATCAATTGCGAGATCTGGCACCTGCTGGACAATCCGCCAATGTCATGTCTGATTCGCAAATAGTGCGATCCGTATATTCCACTCCCGAATCATGGGCTGAAACAAAGCTTTTTAGCCTTCGGAATCAAAACAGCTACGAACTGGGTCCCGGCCAGTACCTACCGCTGGGGGACAATAGCGCTCAAAGCTCCGACGGAAGGATGTGGCAGAGGAACTATGTCGAGGAAAAATACCTTTTAGGAAAGGCATTGCTGGTATTTTGGCCGCACTATTGGAATCGACCGATACCTTTCTTGCCAAACTTTGGCAGGATGGGTTTGATCCGGTAGCCGTAATCTGCAATGATCTCGGTACTATTCATTGAGGTGGGTAGTGCTTTTTCAAACCGCCAGTGTGGTCGCGACCTTCCCGTATGGCCGAGACCTTCCAGGTTGCGAAGGGATCGGCAATACATTGACAAGCTGGAAGCTTGTCCCCACACGTAGCGTTTAATATTTAGTGGATTGGATCGACTTTATTATCAGGGATGATGTCGTCGATGAGTGCTGTGCTGGAAGTCGAAGGACTTGAAAAAACGTATGCCAGAAGGCAAGTTGTGGCTGGCGTTAGTCTTTATGTCAACGAATCAGAGATCGTGGGGTTGCTTGGCCCCAACGGTGCTGGTAAGTCTACCAGCTTCAAAATGACTTGCGGTATCGTCAAACCGGACCGAGGCAAGGTTCGGCTTAACGGTCTTGAGGTTACCGACTGGCCCCTGTTTCGCCGAGCCAGCGAGGGTGGCATGGGCTATTTGGCACAGGAATCCAGCGTCTTCCGCAAATTGTCAGTCGAGCAAAATATTTCCAGCCTGTACGAATTGCTGGGCGTTCCCTACCAAGACCGCAAGCAGCGAACCGCGCGCCTGCTTGAGGAGTTTGAGATTTCGCATATCAAACGCTCAAAGGCCGGGCGATTATCCGGCGGCGAGAGAAGGCGATTGGAGATTGCTCGTTGCCTGGTTTCCGATCCCAAGATCATCATGTTGGACGAACCCTTTGCGGGAATTGATCCGGTCACGGTGCAGAACATTCAGCAGATCATCGCTAAACTGCGCCAGCGCGGTATCGCCATTTTGATCACCGATCACGCGGCACGTGAGATTCTGGAAACAGTGGATCGTTGTTACGTCATCAGCAAAGGCAGCGTGTTAACTCAAGGCACACCTGAACACGTTCGTAATCACCCAGAAGTCCGCAAGCAATATCTTGGCGAAATATCCAGCGAGATGGCCAGTGTGCCCTCGCCCCACTTCTTCAGAAACCCGGCCCGCACCGATTCCAGTTCAGCGGCACCAACAACACGACCCATGCGCCGTCGCGGCGACGTCTAAACCGACAAAGTAGCAGGCACACTCCGTGTGCCGTCTGTAAGGCGAACGGCAGTTGAATTTCTACTAGTCGTAGTGGGACTAGCCAGAGTTACCGTATCGGCACGGAATTCTGGCGAATCCCATTACGGTAAATCTATTTCTGCCGCTGGCTTAAGCAAGAAGTATGCTCTATCAAGGCTTTCGCCTACAACCCAGCTTTCTTGATCAACTGCTGCGCTTCATTATTGTCGGCTAGCTTCTTACCGATCGCCTCGATGCACTGACGAGCGTCCTCTTTCAGCGCTGGTTTGGCATGCGACTCAATGGCCAGTTGCAAGGTTCCAAGGCTCGGGTACCGCTTCAGAACATCCAAAATCAGTTTCTGCTCGGCAACATTCTTAGCGGCTGCCATGGCCTGTTGGCACATCTTAACGCGATCTTCGTCTGGCATGACAAATTGACGTGCAACTCGAATGTACCCTCGCATGGCTCGGACTTGAAATCGATCGGCCGGCCCTTGTGTTGCTAAATCTAACAAAACGGGCGCCACGTCGATCGTCATCCACTCGCCCATCAAACGACTGGTGATGTCCCGTAAAGAGTCGTCTTTAGATCTAGCGTACTGAGCCACGGTCTCTAGCGCCTTGGTACCACCAACTGCCGCAATGATTTCCAGAAGCGTAGGTTTCACGCTTGCCGGCGCACGCTCGACGGCACCGCTCAGCAGCGCCGCGCAGCCTTCTCGGTCAGGCATCCGCACGGCCGCAGTTCGCAGCGCCGAAGCCGCAGCGGCTGCATCGGTCGATTGTTTTGGCTTAACGACGATTCCCACCAAGGTGTCCAAGCGAGATTGAGGAACCGTTTGTCCCAGTGCCTGCAGCGCAGCCACGCGGACAGCTTCATTGCTGTCATCGATTGCCTTAACCAGTTCGTCGGTCGCTTCCAGTTGTCGCAGTCCGATCACTTCCAGCAGTACCTGCTTGTCCTGCTTGGCATTGGGCAACCGCGCAAGAATAGACGCGTTAACTTGTGGGTCTGACAAGGCGACTAGCGCAGCCCGAACCGCAGGACGCAGGTCATCATTCTGGCTTCCTACGCTTAGCAGTGTATCGACACAGGTTGCGTCGCCAATGCGGCCAAGGACGTTGATCGCAGCCATTCGAACCTCCTTGGAGCCGTTTGAAGCCAGTGTCTGCAACGACTTAAGATCGGCTCGACCCGCCAAATCCCCCAACGCCTCGACAATCAATGCTGCACGATCTGTCGCCGCCTGACTCACTTCAGCCATCAATGCTGGCCCCAGTTTGTCGCTGGATAACTCGCGGGCGGTCTGCAAGCCAACTGCCAGCAGCTTTCGATTGGGTGACCGTAACTGTTCGACCAACAATTCGACACCTTGATCACCTCGAGCCAGAATCGCACAGCGAGTTGCTTCCACAATCCGCTGCTGAGGAAACGAGCCGCTACGGATCTTGTCGCAGATCTCGATGGCTGTCTGAGCATTACCTTCTTTGAGAAACCGCTGGGCGCAATAAACGCAGCCCTCAGCCACCGCTGATTGCAGTGGCGGTGGTGCATCGTTTAGGAAGCCAAGCAACTTGGCCGAGGCTTGGTCAGTGCCAACGCGACCAAGTGCCAGCGCGGCTGCGGTTGCCACCTCCGGCGAGCCTTGCTGCATCTTTGTCGATAAAATTTCAACGGCCATAGCGTCGCGTCGAACTCCCAGAGAATTGATCACGCCAATCAACAGCAGGTCATCCAGTTGCTCGGCAGCCTGTCGCAGCGCAGCGTTGGGTTGATCACCGGGAATCGCCTCCAGTGCAATACGTGCCCAGGACGCCAGACGTGGATCGGCAAGCAACTTGGAAAGTTCTGGCACTGACTGCGGCGAGCCGTAGATGGCCAATCTTTTGCAAGCCAGTGCTTTTTCTCCAGGATCGGCGTCCGCGTTGGCTAGGATAGCAATGAGATCCGTTTCCGATGTTAAAGTAACGGCCTGCTGGGCTTGCACCGAGTGACTGCACATCAAACTGGCCAATGAAATCATGGCAAGCCAAAGTCTGTATCGAACGAATGTATGCATATTGAAGAACCTATATTTTTAGCTATTAAGAAGTGAACAACGGGATAGAGAAAACGTCTGGGACTTAAATCCCGTAAGGCTCTCGCAGCGCCTCGGATCGCAATCGATTTGCTTCATCGTCGTTGATGAACTCGTACTTCTCTATGTCCAGTTTGACCGTTCGATTTAGAAACAGAGCGACGTTCGCCGCATGACAGACGATATGTGCTCGTGCTGCGGCAACCGCGTTGCCTTTGGGCTGGCTGCGAGTCTTAACGCAATCCAGAAAATCTCGAACGTGGAAAGTTGCGGGATATCCATCGATCTCTTCGACCACCCGACCTGCCAGAAGCTCTGGCGAACTGAGTACCAATTTGCCACTGTCCCCGGCTTCGACCCAACCCGATTCCCCTTCAAACCGAACCGGACAGGAACCCAACGGAATCCAATTCTTTTCGCGGAAAATCAACTGCACTCCATCGGAGTAAGTCGCTGAAATTTCGCCATTGGCCGGCGGGTTGTACTCGATCGGCGGTGGACAATCGTTGACAGCCCACTGACAAAGGTCTACGGTGTGCGAACCCCACTCGAGCACACCGCCACCCACTAGCCCCCCGCCCTTCTCGAAATGAAAACCGTTGAGATGCTTGGAGTTGAACGGACGCCACGCAGCAGGGCCCAAATAGGTGTCCCAATCGACCTCACCTTGATCAGGCAGTGGTTCCTCAGGCAGCCAACCACTGGACATGGCCTGCATTCCCATGGGATGAGCGTAGATACGAGTGATCTTTCCAAGTCGACCGGTTCTAGCCAAATGGCAGGCAAATGCAAAGTGAGGCAAATTCCTGCGCTGTGTCCCCGCTTGGAAAATGCGGCCAGTCCGAGTGATCGTTTCGGCTAGGGCTAGGCTTTGCGATATGTTTTTGGTGCAGGGTTTTTCGCAGTAGATATCCTTGCCCGCTCGAGCCGCATAAGCCGACATGGTCGCATGCCAATTCGGTCCAGTCGCGATCAGCACCGCATCGATGTCGTCGCGATCCAACAGTTCGCGAAAGTCGCGGTGCATGGTACAAGCCTGAGTGCCATACTTATCATCGACTATTTTTTTAACCGCCTGTCGACGCACCTCCTTGATGTCACACACAGCAGCGAATTGAACATCCGACTGCTCTACGAAACAGCCCAGGTCGTAGGTGCCACGAGCCCCAATACCAATGCCGCCCACGATGATTCGTTCACTTGGCGGTGCAACTCCATCCAACCCTAAAGCTGAACTTGGGATGATCGTTGGCAAAGCTGCCGCCGCTCCCGAAGCCGCAACGCCTTTGAAAAACCCTCGACGAGACCTCTTCTTACTGCCGTTTTTCATAAATTGCTTCCGAAATAGGTGGGAACAAAAAACTATTTCAACCAGATACCGCGTCCTGGGTGGTAGGTAAGGCTAAATAGTATACCCTAGTAGCCGTTGCAATGGCATAGGGGCAAGCCACACCTTGGATACAAGTTGGGCTCTCGGGACGCGTTGCTTTTTTGTGATTCCTTAATTCACTGGAAGCGGACTACTTGTGAACACCTTCAAGACTTGCTTTTTCGTGAGAGCCATCGTTTGCTGGACCGTGATTTTTTTTGGGGTCGCGAATGTTGCAGGGCTGGCCGATATTGGCTACACGCAGGAAATTCAGCCATGGAGCGAAAATCCGTGGTATTGGTCCTACCATGGGCAGCCGGTCGTGTTGCTAGGTGGCAGTGACGATGACAATCTTTTTCAATGGCCTCAGGAGAAACTGCTGGCACAATTGAATCGGATCGCTGCCGCCGGTGGGAACGTGGTTCGAAACACGATGAGCGATCGAAAGGATGCGGGCTGGGAGATTTATCCATTCGACTTGCGAGAAGACGGAAAATATGACCTTCAGCAATGGAATCCTGAGTATTGGCAACGCTTTGAATTTTTTCTCCAGCAAACCAAAAATCGCGAGATTTTTGTGCAGATCGAAATCTGGGATCGTTTTGATTACACCGATGTCGGAGGTAGCAATCGTTGGCAGATTCATCCTTTTAATCCAGCCAATAATATAACTTACACCTCCCAAGAAACTGGGTTGGAACAAAAGTATCCGGATCATCCCGGTGCTAACAAGCAGCCATTTTTCTTTTCCACACCTGGACAACGCAATATCCAGCCACTACTCAAAGTGCAAGAGGCGTTTGTGCATAAACTACTGGACATAGCCTTGCGTTATGACCATGTTTTGTACTGCATTGATAACGAAACACAGGCGGAACCAGCCTGGGGTAGGCACTGGGCAGAGCTGGTTCGCCGCCGTGCAAACGATTGTGGCGTGAAGGTGTGCATCACCCAGATGTGGGACGACTGGGATTTGAGCGCCTCACGCCACAAGCAGACCTTTGATCATCCCGAACTGTACGACTATGTCGATGTCAGTCAAAATAATCACAATCAAGGTCGCAAGCACTGGGATAACCTAGCCTACGTTCGTGAGTATCTCAGCAGCCGGCCTCGTCCAATGAACACCACGAAGACTTATGGCGCGGACGGCAATAAGTTTGGTCATACCGACCAAGATGCCATCGAGCGATTCTGGCGGCATCTGCTGGGTGGAGCAGCTTCCGTTCGATTTCATCGTCCAGATTCGGGGCTTGGGATCAACGACAAGGCGGTGGCCTGCTTGAAAGCGGCTCGGCGAATGACCGCCAGTGTTCCGGTATGGAATCTGACACCAGCCACTGATCGGCTTGTTGATTGCCAACCCAATGAATGTTATGCAGCGGCCACAGAAAACGACTCGACCGTAGTTTTCTATTTTCCAACCAGCCCCAACGAACGCACCGTTCGCTTTCAGCCTCGCGATGTGTCGGCATTGCGAAAAGGCCCAGATCAAAAAAACGCTGGTCCTAGTTGGAGCGTAGTGTGGATCGACATCGATCAAGGGCAAAGCTTACCTCCGCAGTCAATCGAAGGGGACACGATTACCGCTCCGCCTAGCCTGGGTAATGTAACTGCTGTATTAAGCCGCCGCGATCAGCCCATGCTGCCCGGAGAGCTGATTCAAATTGGCGGAAGCATCGGCTTTTTGTTTCTTCCGGAGCAGTCGCAGCGAAGACAACCACAGCCCTGGGTCATGTATGCACCAACACTACTGCCCAACTATCCAGACGAACACGAACGATGGATGCACCAGCAAATTCTAAGCGCGGGCATTGCGGTCGCTGGAGTTGATGTAGGCGAGGCATACGGCAGTCCGGAATGTGTCGTGGCCATGACTCAACTGTATGATCATCTGACGCAGCAACGCGGATTGGATGACCGACCGGTTTTGCTAGGCCGTAGTCGCGGTGGTCTCTGGGTTTGCCAATGGGCCGCTCAGCATCCGAATCGAGTATCCGGACTGGCAGGTATCTATCCCGTGTTTGATTTAACCAACTATCCTGGTTTGGAGCTGGCAGCAAAAGCTTATCGCATGACAGCCAGCGAACTGTCTGAAAATCTAGCAATTCACAATCCCATCGCTCATGTCAACAAACTTGCGGATGCAGGAATTCCCGTCTATCTCATCCACGGAGCCCTTGACCAAGTCGTGCCGCTCGAAAGCAACTCAGTCGCTTTTCACAAGCGATACCAAGCAGAAAACCGAGGGGATCTGGTTCAGTTACAGCTAATCCCAGACCAAGGCCACAATTACTGGCCTGGCTTCTTCCGCAGCCGTGGATTAGTTGATTTTATCATCAAACATTCAGTCACTTCTACGCCCGTTGTGACCATTCGGTAATAGATGAGAAGGGGATGTCGACTCGCGATTTTGCGATGGTAGCCAAAATGTATTTCATGAATACCAGCTGTCTCGCTCAGCGAATCAATGTCCTCAAAGATCCGTTGGTAAAAATAGTCGCCAGCGCCGCTGTCGACACATCGAGTTCGCGGGACAAGTGGACGAACGCCAGCCGTAACCCAGCGGCCGAGGTTGAGATTGTATTCAAGTAAGCCGCGAAGCGGCAGTTTGATTGAACCAGACTAACCTACAGACAATCGGCTGATCAATAGGACCAATGCGGCCACGCAACATCCAAGCCTTCATTTGTTCGGCCGCTATCGGTCCGCTCAGTAGTCTGGTTTGCGAGATGTGTGCGCTACAGCAACGACGTGTACTTCCGAAGGCAGATGCCTATAGATGATTTGAAACGGAAAATTCTGCATCAGGTAGAATTGGTGCCGCGCGTCAACATGCGGGAATCGCTCAGGATTCGATGCAATTTTCGCGAGCGAGAGGTCAAATTCACGTTCGAATTCGATTGCTGCATTCATGCTACGCTTTACATACTAAGAAAGAGATTCCGTATATTCCATTTCGGCTGACGAATAGACGAGAATCTTAGTCATCAAGTCCGGCAGCCTTCCTTGCACGTTGCCGAACATCCGTCCAATCCGAACCGCTTGTTTTCCCAGCGTCGAACTCGTCGCTTCGGCGGTTTACCTCGGCAACCCAAGCTGAGTTCGGTAGAACCCAATCCAAGGGCGAAGTCGTTTCCCACAGCGACGCGATCAATCGCGCGCGGTCAGATGACGGCAAATTTTGCGCCGCATCGAGTATTTCATTTAATGTAATCATGTCTGCATTGTACCTGGGAATCGGTCGAAATAGAAGCCAATGTGCATCGCGGACGAAAGAATCCATGTAAGTCCTGGGAATGGGGTGAAAGTCATTCGAATACAATCTGGCGACGCTAACCCGTGATCATCCAATCAAAGATGTTTGAACCGTGCATGGATAATTGAGGGGATGCAACCTGCAAATCGTAGGCTTTCAAGAGTGAAAAGCATCCACACCTCGAATAGTCGCCTACTACCTTCGCGGTTGGACCGGCTACTTCTGTTTAGTCCCAATCAAAAGCTTCTTCGTCGAGCTAGACAAGTGGCTACGCCGTCGCATCCGATCTTGTAATTGGAAGCAGTGGCGTCTCGTTCAGTTTCCGGTGAGCGGCACGTACGGCTTGAGCAATGCAGGATCAATCGCCTTGTGACCTTGGCCTGTCCACCATTTGTTCCACGCTTGCATATCTGTCTTGAAATCGTCGTTCGCCATTCTCGCCAATGCGGCGCGCGCCCAGAACCGGGTGTTCTGGTTGCCGTGGTCCACGAGGCTGACCAGCAGAGGCACCGCATCCGGCGACTCTTGCCTTGCCAACGCCGCGACCGCCATCCACTTGGGGCGGCAGTCGTAGTCTTTGCCGTCAACATGGTACGCCGCGACTTTCTTCAGCCCTGAGACGAGCTTCGGATCTCTTAGAGCACTGGCCTCGGCCAAAGCCGTGCGACGAGTGGCTATCGACAAACCCGATGGCAGCGGTCAGCGTTTGCTTGGCATTCCAAACATCGTCGAACGCCTGATCCAACAAGCCATTGTTCAAGTCTTG
>JBIIJD010000044.1:0-46071 GCA_044234105.1 Aureliella sp. | reverse complement strand
TCGGCATCAGAAGCAGTTTCCGGTGGAGCTGCTTCTATTGAAGACGCAGCCGGTGGACAGCCAAGCGGTATGAGCGATGTCGAGAAATACAAAGTGTATTCAATCGCTTTGGGGACTACGATAGATACCCTCAGATCGTTCAACTCGACAATGACGCGATCCGTGCTTGGCCCACAGCTTGATAGTCTGGCACAACAACCGCTTGAAGTTGATAGTATAGATGGGACTGATCATTCAACGAACCAAGCTACCGATCAGCTTGGGGACAATCCATTGGCATTGGATGCCAGGCAGGTGCAATTGATTCGTGAATTCAAGCAAACGACGCACTACTTTGTACACACATTCCCGCGTCAAGCACTAAGACTAGAATAGGCAACTAGGCCTTACTCCAGCCAACAGCGTCAAATCACGCAAATAGATTACGATCTAACATTCGGTAGTTGATCGCCTCTTGAAGATGAGTCTCCTGTATTTCGGGACTATCATCCAGGTCAGCAATCGTTCGGCTGACGCGCAGAATTTTATCATGGGCCCGCGCAGATAAGCCTAGGTCGTTGCAGCAGTTTTGTAGCATCACGCGGCAACTGCGTTCCAGCGGACAGAATTCACGTAATTGACGGCTAGACATTTGTGCGTTGTAGAGGCTGCTATTGCCGAATCTTGTCTTTTGAGTAGATCGAGCCAGTTCAACGCATTGCCGAATCGTTGCGCTGCTGGTTCCATCTTGTTTTGAGCTTAGTTCCTCGAAAGGTACGGCTGGCACTTCGATGTGAATGTCGATGCGATCCAGCAATGGTCCAGAAATTCGTGACATATAGCGTTCAATCTGAGTCGAATTGCAGGTACAAGTACGGCGAGGATCACCGCGAAATCCACAAGGGCATGGATTCAGGGCGGCGACTAGCATAAAATTGGCTGGAAACGTTGTGCTGCGTAGAGCACGTGAAATGGTTACGATGCGATCCTCCAAGGGTTGTCGCATGACTTCCAGAGTACGTCGATCGAACTCGGGTAATTCATCCAAGAACAGCACACCGTTGTGAGCCAACGATATCTCACCAGGGGCAGGCGGGTTGCCTCCACCGACCAGTCCCGCATTGCTAATGGTATGATGAGGAGCCCTAAAGGGTCGCGTTGCCATGAGCGGCTGCCCCTGCTTCATTTGCCCCAGCGAACTATAAATCCTAGTCGTTTCGATCGATTCTTCGGCAGTCAGTTTGGGCAAGATGGTGGGCAGTCGCTTGGCCAACATCGTCTTTCCCGAGCCCGGTGGTCCCAGCATCAGCAGGTTGTGCGCTCCGGCTGCCGCGATGGACAAAGCCCGCTTAGCCATCTCTTGACCTCGCACATCTGCAAAGTCTTGCAAGTAGCCGCTGAATTCGTCAAACAGTTGCTCCAGTCCGGCCGGCTCTGGCGAGATCTCGACGGTGCCTGCAAAGAACCCTACCGCCTGCGCTAGAGAATCTACTGGAATGATATCGATCTCTGCCACAACAGCCGCCTCACTAGCGTTTTGGCGCGGCACCAGCAGTCCCTTCAGCCCTTGATCCCGAGCCGCCATCGCCATCGACAGAGCGCCTTTGATGGGACGAGTGTGACCTTCCAGAGCCAATTCCCCAACCACGGCATACTGAGCAAACAGATCGGAAGTGTATTGTCCGCTGGCGGCCAGCAGGCCCAAAGAGATCGGAAGATCGAAAGAGGCCGCCTGCTTGGGCAGTTCAGCAGGTGCCAAATTGATGACCACTCGATCGTTTGGGCGCAGGAAGCCACTATTGACGATTGCACGTTCCACGCGGTGGATGCTCTCCTTGACCGCTTGCTCCGGCAACCCCACAAGCATCGTTTTGGGCAGCGGTGTCCCCGAAACATCCACCTCGACTTCCACCGGAAGTGCTTGGATTCCCAATAGTGAAAACGTGTTTAGCTTTGCCAACATTCATGCCCGCCATTTCTAGAAACTAGTTCTGCCAGTTACCTATTAGTCCCGCCAACACGCCATTCCTTACACTTATCTTTCCATATTTTTGAAAATTTCCAGTCGCAGTTCAAGCAGCCACTGGGGTTGAGTGTCCCTTTACAGCCAGATTTTCCATCTTGCTGGCTGGGATTGCTGAAATTTGTCAATCGAGTGCAGTCCGTTGCAAGCGAGTTAGCTTACGGGGGCCGCGAAAACAGGGTGCTAGCGCAGGCCGGCTGATAACACGCTAGGAAGAAAACCGGGTGCTATCGCACTCCGGCTGATGATAATTTGGGTAGTATGTTTGCGTGCGGTTCCTAATTAGCTTTAGGGAGCAATCATGAGGTATGCCGGTGCGTTCAGGAGCTAATGTTTGTGGCTAGTGAAGTTGGACTGTTGATCAGTGCTGCGGTTTCCGCAGGTATCCTGCATACCCTGGTTGGGCCAGATCATTACGTGCTCTTTGTAGCGATGGCCAAGACATGCGTTCGCGGGAGCCGCTGTGCTTTCTTGCGGACTGGCCATGCGATTCGGACTCTAAGCTACTTTACCAGCGAGTTTCCATTTGGCTTACGATTTGCTGAGCCAACTGCTCTACGGCTTGATGCTGGGCCGTCGCCATACTCTGTCCGCCTTCGGGCACAAAGTCGGCACCTTGAATGAAATAGAATGACAGTTCGCCGACGGGGACAAATCGATTGGTCAGTAGCAGATTGCCACGTCGATCCGTCCACGTCAGTTCGACACTGATCGAAGTATTCAGCACTCGCGGCTCGTCAAAGGCGTTTTCAGCCACAACGCGCTTGCCTTGATTGGAAACGCGACATGTCAGAGTGCTGTCTGCATTGGGGTCACCGACCACTTTGTAAGGTGTGCGCATTTCCACCTCCCTGATGATCGCTTCGGTAAGCTGCACACCGATCTCGTGACGAAACGTATCGTTGCGTACAACTGGAATATAGACCGTTCGTACATTGGTATTGTACAAACTGCTGCTGCCAAACTGATAAGTGGCACAACCGGCGGCCCAGGACAGCACGACTAAGATGGCTAGAGGCAACTTGATTGGCCAAGAGTGCCCATGGGATTTACTGCTGCGTCTGTTCACCAGGCTTACTCCACGGACGCTCGTCGTCGTCAACTCGGAACACCTTGATCAGCGGCGCAAAGTATTGAGGTGGTCGATCCGGTTTGCCTTCCATTTGTGCCAGTAGCTCCTGAGCTGATTGTGCAAATGGCGTGTCTGGATAATCTTCAACCAATCGCTGCAGGTACATGCGCGCCGACAGGTTCTCGCCCTGACGCTGGCGGTACAACCCGCTTTCCCATTCCCGTTCTGCTTTCAAATACTTGATCCGCACCATGGCTTCGCGCAATTCTTGCTGCTTGGTGTTCGCTTCGTTGGGAAACAGCCGAACGATGGCCTTAGCCCGCTTTTCAGCCTCCACCAAAGGAGCATCTGAGTAGTCTGGGCCCATGTAGGATAGCAGTAAGCTTTGCAGTTCCAAGCACTGCGCATTGAACTGATGAGGGCTATCAGGGTAGGTCATGCGTAGCTCGCCAAAAGTGGCGGCTGCCGAATCGTAGTCACCCTTTTGAAAGTAGTTGGTGGCCAAACGCATCGTCGCATCGTCGCTGACCTTGCCGATTGGGTTGTCCAGTCGCAGTTTCTCAAGCACTCGCTTGCCATGCCCACCTGTGTCGTTCCATGGACGTTTGGAATCAGTGAAATTGACTACTACAAAAGGCTTGGGATCTGCTGAATGAGTCTTCAGCCAATAGTCGGCAATTTCAAAACGCCTGGAATCGATTTGGTCCAGATAGGGATTGCGCGGATACTCTTTAATCAACTGGGCATACGTTTGCTCGCACTTATAGTATTCCTCAGCAAAGAACTCACTTTCGGCCTGCATCAGAAGGGCATCCTGCTCCATCTGCGAACTCTTCCAATTCTCTGCCGCACGTTTGTAGTGCTTGGCTGCGTCGCGAAACGCATCTTTACGCTGGGTATCGGCAAGCTCTTTGGCTCGATTGAACGACTGATCGCCCAGTGCGTAGGCATCGCGAGCGGCTTGAATGTCCTTGCGAGCCCGACGAGTTAGCCCCATGCGATCCAGAAGTTTTGATGAACTCTTGTTTTCAGCAGCTACACCTTCGGGGCGAAAAACACCCTCGGCGTATTCGCCGTTGATCGACCGCTTGGTAGCTTCATAGTCTTTGTCGCGCAGCCCCCAGGGTTTAAAGCTGCTGCACCCCGGCATGCAAAACAGGCAAACCAAGGCCAGGCCCAAAGCGATCCGCTCAGCGCGGCTATTTCGAATTTCCACGTGAAGCATCAACGGCCTAGTTCTCCCAGATAGACAGGCAGTCTTAGTTTTTGATCCAGCAAACTGGTTATCGTCTTTGTCATCATGGCACGTATGGCAGCTCGCGAATTGTCAGTCAAGGCATGTAAGCTGATGTCGTTCCAATGCTCAGTCGCAAATTTTTCCATTTCGTCTCGCAGGCTGGCCGGTATACGAATCAGTTGTCGACTGCCTACCGAGCAAGCTGGACAAAGGACTCCCCCGGCCACCGCTCCATAGGTGATCCAACCCGCCGATTCAACTTGGCATCCGCACTCGGCGCATTGCCGCCAACTTGGCGCGTGCCCGACCAACCGCAGCAACTGCATTTCAAATCGCAGCACGACAGCACGCACTTCTTGGTCGTTTTGCTCAAGGCGCAGAAGCGTATCGACTACCAAGTCGTAAAGTTCTGGCTGAGCCACACCTTCGTGCGTAACCTTATCAAGCAGTTCCGCGACATAGTATCCGCAGTACAACCTTAGCAGGCCGTACTCGGCCGCTCGAAATCGACGGGCAAGCTTGGCTTCGGTCAGCAGATTCAGCGCATCGCCGCTCTTGGCTATGAACACTACGCGACAGACCGAAAGCAGGTCAAGAGCGACTTCGAAGGGGCTTTTGGGCCGTCGCGCACCTTTGGCTACCACTGGCATCTTGCCAAAATCTCGTGTATACAGCGTACCAATCAGGCTGGTTTCGCTCCAAGCATGCATGCGCAAGACGACAGCTTCGGTTTTCTCGGTTGACACTGAGTGGCCTGGGTAATCTAGGGGGTTAGATAAGAAGAGGGGGGATTGTCGCTGATTGCCAGCCCTTGTACTGATAATCCTAAGATCATAACCAGGGCGACGCACTATGCCAGACAGTTCCGGATTTTGAACCCAGGGCCAAAATTGGGCGGAGGTGGCCTGACAAAACGGTGATAATGAACGGTTCTTGATCAATTTTGAACGGCCGGCTAAGCGGTTCTGAGGTTCGAGCGGTTTGTGCGGCGAGTGGTTCACATTTGGCCGAATGACACAGCGACACCCTATTTTTCGCCAACACCCAAGTCAAACCACGAAACGCACCTTCGCAGTGCTACGGGACTGTGAACGATTGCGAAATCTATAGCTCCGTTTCCTTCGTTGCCTTCTGTAAATATTTGGCTTTCTTTAAGCCTCTATCAGCAGGCGTTGTAGCGGGGGACAGATAAGAAATTGAACAGAAAGTAACAGAGGTAACGGAGAAAAGAGATTGTGGTGGGCCGGCGCGATCCGGCATCATCATGTGTATCATTTTTCCCGATCAGCAAACGACCAATGGGATGCTTAATACCCTCTTGTTGCATCGGCTCGCTTGTCCCACCCTGGACTGCGCAATAGTCGGGACATTGAGGTCGATGGGTTTATCCGATTTTTGTTCCGTGCTAGAGATTGCCCAGTACGCGTTGGCGCTTCGCTTGTAGGCTGAGGCCGAGTTTGTCTTCGATCCAATTTTGAACGTCCTTTACTTTGACGGCCGCCATAGCTTGTTTGATCGTGTCAGTCGTGATGGTCATGACTGCTGTCGCCATAGTCAGCACAGGCTTAGTATAGCCATTCTTGTTGGGTCCCATCAATTGTTTGTCTTTGCAGACCAGCGGGTTATCGAGTCAGCGTGTTGGCGAAGCCAGTACATTTTCTTCTCCAGCACCTGACAGTCCAGTGTTATATTGGCATTTTCCAAGGCAGCTTGAGGTTGGTCAAGGAACTCTTGCACGCGCCGGCTCCAGGTAATCAGTGGGTCAAGATTCATCCAACGGGCCTTATTCTTCAGTTCTGGCGGCATGAGGAACGAATAGGCGGTCTGTCGAATAGCTGTATTGGCCTTGTTCGCTTCGACCAGGAATTGTGTCCATTGGTCGTATTTGTGAAGTTGGTGCTTCAGAGCATTGGCCACCGCATGGGAGATGTCATGCAGTGTAAGCGGTGGCTTTTGGTTGAGCTGCTCCGAACAGTTGCTCGGCTCTATAAGCAACCGGCTAGCCTGATTGCATAAAGTTACCGATTCTTCACAGCCATCAGCGGACTGTTTACTGGCATCAACCACCCCTTGTGAGTAGGCAATGGCCCCGCCGCGTACAACTGCGCCTTGATCATTGAGAATACAGCAGGGGGTGATTCCGGTGATGGATGACAAGTTCAATAGTTCCTTCTTGACACGATCAGTATTGGAGAATTCCATATGTTCGATCGCGAACACCGTAAGGTCCTCGTGTTCCAAAGCAAATGAACCATGCGGATCGTTTTCAAGTGCGGCACAGCGACTCTAATTCCAATGCGACAACCTCACACCGACCACTAGAAAGCACTTGCCATTTCCGGTTTGAATCGTGTGGTCAAGCATCCACACCCAGTCGTCGGCTTGTTGCTTAGGGCGTGTCAATTCATATAGCCCGAGCCGCAGCACCCAGATTTGGCCGCCATTAGCCGTACAGTCGATGCCGCAAGGAAGTAGATCAGCCACGATCGACAGAGCCTGTGACGCCCTAAAACCGATCGCCGACGTATCCATCTGGACAAAGACTTAAATCAGCCCTGCCGTGTGGAAATGTCCTGCCGGACGGTGGTTAAACGCTTCTATTAGATTCGATTGTAGCGGTGGCGAGTTCGGCGAGCTATTTTTTTAACCCTGCCAGTTGATGTTCCAGTTCCCTGATTCGCTTTGAGGCGGATTCGGCTTTAGATCGACATTTGGCACGGCTCTTTTCCACAGCCCGCACTTGGTTCTGTTCTTTCTTCAGATTTGCATTCAATTCCTTACACTTCGCTTTCCACCCATCACGGCTCTTCTCAAAGAACCGGAAGAGCTTTCCCGTGGGACTTTTGTATGAATTGACCAACGTTTCTGTGACAGCCATCGCTCCATCTCCTGTCGGGTCGAAAATTTTCATTACAATGGAACAAAATCCCCTCAATTCACAAATAGCAATTTTGGAACGTTTGCGCAGTCCAGTCCCACCCTACGAGGGCTAAAACGTTTCTGAGTCGCAGACTGCGTCCAAGTGGCGGTCTTGGTGATTGCTCACGCCTGGAACCACTTGCGTCACGTTGACTTTGCTTCGTTTGAGTTCTTCAATTTGAGCTGCCATGCGCTGTACTAGATTGGCCACTTCGGTACCGGCTGAATCGCCGAGCTGAACACAAAGAGCTTTACGGGCGGTATAGCTGAGTCCAAGATTACTGCTCATCTGAGTTGTCTGCTCCAAAGAATTTTGGTGTTAAGAAAAGATTTCCGAAAAGCACGGTTCTAATACTTTACTCAACTGTCACGCTTTTTGCAAGGTTTCGGGGCTTGTCTACGTCGCAACCTCGCAATAAAGCGATTTCATAAGCCAGTAACTGCAGGGGGATCGATGCCACCACGGGTTGTAGAAAGTCTTCACATGCGGGGATGGTAATCACCGAATCGGCCAATTTGTCCACTTGCGGGTCCTGGTGGTCGACAATGGCGATCACTGGTCCTCCGCGAGCTTTAACCTCTTGCAAGTTACTAAGCACCTTTTCATACACAGGTCCCTGGGGAACAAGCACTAAGCTGGGCGTATTCTCATCCACTAGTGCGATTGGGCCATGTTTCATCTCAGCCGCCGGATATCCTTCTGCATGAATGTAGCTGATCTCTTTCAGCTTCAGCGCCCCTTCCAAGGCGGTTGGAAAATTGTAGTGACGCCCCAAGTAAAGGAAATTGCTGGCCGAGGCATAGTGCTGAGCGATCGATTTGACCTGTTGGTGGCATTCGAGCGCCTGATCGACCAAATCGGGCAGTTCTTGCAAGCGAGCGATGATGCGTTGGCCCGACTCAAAGCTCAGGTGTCGCAGGCGGCCAAAGTACAGGGCCAACATGGTCAGCACCGTAAGCTGCGACGTAAAAGCCTTGGTCGATGCCACACCGATCTCAGGCCCGGCGTGCAGATAGATGCCTCCGTCGGCCTCTTGAGCGATGCTGCTGCCGATCACGTTGCAAATCGCCAGAGTGTGGTGTCCTTTGCGTTTCATTTCGCGAACCGCAGCTAATGTATCGGCCGTCTCGCCGCTTTGAGTGATACCGAAGACGATGGTGTTATGATCCATCGGAGGGTTTCGGTAACGTAGTTCGCTGGCGTACTCAACTTCTACCGGTATTCTTGCCAGTTCTTCCAGCAGGTACTCGCCCACTAGAGCCGAGTGCCAACTGGTCCCGCAAGCGGTCAACACGATGCGCTGGACGCTGCGAAGTTGCTGTGTGGTCAGATTCAGTCCACCAAAGACGGCTGTTGCGTTGTCCTTATCCAGCCGACCACGCAGCGCATTGCGGATCGATTGCGGCTGTTCGTAAATCTCCTTCAGCATGTAGTGTGCATAGCCATCCAAACCGGCTTCCTGCTCTTGTTCCCCCAGGACTTGAACTTGAGGTCTCACGCGACCGTGATCGCGATGTAACACTTGGATGTTGTCGGGTCGAATCACTGCCATTTGATGATCGGCCAGATAGATGATTCGATCGGTGTAGCCAGCTAGTGGAGAGGTGTCGCTGGCTACAAATTGCTCGTTCTTGCCGACACCTATCACCAAGGGGCTGCCGCAGCGAACAGCGATCAATAAATCGGTAAAATCACGAAACATGACCAACAGCCCATAGGTTCCGCGCAACTGAACGACCGACTCTTGAACCGCGTCGATACAATTTTGGACCGTGATCGATTGTCCAGCACCAACCGCATTCTTTAGATGATCGGCGATTAAGTGCGCGACCACTTCCGAATCGGTCTGAGACCGAAACTTGTAACCCTTGGCGATCAGCGCCGACTTGAGCGATTCATAGTTTTCGATCACGCCGTTGTGGACCAATGTGACTTGTCCCGAGCCACCAAGGTGCGGGTGAGCGTTGTCATGTGTCGCAGGACCGTGTGTCGCCCAGCGTGTATGACCAATGCCAATCGCACCTTGGACTGACTGTTGTTCCACCAATTGCCCAAGCTGCTTGACTCGGCCAACTACTTTGGCTACCCGAATCGGCTCACTGGCTCGCAGCGTGGCAATTCCAGCGCTGTCGTAACCTCGGTATTCCAGTTGTTGCAGCCCGCGTATCAGAAACGTACTGGCCTCTTTCGAGCCCACATAGCCAACAATGCCACACATCGGGACACCTCTACTGAAACATTTTCAATCGGGGATAAATATAAATGCGCTGCTGCAAACATTAGTCTGCAACAGGTCGTTATATTCGTCAGAATCGTTACTTGATCGAAACAGCGGCACGACTCAGCGCGGTTATCACGCTCTATTTGCAGACTAGCTTGGATTGCTTCGAGTCGAAAGCTTTTTGTACATATTTTTCCGGTAAGTTGTGGCTGGTTGGTTCATTCTATAGGGCTTGAATCTGCAAGGTAACTGTCCAACAGCAAATTCTTAGCAATTTCAATTCTCGCTCCAGGCGAATTGCAAGCCCGAGCGGGATGCTCAACGCCGCGATAATCGCTACAATTGGCTTGTTTATCTGAGCGAATCTTCCCGGCGCAGGGAAGCAAAGAACCTGAACAGGAATATCATGCGAGATTTATTGATTCACTTTGTGCGTCTTAGCCTTGGGATTTTTCTACCTTGTGTTTGGACAGGGGCGGTGAAAGCGATCGAGCTAGCTCCACCCAAGTCAGAATCTGCCATTCGAATCGCAACTTTCAACGTTTCATTGAATCGCTCTAAGTCTGGAAAGTTGACTAGTAACCTTCGCCAAGACGACTCGCAAATCAAAGCCATCGCAACGATCATCCGCGCGGTAAGCCCCGATATTCTACTGCTCAACGAGATCGATTACCTACCCGATGTAGACCATCCTGCACTGCTGCACGAACTCTACTTGACCCCCGCTCAGCAGGATCAACTGGGCCATGGTCCCATTAGCTTGCCTTACCACTTCTGGGCGGCCGTCAACACCGGTCAGCCTAGTGGCCTGGATCTAAATCGCAATGGTGCTACCAGCGATCCGGAGGATGCATACGGATTTGGAAGGTTTCCTGGCCAATATGGGATGGCCGTCCTTAGCAAGTATCCGTTCGACGCTAGCGGAACGAGAACCTTTCAAAATTTGCTGTGGTCCGAGTTGCCTGGAGCATTGCAGCCAAAGTTTCCGGATTCCAGCGAGCTGTATTACTCGACAGACACTTGGTCAAAGCTGAAGCTTCCTAGCAAGAGTTTTTGGGACGTGCGGATTCAATTGCCAGGTCGAACCTTGCATCTTCTGGCTAGCCACCCAACTCCTCCAGCCTTTGACGGCCCCGAAGATCGTAACGGCTGCCGAAATCACGACGAAATCGCTTTGCTGACCAGTTACATCGATGCTCAGCCTATTGCATCGGCTTCCGGCAACGGACCTTTCTGGCGCGACGATCAAGGTCGTGAGGGAGCGTTGCCGCAAGATGCGTATTTTGTAGTGGCTGGTGATTTGAATTGCGACCCGGTGGACGGCAGCAGTCGACATCAAGCCATTAACAAGCTGCTAAGCCACCCGCGTGTGCAATCCAATCCCGTTCCGCAAAGTGCTGGGGGTGTCGAGGCTTCGCGAGCCGAGGCTGGTCAAAATCGCTCGCATCGGGGTGAACCTGCGCACGACACCGGAGCGTTTGGGCCAGATCGAGTAGGTAACTTGCGTGTCGACTATGTTCTGCCAAGCAACAACATGCCGATTTTGGACTGCGGCGTAGTTTGGCCAAGCCAAACAGGCTTGACTTCAGAAGATGCGGCAGTCCTCAAGCAACTTATGGCGGCCACAGATCATCGCATGGTGTGGGTCGACTTGGCCCTGCCAATAGACGCAGATTCAAAGTGAGCATTTACTGCAATTGAACAGTGAAACTGGCCGGAGCGGGTTTTCGATATTGAATTGTTCACAATGGCAAGATGTTTAATCAGTTTTGGAGCTAATCTGGGCGATCCTCAATCCAGTGTGTTGGCGGCTGTTGATCGGTTGCAGCAAGCTCTGGAGCCTGGGGACACTGTATCGCTAAGCAGCCTCTATGAATCGCCTCCCGTGGGTGGGCCCAGTGGTCAGGCGACTTTTGTCAATGCGGTTGCAGCTATTCAGACCCGGCTTTCAGTTTGGCAAGTATGGGAGATCATCAAATCCATCGAACAGCAATTGGGACGTCAGCGCATTGAGCGCTGGGAAGCACGCCGCATCGATATGGACATCCTGCTGTATGACGAGCAGAGGATTTGGACGCCACATTTGAAGGTTCCACATCCGAGAATGTGTATGCGGCGATTCATTTTGCAGCCTGCCAATCAGGTCGCACCAGATTGGATAGACCCGGTCTCTACTTGGACGATCAAGCAGTTATCCGATTCGCTGCAGTCCGGCCCAGGAAACTTGCTGCTAGTCGCAGATCGACAACTCAATCCAGACAAGATCCTGAGCGATATCGGTTGCTCAACTGGATCTCGCCAGATAGATGCTCTGGCTTTACTTTCTGGCCGTATTGGAAACTGCGATCGTCGTTCGGTCGGCTGGATCGACATGAAAACGTTGTTTGCTTGGATGCAGTCAACTCAAGATCGGCCTGCTACAAAGGGCTGCATCGAACCCAAGAGCCAAATTCAATGTCTCGACGAAAAGGGTCATGCAATGAGTGCTAAACTACTGTTCTTTTGGATGCCAGCTTTTCCCGACCAAGCATGGGAGCAGCGATACATTCAATTGGCACAACAACTTGGGCTGGCAGAAACTCACCCCGGTGAAGGACAGCGACGTTTGCCGCGATTGGGCCCCAGATATCTTATGGCCAGTAGCGACACACAGTGGGTTTCGCATGAACTGAGTGCAGCGCTGCAGGCAATGGATTGTACGATCCAGCCAATCTCATGACTTCACGGTGTATTGACCAGCAGTTGTCCCACCAAATGCCGATCCGGCCAATAGCCCAAGACGTAGGTGTTGCGTGCGTCGACTACCTCGACCGCGCATTGGGACTTGGGGGCCACCGGTCTGCCTGACGTGATGGGTTCTAGCGACAAATGATGTTGTCCTGCGGGTAATTCCAGTCGCAGGATCTGAATTTCGCGAGGCAGTAATCCCCAGCATCGAGTATCTGCTGATTCAGTTGCTTCCCATGCGACGCCTGCGGCATCCAGTGCCAAAGAGGCTAATTGGTTGGCTTGCATCTGACTTTTCGCTGCATAGACTGTCCCCTTCTTGATGATTCGCCTCGCGACAGTTCTCGCCATAATTTTGGGTAACTTCTCCTCATAGGTATGGCCAGCCAGTTGCTGCATATCGGTAAGCGGCAAGGTTGTGGCTGCTGGCGTTCCATCGACTTCGACGCCCACTAGGTCAAATAGTTTCGGTGGACACTCCAGAGCGGGTATCTTAATTGGCGCGATCGTGGGAGGGACGCTGTAGTCACCAAAAATTGAAATGATTTGATCGGCTTGCAGCATCACGGCCTGAGTCACAGGTGCTGTGGTCTCTACTTTGTAAGGGCCTCGCCCCACCAAAGCGATCACGTACACGACACCATGTCCCGGCTGGCTATGGCTACCCGTTTGAACACGTTGAAGATCTTGCAGCACAATAGGGTGGTCAGGTTGCAAGGCGGCTGTTAATTCATACATTCGCTCAGCGTCATCGTAGTCATGCAGCGTCGCCTCTCGCAACACACCACGCAGATAGGGGGCAGTTGCAGGGATGCCAAACAATTCGGGAAGCGGAGGCTGGTCTTTGTTATCCTGTGAGCGGCCAACGATCTCGTGCTGCTTTAATAAAGTTTGCAGCGAATAGCTTTCGGCATCCACGCCATCTTGCATCAGGCTGGACAGCGTTAGGAAAGTGCCAATCAAAAGCTGCTCGTATATTTCACCTGAATAGGCGCGTTTCTGATCGTCGGTCAGAAGCGAGTGAGCTTCCTCGCCAATCGATTTTGCTTCCAGTTCTTCCCATCGATCGCGAACCTTTCGGAGTCTTCGTTCGGCGCTGGCCGGTTGATTCTGAAACAGCTCCACGACAGCCAAATCCAGTTCAGCCACCGTGTGATCGCTGCGTGTGCCTTCGCTCAGTTTTGCGAAACTTGCATGCGCGGCCGGTAGGTCGTTGCTATAAAAACTTTGCCTGGGCCCTATTAGGCGTTTTGCGTGCGTGCTACAGCCAATTTGGCTAAGCCAAAGCCCGCAAAGCATTAGCCCAACCGGCATCAGTACTAACTTGCCTGGCCTCGACAATTCCGAAATGGTACTAGGCTGCGTCACACTATGCTCTAAAGTCCCTGCTACTATCGGCCCTTGGACCACAAGCTATAGTTGGCCAATCGTCCCAGCGGACTGCGGTGGTAGCCCTTGCGAATCTCTGCTTGCTCTTTTTTGTAGGCTCCAGTTCGAGTATCCACCAGCTCCAGAGTCAGCAAATAGTTGCGCTGGGTAGACGAGTTGCGTTCGGTGGTTCCGCTAGTCAAAGTTGCGTACAGCAGGTAATCAATTGGCTGTCCCTGACGTTGCAGAACCGATGTAAACAACTGCATGTTGCCAGGCACCAGAAGTGCATCTGGGCGCAGGCGGGTTTCGATCAGAGCTGCGTCAACCATCCGCCGACTGACCGCTTCGAACGTATTGGTTTGATTGATTTTTGAATCGATCATTTGATAGATTTGATCCTTAAAGTCCGCCAACTCTTCAGCGCTTTTGTTTTCGACGCCCACAAAGCAAATTTTGCATGACTGAGGTCCCGTTGGGATTTCATTAGCAGATGCAGATACCGGCATCGCTTGGCAAGATCCTAAAAGCCTGGCCACGGCCTCCTCGACCAACGGATTGTAGACTTCAGATCCGGCCGCATGACTTCCTACCATATCCGCCTGGTCATTTCGAATCAGGTGGCCGTACTGGAAGCCTCGACAGCCTATCAAGCAGAACGGCAAAGCGACACCGATCAAAAAATGAGACCAACCCATATTTTCAATTTTCATCCGTGTTTCTCGTTGATCTGTTGAACCCAAGTTTGCGGCAATTCGTGATTGCCAAGCTGTGCAGAGTCGCTCGTTGTGCAAGCGGTTCAAGCAACCACCGCAACAAACCGGCTGACAGTTATTGGCTGAAGTCTGCCTGTCTATACCTAAAATCGGTAGGTTAGTGCAACTGGAGCATCTTCAATCGGCGTGAAGCGCACAAACAGCCTAGAAATGACTGCATTAGGCGATCAGTGGCAAAGAAAGATAGCTATTTGGCTGCCGGTGCCAGATGCGCAAGCGGGATGTAGTACTTGTTGTATCGCAGTCCATCGTCATACATCTGACCGGCGGGATCTTCGACCAGGATCGTAGCGCGACGAGTGATTCGATTCACTCGACCAACCCGCAGGCGTCCTTCGAATTGAAAGCAGACCTGCATGCCTACGCGAATGTTGAACTTGCGTTCCGCCCGCTCTTGCTGAGTGATCAAGTCGTGCTTGTGTTCAGTATGTCCGAACAAACGTTGAGCGATGTTCTGAAAACGAGCCGAAGCACAGCAACTATTGTCCCATACTAACATTTCCACTAAATGAATCAGTTCGTGCTCCATGATGCGCTGCATAGCTTGCAAACGATTGCTGCATAAAACGCCCGTTACTCGGATCGGGCGCTGGTAATCGTTAAAGGTTTGAAACAAGAGTGGAGCCGAAAGCACGATTTCATAGCTAGTACGTTGCACGTTTCGCAAGCGATCGTGGTGGACGGTTCGAACCGTCTTACCACCATTGCTGGTCATTCGACTAGACCAACGAAACTGGAGCCCAAAGTGTTTGGCTAGCGGGAAACAGTGCCCGCCCAGGAAGTGTCGATCATACAGTTGCGCCATCCGGCTGAGGTCTGAATGGGATGCAGTCGTGAAATTGGCATCTTTCATGGCACGAGACCCCTGCAGTGTCTCTTGACCAATCAATTGGCACAGGCTGGCTCTCTGGTGCTCGGGCACCTGATAGTGAGAGACGCGATGCTGCAACTGTTGCCGATGCTGCGAAAATTGCTGATTTGTCAGCAAGTTTGAAGTCGAGTTGCCACTTCTTGCCTGATTGAGACTCTTCCTGCGGCCATACAAACTGGTCATTGACAACTCCAAGTTGCACTGTGTTCGACGCGCTTCGATGCGAGACAGAATCGGGGGGCCTGCGTGTTCGCTGAATTTGTAACCTATTGTAGGTATTGTACGAAAGTTTGATCCCGGTCAATCATAGGAAATTTTCCAGGATTCGAATTTCTGCCGTTTAGCGACAATCCGACAAAATGCTCAGTCGATTGCTTGACAAACATTCGTTATACCGTTAACGCCCCAGAATCCTCGCATGGTTTTAAGTCTAGGCGACTGGGAAGCAAGCACGTCGGTAGCTACAATAAATAGCTTGTCGGCTTGTGGTCATTCGCTCCTGGCCTGTTTCCAAATAGTCTTCGACGGCCAGAGCGCTGACTGAACAACTTCATCGCGATCTCAAGAAAATCAGAAAAGGTTATGCAATGTTGAAAGCTAATTCTGCAGCGTTGTCTGTGATCATGCTTGGCATTTTCAGTCTGCCGCTTCAAGCGCAGTTCCAACTGGAGAAGCATGAAGCCGGGGTTCGCGTGATGCTCAATGGGCAAATGATGACGGACTACTTAACTGCGGCTCCCAGCCCGATCCTCTGGCCGCTGCTAGGGCCCGACTCGGTCAAGTTGACTCGGGATTATCCCATGATTGCTGATACCGAAGGTGAAAAGCGAGACCATCCTCACCATCGCTCGTTGTGGTTCACTCATGGCTTGGTCAATGGTACCGACTTTTGGCACAAAGGTGGAAAGGTAAACCATCGCGAGTTCACGCAATTGTCCGATGGTCCTGTTGCCGTTATTGGATCAACCAATGTTTGGACCAAAGATGAAGGTGAAGACGTGTTGACTGAGCGCCGAAGAATGAGTTTCGGTGTAGGTGAGAATTGTCGTTGGATCGACTTTGACATTCGCTTGATTGCTCAGTTCGGTGATGTTCATTTCGGGGACACTAAAGAAGGTGCCTTTGCTGTTCGAGTGGCGGAAACTATGAAGGTCGAAGCTCGAAAGGGCGGCAAGATCGTCAACAGCGATGGAAAGAAGGACTTGCTAGCCTGGGGACAGCCCGCAGCGTGGGTTAATTACACCGGCCCGGTGGGTGAAAAGACTTACGGCATCGCTATGTTTAGTCACCCGAGTTCGTTTCGACATCCCGTGCGTTGGCACGTACGCACCTACGGGCTTTTTGCGGCCAACCCTTTTGGTGAAAAACAATTTACGGGTGGTTCCGAAGAAGGTTCGGGGGTGCAGTTGAAACAGGGCGAAGAGCTGTCACTACATTTCCGAGTGGTGCTGCACAAAGAGATTACCGACAGCGAAACTGTTTCTAAACTGTATGACGAATATGCAAAGCAGCCAGTCACCCAGCCCTGAAGTCGGCTTCAGGACTGGTAGACTGTCGCCATAAGCTAGTTGCTCTTGCCGATGCAAAACACCTGCTTGCCAATGCGTACTATCAAACGGTTACCAGCTACGGCATAACCATAGACGGTTGGACCGGTAAACATCCCAGCGGCTGCCTGACGTTCTGAGGAATCTTCTTTGGGAGTTGGTGCTTTGTCCTCAATCAGAGCGTTCTCTGACCAGACGGAATTCTCTGCTAGTACTTTGAACTCTGGCCCAGCAGCAATGACAGTGCAAAGCCCCTCTTTGCCAAACCAATACAAGCGGTCATCGACAGCTAGTGGCGTCGCCCAGCAAGATTGTTTGGTTCGTTGAGTGTAGACGGGCTGTCCCGTAGCCGCATTAAAGCAGGAAATCACTCCCACACGATTCATCCAATAGGCATAACCCTGATGAACAATTGGCGATGCCCATGTTGGACTGACATCCTGAGCGACCCATTTTCGTTGGACGTTAAATTGATCTGCGTCGCGGGTTACGTGGAGCAGACCGTTGGACACCTTGGCTTGTTCTGCGTGCTCACCCTGACGTCCCGGTGATGCTCCGATTAGAAAACAGCCATTGCCTAGATCGATCGGTGTTGTACCCGTGTTACCGCCCACATCAGAGAAACTCCAAAGCAGCTTACCACCCTGTGGATCATATCCATCCACTGATCCCAAGGAGCTGACAACGATCTGCGACACTCCTTCAATCGGTACGACGGCTGGTGAACTCCAGCTTTGCCTGGGGCTCCTATCGGCTTTCCACTTAGTTTCACCGGACGATTTGTCCAGGGCCACCAAACAGCTAGGACCATCGTGTTCCATCAGCACAAAGACTGACTGTGCCGTTTGGCAGGGCGATGCGCCAAGGCCAAACTTGGCCTGAATCGGACCGTAGTCCTTGGCCAAATCCCGCTGCCAAAGCAAGTCGCCCGAGTGGCTCCACGCCACGCAGTCACCACTTTCGAAAAAGGTCACTAATCGCTCAGAATCCAACACTGGCGTTGGTGCAGCGCGGCTGACATATAGGCTATTGGTAACCGGCACTGAGTTCTTAACCTCACGTTGCCACTGAACTTGCCCACTATCCGCTGACAGACAAACCACGTGGTAGGTATCTTTCAGCGAACCATCGACCGACGTTAGGTAGACACTCTGTCCCCAAACGACCGGACTGGATTGACCGTGACCAGGCACTTCGGCTTTCCAGCGAGTGTCGGTGGCGGGATCCCAGCTTGTAGGCAAGTCAGCTCCGTCAACACCTTCCGCGCCGGCCCCTAGAAACGCTGGCCAGCTCAGTTCGGCTCGTGTTGTTGATGCGATCAATAGAGCTAGGCAGCTAGCGCCTATCCAACTACTAGTTCGACTCATGCTAATTCTCCTATTTTATTGTAGGTTCACTATTTGCTACTCACTTAATTGGGAACGGCCAGCACCATGGTAGCTCCATAGTGCGTCAAATCGTAATTCTCACCTGACTCGTTCTCTGCCCGATAATGAGCGACCAACAAGTACAGATTTCCGGTCGCCGGCGTGAAGACGATTTGCCCCTGACTGTCTGTTGTGATTTGATATTCAGGATCAACCCCTTCGGCCAATTGAACACCTCGTGGTATGATCGCTATCGTTACGTTGGCCAAAGGCTTGCTTTGGTGGAGTAACTGCAATTGAACTCTCTGGCCAGCTCGAACTGCTGACCAGGGCGTCTTCAAGTGCCACTCTAACAACTTGGATTCTACTTGGGAAGCAGGTGGCGAACTTGCTTCTTCGCTAACAGCAGCCTGAGCCTGCTGTTTAGGTTCGCATAACAGGAGGGTCTTTGCAGTCTTTAGCACTCGCATGCGTCCTTTCAGCATTTCCAACTCGTGATAAATCTCGTGAAGGCCAGGTTCGATTGGTTCGTACCGAGCAGACCAGTAGCCTTCCTTTTCCAGTAGCCCCAAATCGATAATCCGAGGTTTTAGATCTACGACGGCGCCGCTGGGCGTGCGAACCGTAAGAGTACACGGGGCGAGTGTCACCTTGCTGTTGAGCTTGAAGTCACGGTGTTCGTTGCCGTGATTGCCCAACCGCAAATCGACATAGACAAACTGACCCGATAGAACGCGCGAGCTGCCCGTTTCTACCCATGTATCGTGACCGTGGGCCACTTGTGACAAGCTTGCTGTGAAGCAAGATATTGAAATAACGATTTGCTTAATATCCATATTGTTTGCTTTCGATTGAGACACGTGAGAATCAAATGTTAAAGACCACTTATCACTTCGCCGCCATTGCGTGTTGCCAAGGCGCGCCAAGCGGCTAAGTCTACAGAATTCGAATAGAACTGGACCGAGCCATCCAGGCGTAGACCTTGGACTCCACCGCTGTGATTGGAGCGAGCGGCTTTGAAACCACGGGCTACCCAGAAGTAGCAGTCGAAACGACTAGTGTTGGGGGTAAAGAAGTGGTTGTAGGCTGTATTTTCATAAGCCTGACCAGCCCATACGCGACCGCGACTTGCAACGTAGCGATTGACGCCGGGTGGTGTGGCCTGATCGCAATTGGCCGCTGTTACGCTTGTCGCCGGCGCAATCAGTGCCATGTAAAGCTTTGCCTGTGCGGTTCCACTAGCAGGGAGGTCGGCATTGCCCGGCCCCAACAGACTCTCCGAAACGGCCATCGTGTTGGAAGTGCCGTCGGTAACATCACTGATTTTGCGCCACTGCAGGCTACTAAAAATGCCGTCGCTGCGAGTATCCATTTCGCCGTCATCGGCTGGATCGGTGGGATTGTTAATTCCCGATCCAAAGCATGCCACGTAATTGGTCGGTGCGGAATCGATCAAACCTGTCGGCCCTGAAACGGATTCTCCTCGATCGCTTGGGCAAAGGTAAGTGGGAATGATAGTGGTGATCACGGGAACATGCTCAGGACGCGGCGGCTGGCCTCCACCTGGCGCATAAAGCGTTCGCGATAGATTCAAATTTCCGTAAACGTTTCCCTGCTCAAGATAGGGCAAAATTCCGGCCAGGTAGCTCCAACGAAAGGTAGTGCCTTGAACCGGGTCATTGATCCCGTTCCATCCAATCGGCAAGCGGCTATGACCGGACTCGTAGTTCAGAATGGCAAGCCCTACCTGCTTCAAGTTGTTCCCGCAACTCATTCGTCTGGCCGCTTCTCTGGCGGCCTGAACGGCGGGCAACAACAGGCCAACTAATATTCCGATGATCGCGATGACCACCAGCAGTTCGACTAGAGTGAATCCACGTGGTGGACTAGGGTTTTTGTGTTTCATCTTAAATTCATTTCATCAATGGGTTTGTTCGGTTGAAATATCAGAAGATCTAGCGCGCGCAGCTACTGAAGCTCGCCCGTTAGATGGAAGCTAGAAGTTGGTCGTTAAGCACAAGCCAAACGGATAGCCAAACGATGCCGCCGCACGAACAGGTTGTTCCCGCTGCGACAACAGAATCGCTAAGTCTTGTGCCAACCAATAAGAGTTCAACCAAGACGGCGTGGTGGAGGCTGCGGAGGTTGGTCCGCCATTCGGCAGGTCAAAGAAAAGCTATGGATCTTGCCATAACCGCCTGCCGGAGTTGAGAAATGAGACGTATTTGTAATTACGGGCAAGGACCATGGCAGTTGAGTCAAATCGGCCGAGTGTCCACCGCAGCGCAATGCTTCGATCACCACCAAGTATCGTTGTTTTGGCGAGCAGCCCAATTTGGATATATCCGATTTGCAATTCTTCTTGCCTTCCGAACAGCAGCATCGCTCGCACTGTTTGGACTCAGCCTTGGGTTTGCATCGCGAACAAGTTGCGGAAGGAGTATCAGTTCCTTTAGGCAAGACGGCATAAGACGGCGGAGTCACCCCATGTTTCTTGGCCCATTCCAGGCGCTGTTGAGGGCTAAAACAGCAACAGCTTGTCCAGCATTGATATGCACTCTTGCAGCCGCAACTACGATTTTGGCAGGGGTAGGCCACCTCCTGCGGATCATCACCCTTTTGAGACATCATTGGCAAAGGCACCGGAACAACGCAAAACAATACGACCATCGTCAGGAAGCTGCGAAATAGCTTCCCGTGCAGGCGGTGTGACGTAGCGATACGTACCAGTGGCATAAAACTGTGTCTAGAAAAACAGACAAATCGAATCGATTGTCGGCGGATTGAGTCGATCCTTGACACGAGCTTCCATCCGTGGGCCGACGATTTAGGATGTCATTGTATCTCAGCATTCTAACTAGAAAGCCCCACCAAGACACCTGCGACAATTTGCCAATTGCCGATGTGTCTTGCTTTTGGAGCACATCCTAATGCGAGAAGTGTCGAGAAAAGGCTAAAAATAGCCTCAGAATTTGAAGTAGCGGGAGTTATTGCTGCTGAGAATGCACCGGGTTGTATCGCCGGTGTTCGCCTAAATCTGATAATTGGCTTCAGGCTTCAGTTCGTCGGGAATTCCGCTGCGAACTCGTAGATTAGGTTTCTCTAGTAAGACGGTTGAGTTTGGCGCGACGCTGCTGGTCACCCAGACAGAGGAACCAATCACGCTACGAGTCCCAACGACAGTCTTCCCGCCAAGGATCGTGGCGTTGGCATAGATGACCACATAGTCTTCAATAGTTGGGTGTCGCTTTTGGCCGCGGATAATTTGGCCGTCAGAATCAGTCGGGAAGCTCAGTGCTCCCAACGTGACACCTTGGTAGATTTTCACGTAGGACCCGATGTTGCAGGTCTCGCCTATCACCACGCCGGTTCCGTGATCGATAAAGAAGTGATCACCAATCGTAGCGCCTGGATTGATGTCGATGCCGGTCAAGGCGTGCGCGTGTTCAGTCATCATTCTGGGAATGAAGGGAACTCCCAGATTTCGAAGTCGGTGCGCGATGCGGTAAACGGTGATCGCTTCAAGTCCTGGGTAGCAGAAGATGATCTCATCGCGGCTACTAACCGCCGGATCACCTTCGAACGCAGCTTCCACGTCCGTGGCTAGCAGTCGACGCAGCTCTGGAACGCACTCTAGGAAGCGAATAGCGATCGCCTGACCTTTGGCTTCGTAATCGGTTTCATTGACGCAGTCGCTCTGATGATTCTTAATCCGGTCGTCGTGGCGAAGGGCGCGACCTATTTGCGTCGTCAATTTATCGTGCAATCGGTCAATCAAGTCGCCCACATGATAGGTCACGTTGCCTCGGTGAAGCCCCTCGCGCCGACGGTATCCTGGATAGATGATATCTTTTAGGTCTTCCAGCACCGATTCGACAACTTCCAAATTGGGCAATGGACAATGCCCCAAGTGATTGATTCGGTCCTCGCTAGTATAGGTTGCTACGATACTGGCCGTTAGCTCGGGAAGTTTTTCTTTCAGGCGAAAATCAGATGCCATGATTGGAAACTCTACCTATTCGATTGTTTCTTGCGGTACGACCGGACCATCACGAGAACTGTCTCAAGTTCGACATGTCTGATCCGCAGATTGAGTGTATCCCTTGCGGTAGATTAAAACCACTCAAGTTGCCTGGATTGCCGGATCGGTAGAGTCGAGCGTTTAAATACGATTTTGTGGACTATACTACCAAAATTTGACGATTGTAGAGGCGGAGTAGATATAGCTGACGATTGCTAGCCTTTCGAGGAAAGTTCAGTACCGTGTCATTGGAGCCATTAACGATCGCACTTGGCATTCCACTGGCCAAAAAGGCTACGGAGAGCGTCTTAAGCTGGGCAAAAGGGGGCTTTCTAAGCATCTTGGACAAGGCAGACTCCACCCAGCCCATTACTAGCCAGCCGTCATTGACCGACAGGCTAGAACAAATCGCTCAAAGCATCAGAAGTTCTCTCAGCAAGCACAATATCGGATCTCCGTTTTCGATCGAAGTGGGCGACGACGCTTCAGGAAGTACGCGAATCCAAGTTCAGTCCACCGATCAGAAGCAGATCGAAGAGGCGATGCGACAACATCCCGAGTGGTTGACTCAGCTAAGTGAATTGATCAGTTTGGTACCACATGCTGGACCACTGGGACTGCGACAGGTAACAGCCAGGGTCACCGAAAGCGACAGCCTTTTGACGTACTAGACCTAGTCGCCCGTATTCTTTGATTATTCGTATGGTGTGATCTGGAGAAATATTCTAGATTGCCTTTCATGCGTTTAGCTTTAATTGTTGCTATGCCATTTCTTGGCGCTTTGCTGCCTATTCTGCTGGCCAGATCCAGTCGTCGCGTTTCGACGGTTGGCACAGCACTTACTACGCTGATCGCGCTGGTAATCCTGCTGACCCATGCGCCAGAGGTGCTGAGCGGTTCGGCTGTCGAATTTGCTTGTCAGTGGGTTCCGCAAATTGGAATGAATCTAGATTTCAGGTTGGACGGACTGGGACTATTAATGGCCGGACTGATCCTGTCGATTGGCCTGTTGATCATCGTCTATGCCAAATACTATCTGGCCGAAGAAGAACCTGTAGGGGTGTTCTACACCTACCTGTTGCTATTTCAGGGTGCGATGGTGGGCATCGCTCTGTCGAACAACGTACTGTCGCTGCTTGTGTTCTGGGAATTGACCAGCCTGGCTTCATTTTTGTTGATCGGCTTTTGGAAGCACCTACCTGCGGGACGTCAAGGCGCTCGGATGGCTCTGCTGGTGACCGGTGGAGGCGGCTTAGCGTTGACCGCTGGGATGTTGCTGCTGGGACAGGTAGCGGGATCTTATAGCCTGGATCAGATTATTGCCAATTCGCAAGTCATCAAGTCATCCCCTTGGTATCCGCTGATTTTAGGGTTGGTAGCGCTGGGCTGTCTTACAAAAAGTGCCCAATTTCCGTTTCATTTCTGGTTGCCGCGAGCGATGGCTGCTCCAACCCCTGTCTCAGCCTATCTGCATTCGGCCACGATGGTCAAGGCGGGAGTATTTCTGCTGGCCCGGCTTTGGCCTGCCCTCTCGGGTACCGACCTTTGGTTCTACTTGATTACCAGTGCTGGTCTGATCACGATGCTGGTCGGTTCTATGTCGGCGCTATTCAAATCGGATTTGAAGGCCATGATGGCTTACTCGACAATCAGCCACTTAGGTTTGATGACGATGATGTTGGGCTGGGGGACACAGGCTGGCGTGATCGCTTGTCTGTTTCATTTGCTCAATCACGCCATTTTCAAAGCCTCTTTGTTTATGAATGTGGGAATTATCGACCATGGCACAGGGACTCGCGAATTGGGGCGATTGGGCGGACTGTGGAAGTGGATGCCTGTGACCACAGGTGTGGCTCTTCTAGTGCTCGCAGCCAATGCGGGCATACCACCGCTTAACGGTTTTGTCTCCAAAGAATTGCTATTGGAAGAGGCCTGGCATCTGAAATTTCTGGGCCAACCCGGAGTGATCGCGGTGCTGATTACGACGGCAAGTCTCTTTGCGGTCGCCTACTCTTTGCGTTTTTTCGTCTCAGTTTATATGGGCGATGCAGGGCGGCTAAAGCACACGCCGCATGCCCCCAGCGCAGGTTTGGCATTTTCCTCGACTCTGCTGGCATTGGCAGCTCTGGCGATTGGGCTGTTCCCCGAGTCGCTAGCTCAGCCGTTGATTCAATCAGCAGTCGACTCGTGTTTGGCTAACACCGGTCATGCTCATGTTCATTTCAAGCTGTGGCATGGAATGAACCCAGCGGTCTATTCTTCCATCGTAGCGGTCATGTTAGGACTGGTCCTATACAATCGGTTTGCCGAATCGCAGTGGATTTGGGGTCGATACTTTGACATCGACGGAAAGAAGATTTTTGACGCGCTGGTCAGTCGCCTGATTGCCAACTGTCAGCGTTTTACAAGCGCCTTGCAGTCAGGTAATCTGCCGAACTACCTTGCGATCATGCTAGCCAGCACGATGGCTGTTGCCGGCTTATGCTTCGTTACGTCGACCTGGCATACTGGCGATCGTCCGATGCTGCCGGTCAATTTGTTAAGTCTAGCACTGACCGGAATTTTGTTGGCCGCATCGCTAGCGACGGTTGCCTTTCATCGGCAACGAATTCTAAGCCTGATGGCGACCAATGTCGTGGGCTTGATCACTTGCCTTGGATTTATCTATCTGTCAGCACCTGATTTGGCCTTAACGCAGATCTCGGTCGAAGTAGTCACGCTGATCTTGATTCTGTTAGCCATGTTTTTCTTGCCGAAACAATCGCCAATTGAGTCTTCGCAATTGCGATTATGGCGAGACGGATCGCTGGCACTGGTTGCCGGATTGGGAATGACCGGTCTAACCTGGGCGGTGCTGCGGATCGACCTTCAGCGTCATTTGGCAACGTATTTTATCGAACAGTCGAAACCGGCCGGCGGCGGTGCCAACGTGGTCAACGTAATTCTGGTTGACTTCCGAGGCTTTGATACTTTTAGTGAAGTTGCCGTTTTGAGTGCTTCAGCGCTGATCATTTACGCGCTTCTGGATGGCATGATGCACGGTGCTTGGTCCCACAAGCTCAGGCAGTGGGTACCTGATCACCACCGTAGCCCAGAGAAGCATCCCAAATTGATGATGATACCTACCCGAGTGATGTTGCCGATGGCGTTGTTGGTTGCAGCCTACATTTTTCTGCGTGGCCATAACGATCCCGGTGGTGGATTTGTAGCTGGACTGATGGTAACGATCGCCTTGGTAATGCAGTACATGGTCAGTAGTTACAAGTGGGCAGATGAGCGGATTCACGTGGATGCACATGCCTGGATTGCCATGGGTTTGCTGCTTGTTACAGGCACAAGTGCAGCCGCGATGGTCATGGGGTATCCATTTTTGACTAACGCGCACGGACATTTGCATTTGCCAGTCTTGGGCGACATTGGAATTTCCAGTGCCATGTCCTTTGACGCAGGAGTGCTGATGGCTGTAGTGGGTGCCATGATGTTGACTTTGGCCAATCTTGCCAGGCTGGGACCCAAGGCCAAGAATACAGCTACTTCTGGCAGCGATCTTGTTGCCAAGGTTAATCCGGAATCGGCAACAGAAAAAAAGCGTGCTGACGTTCCTCAAAGCCAGTCCCAACCACTGGCGATTCCCATTCAAACTACAGCCAGCTTGATCGGACAACCCAATCCCTTTTTGGACAAGGACGCTTAGAGTCATGGAGCTGCTGGTATCAATAGCGGTAGGTGTGATGACTGGCGCGGGAGTCTATCTGTTGCTGCGCAATCGAACGTTTCCAGTCATCATGGGGTTGGTCATGCTAACCTATGCAATCAATCTATTTCTGTTTTCGGTGGGTGGACTAGCGATTGATCAGGCTCCCGTGATTCGCGCAGATGCTCAGGGTTATACGGATCCCGTTCCACAAGCATTGGTGCTAACTGCGATCGTAATTTCGTTTGGTATGACGGCCGTGATCGTCGTGTTGGCTTTGCGAGCCTTCATAGAAACTGAATCCGACCTTGTCGCGATGCCCGATGAAGCCCAGGAAGGTGGTCCGCAATCATGAATCATTGGATCGTCTTTCCGATTTTGATTCCAGCAATCATGGCCCCGCTTTTGGTGTTGACCTCGCGGTTTGACCAAGTACTTGCCCGCATTTTTAGTACCAGCGCCACCGTCTTGATGTTGATTGTCGCGGCCGTTTTGTACTACATGGCGGTCGATGGAGATGTCCTTCGTTATGAAATGGGCAAGTGGCCCAGTCCTTTTGGAATCGTTTTTGTTCTGGATCGGCTATCCGCGACGATGTTGCTGCTTTCGTCCCTAGTGAGTGTGGCTGTGGCACTGGCTTCCATGGATGGATGGGATGAACGAGGGCGGCACTTTCATGCACTGCTGCTCATGCACTTGGGTGGAATCAACGGAGCGTTCTTGACGGGAGACCTGTTTAACCTATTTGTCTATTTTGAAGTCATGTTAATCGGTGCCTATGGGCTGATGGTTCACGGGGGTGGGCCTACGCGATTGCGAGCTGGCATACAGTTTGTCGTAATTAACCTGTGTGGATCAACAATTTTCTTGATCGCTCTGGGTTTGATCTACGGCGCTACCGGTGGACTGCAGATGGCGGACGTTGGGCAGTTGTTGGCGCAGATGCCAACTGCAAATCGAGCGGTGATGAGCTGCGGAATGGCGCTGCTGGTCTTGGTCTTTGCGATGAAGGCGGCCCTGGTTCCACTGCATTTTTGGCTACCCACTGCATACGGTCATGCTCCACCGTTGGTTGCTGCCGTATTCGCCATTTCTACTAAGGTGGGTATCTACTGCTTGATCCGTGTCCACAGTGAAGTGATTGAGGGAAATCAGCATCTGTTATCGGAATGGGTTACCAAGTGGCTGGTTCCGGCTGGATTGTTGACCACCGCGACAGGCATGATTGGTGTCTTGGCATCACGAGCGCTGGGACAAATGGCCAGCTACGCGACGTTAGCTTCCACGGGCACCATTATGGCCTGTGTTTGCTTCTTTGATTCTCAAACTCTCTCGGGCGGCATGTACTACTTGGTGCATTCCACCCTGGCCGGTGCAACTTTGTTCTTGGTGGTCGACGCCATTGCCAGCCGTCGAGGTCTGCAGTCCGATTGGCTGGTTGTGTCGCAGCCAATTGCGCATGCAGCGCTGGTCGGCGGACTGTTCTTTGTAGCCGCCATCGGCGTCACGGGTTTGCCTCCACTATCAGGGTTTGTCGGAAAATTGCTAGTACTGGATTCGGTGCGCAATACTCCCTGGGCTGGTTGGATCTGGTCCGTGGTCTTATCTACCTCTCTGCTTGGGATACTAGGGTTTGCTCGAGCAGGTAGCACACTGTTTTGGAAAAGTGCGACTGTCGAGTCAAAGGAATGCGAATCAGGGAAAGCGACTTCGACGGTAATGACACTGGTGGCCAGCGGATTGTTGGTGTGCCTGCTATTAGCTCTTACCACTTCAGCCGGTCACACGTTAGCTCAGTTGCAAGCCACGGCAAGCCAGATTTGGGAATCGGAGTAGAAGCTGATGGCAAGCAATCACCAACACGATACACGAACATGGAAGCAGCGCTGGCTTCCGCACCCATTTCTTTCTCTTGGCTTGGTCTATATCTGGGCCGCTTTGGTCGGCAGCTTTCAAGTCGGCAGTTTATTGATGGGCACCATCTTGGGAGTGCTGATTCCAATTGCCACTCGTAGCATCTGGGACAATAAGCCCAAGTTTACCTCGCTGGGATTGATGGTTCTATTCAGTTTTATCCTGCTGTGGGACATCGTGACGGCCAATCTGCAAGTTGCCTGGATCGTATTATTTCGACCCGTCGAGCAGTTGCGACCTCAGTGGTTCACGGTTCCTCTGGACCTACAATCGCGAGAAGCCATCGCGGTTCTTGCTAGCGCCATTACTTTGACTCCTGGAACCGTCAGTTGCGATCTTTCGGCTAACGGTCGCAGCCTATTGATTCATGCGATGGATACAAGCGACACCGAAGCTGAAGTCAAAAAAATCAAACAGCGCTATGAAGCCAAGTTGTTGAGAATATTCGAATGATTACCTATGCACTGTTATTTGGTTTGACGGCTACCGTACTTGCCTTGATGCTGAATGTGTGGCGTCTGACCGCAGGCCCAACGATGGTTGATCGTATATTGGCTGCTGATACGATGGTGGTGAACACGATCGCACTGATCATTCTCTATGGTCTATTTCAAGGGACGGCAGCCTACTTCGAATCGGCTTTACTTTTTGCCATGTTTGGCTTCACCGCAACAGTCGCCTACTGCAGGTACTTGTTGCGTGGCGATATTATCGAATAGTCGGCGACTTTAAGGCATGCGTGCTGCGATCCTGCCACTAGCGAAAAAGGGAAACTGGTCATGACTTACAATTGGGAATGGGTGATTTCGGTTTGTATCGTTGTGGGTGCCCTGTTTATGCTGGTGGGCTCTTATGGACTGTTGCGCATGCCAGACATGATGACTCGCTTGCACGCTCCAACCAAGGCAACCACTGTGGGAGTAGGTGCTATCCTGGTGGCTTCGATGTTGCATTCCCTAGCTATTTCCGGCAAGCTTTCCATCAACGAGCTGCTGATTACTTTCTTCCTGTACGGTACGGCACCGATATCGGCTCATTTTATGGCTAGAGCTTACCTGCACACCCAGTGCAAGGACCCGCGAAAAGAGCTGCCCGACACCTGCTGCCAATGCGGTTGGAGTGTCTTTGAGCCGGAGCAAGCGGAACCGTTAGGTGTCGCGAACAATAAGCCTGCTCACTAGCGATTGTCCTGTATCTGATTGCAGGGCTGTTGTTGGTCTGCCCCTCAGGTGACTATAATGGGCAGTCCTTGCTAGGGTTGATGATGCCCAGCGCTCTTGAACGCCCAATAAGAAACTGCTTGTACCATGACGCGCCCGTCTATCATTTCGATGTTGTTAGGTGTCTACCTGAGCTTAATTTGTCTAGCACCAAACGCTTTCTGCCAATTAACAGTGTTGTCGTCGGGAAATATTAAAGTCCAGTGGCGTGGCACTCAGTTGGATCTGATTCGAAGCCAGTTAGCAGATGTTGAAGTCAAGGGGCCATTGCGTTCTGAGCTGGAGTCGCAATTGTCTTGGCTGAGTGCCTGGAAGCCGGGGTCTTTGACCGACACAGCAACATGGGAGCAGAAGAGTAGTGGTTCCCTGTTAACCGAGCCCACGGTGGACCCAAGCGGCCTGGCATCGCCGCTCCGTGAACGACTGCTGGGCAAGCAGGCCAAGCCAACTGCGCAAGACACCAGCAGATTGCAGGCGGCGCTGGTTCAGCACGATCAAGACATTGGCCTGCGTCAGCTTCATCTTCATTGGCTGGATCAAAAGCAATACCGGCAAAAGTATTTGTCAGAGATTATCGATGCGGCGGATCAACTGGCTGGGATGTTGGATCAGGTAAATCCACAAACCGACGATTCTCGTCTGGCGCGAGCTTTCTGCTATTACCGATTATGCCGCGCATTGATTTATCGCGAATCTCCCGAGGCCACTGCTGAAAAGCCAATCCAGGATATTGCTTCGCATGAGTCCAGGCTGCTTGCTGCATACACTCAAATGATCGAATTGAGTGGAAAAGAGCGGCCGGAATTCATACTGGTGGAAGTCCGAATGTTACGTCGCGACAATTGGTTGGGGCAGGCTCTTGTCAAGCTTGAAGGACACGCAGCAACCGTCGAAAAACAGTGGTATCTCAAGAAACGGCGAGATCTTCTAAAGGAACTTGGTTGGAGCGCGCCGGCTCAGGAGGCTGAAAAAGTGTATGCGGCGGCTTTCCCTGAGGCGGTTGCCAAAGAGCGATCATAGAATCCGAATTGAAGGTTGACACTGATGATGGAAGGCAACATAGAGATGCAAGATGGCTCCAAGCCGCCGGGACGATCGAAACGGCTTCGGCGAATTCTATGGTTGTTCTTATCGGCCGCAGCCCTCATGGCTGCATTCGTGGTCAAGTTGATGTACGACGGCGGCGAGTTTAAGTCGCTGAAGCCGCACTTTGCCGGTACGGTTCGCACGATCGATGGCATCGTTGGAGCAGAAGATATCACCCATCGATCACCAAAAGCAGGTTGCCTATATCAGTGCTGACGATCGCCACTCACGCATGGCAGACCGCACGGATGCCCTTGGCGCGATTTATCGATTGGATCTGAACGATCTATCTGGGAAGCCACAGTTGATGGCTAGAGAACCCGACACGCCCATTGCACCTCACGGCATCTCACTGCTTAAGAGTAACGAAGGCAAAGATTACTTGTATGTCATCGACCATATTCAGGGAAGCCATCGCATTTTGTTGTATGCCATTAGCGGCGGCAATCAACTGAAACTAGTCAACACATTTCAGGATGCTCAGTTTCTGATAAGTCCCAACGACATTGTTGCCGTGAATCAGCAGAGCTTTTATTTCACAAATGATCATGGTTCACACGGAAAGCTTGGTCGCATGTTTGAGGACTATTTGCAGCTAAGTCGCAGCAATGTTGTCTTCTGCAATCAGGGCCAGTACTCGATCGCAGCCGATGGCATCGCATACGCAAATGGAATCAATCTATCAGCCGATGGCAAGCGGCTTTATGTAGCTTCCCCCATTGGGAAGTGCGTGTTGGAATTTCAGCGTGATCCTGTGACCGGCAGGCTTACGGATCGTCAAGTGACAAACTATGGAACGGGAGTGGATAATATCGAATTGGACGAGCACGGCAATCTGTGGGTCGGCTGCCATCCAAAACTCTTGTCGTTCATTCGACACGCTGGCGATTCCAGCCGTCCATCGCCTTCGCAAGTTCTGCGCGTTGGCCAGACGAGTGATCAGCGCTTGGAGGCTGAAGCAGAAGAGATCTACCTTGACGAAGGGAAACAGATTTCTGCATCTAGCGTTGCAGCGGTTTCTGGTCGACATCTACTGATCGGGCCTGTATTCGATAAAAAGATTCTTTGGTGCCAGCTTCCCGAATAGGCTCAATGAACAGGTTGTAGACGCTCTGCGGCGATCGCACGCACTCGGTCGCCAATTCTAGTGACCAGCAGCGTTACGGGACGGCCTTCAGGCTTGCTATACCTTCGTTGAAAATCGTTCGCATTCATCGTGACCATTCGGCATTTCACCTCAACTTGCCCAACCTGATTCTGTTTCAGCCATTTTCTGATCTTGCGGTCATCCCAGGCAATGACATCCATCACTTGAAAACTCTGCGCCCAGGGACCAGGCACGGATTGCGATCCAGTGTAGTATCCGTGTTCACCGCTGATTGGATAAAGGTTTTGCTGATGTGCCCAGGCCAAGGCCAGGCCGGACACGTGCAGAGTTGGGTGCAGATCGAAAATAAATTGATCCACATTAGTTTCTTCAGACGCCGATTCGCAGTTGGCCGGTGCAGCAAAACAATTCCAATTGGATGGTTCGAGAGCGGTGGCAAGCCGAGCACTACCATCGGTAAGCAAGATAGCGATGGCATGCCGCTGGCTGACCGCCTCATGAAGACCTAAATTTCTGGCCAAGTTATCCTGCACTTCGTTGCCAATCAGTAACTGCTGTCGACACTCGCAGTGCCCTCCTAGCCAGACTCGCACACAGTGCTCTGCAATCCAGTGGGTTAGATCGAGTTCAAAAAGTGTGGACGGTGCCAGCTTGATGGCATATCCGCGCGTTCGATTCGCTAAGAGCAGGACATCTTGGAGCGGCGGCGAGAATTGATCTGCTATCAACGTTTTGCGGTTGCCTGGGCGGCGATCCGGATCCACATGCAGCCATTGAGCTTCGCCCATCGCGCTGGAATCTAGATTTATCGTGCGTGTTGCCAACGATAGGCCGTGTGCATCGGCATTGCTGACTGCCAGCGCCGTCATCCATGGATCGCTGTCAATAGCACAGACGGCACCACGAGCGGCCAAGGCAACGGCGTCAGCACCGGCTCCACAACAACCGTCCAACACCTCGGCCCTTCGTGGGAATAGGCTCGCCTTGAAGCAGGCCGAACGCCAATCGCTAGCCTGTGCCAAACTACGATCGCTCCAAAGCCATTGCTCTGGTTCGGGGAATCGATGCCGGCTGCGAACTCTGAGTGCAGCTTGCTGTTCCAACATCGAGAGCTGGGGCCGCGTAAGATATTTCCAATCTGCCGGTGGTTGACTGAGCAACTTTCGTCCATGGACAAGTAGCCACTCTTGTAGATCGTTCAGGCGAGTCTTGTCGGTCTGCATGTAGCAAGAATCGTTAAGTGGGAATAGTGAGATAAAATTCAGAGTACTGACAGCGTGCGTCGAAGTATCCAAAGCGAACATTATAGCCTAATACTTGGGTCACAAGCATCATAGCGTTTACAGCGGTTCTAACGAATTCAGGACTTGACCACATCACACCTGAGGACCTATTGAATATCAGCCGATAACTGATCAAGGTGGGATGCCGGATGCCGTCGGTGCGCATCCAACTACTGATCGAGACAGCGCTGGGAAACTTTCATTCCTAATTCAGCAAAATCATGCCGGAATCCATTTTGCGTAGTCCGTTGACAGGCTTGCTGCTGCTTGCAGGTGCTGCCGGCGGTCCCTACATGTGGTATGAAACCGAAGTGGGCAAACAGAGCCAAAAGGCGGTGCAATCAGCTACCGGATCAGCGTCCATCGGTGATTCCACCTCTGGATGGAACGCATGGGGAACGGCTGGCCAATCACCGGCGGATTCCACGAGGGCAACAGGGCTTACTCCTAGTCGCCTACATGTCGACCCGTTTAATCCAAATCCTCACAGTCTAGACCAGATGCCGATTGTTTCGCTGGCAGAGGTTCTGCGGTTCGATATTTCGCCAGACTGGGTTATGGGGCGTTTTCCCAGAGTGTCAACCGTTCTAGCGGAGCTAAACCTGGATGGCTTACGAGTACCTCTGGTGACAGGTACCAGTCCATCAGACTTGGCGGGTACCGTAACCTATTATTTTGATCAATTCAAACGGCTAAAACGCATTTGCGTCCAGGGCAATGTCGGGGATCCAACTCGCTACGTATCTGAGTTGCAGCAGGCCTATCAGATGTCACAGGAACCTTCACTGGGCGGAAACCTGTACGTAATCAAATGGAATGGAGCGCCAACCAGTTTGCTACACATCGCACCCGCCTCCGTGGTGCATTCTGATTCGCCCTACGGAAGGTTTCAGTTATTTCTTGAGTTGAATCAAGCTGGACTGGAATTTGGCTTGAGCCCCGAAGCACGTCATTTGGTCGAAGCGGGTCGCCACACTAAGCGTTGGTGAGTTGAATTTGCGAGTTTCCCACCTACTTGTTCGGCTACCAGGGTTTTCCAACGATGTTGAGATAAGGCAAGGCACGCTCCAGTTCAGCGACTGCCTCAGGACTGACTTTCGTACCGGCGATCGACAGCTTGACAAGTTGCTCCAATTCATGCAAGGACGCAAGGCCTTTGTCTGTCAGCATGGTGCGGTCCAAGGTCAGATCGTTCAAGCCGGAGATCAACGATAAATGAGCCACACCCGTGTCCGAGATTCTCGTGTCACTTAAGTCTATTTGGAGAAGCGACTTGCTCTTAGACAGGTGAGCCAGCCCTGCATTCGTAATGGGGCAGCCGGAGATATCAAGCAGAATCAGATTAGGAAGTTCGGCCAGATGTTCGAGTCCCACATCGGATACGGACGTATTGTCAAGATAGATGGCAACGAGCGTGAGGCACTGCTGCAGCCGTTTTATCCCGAAATTGGTGACGCGTGTGTCTGCCAACATCAATTGGTCAAGCTTTGGCAATTCCAGGAGCGGAATCAGGCCATCGTCTCCCACTGGCGTTCCTTCCAACGCGAGAAACTTCAAATTCGATAGTTCGCGCAGGTGGGTCAGTCCCTCTTCGGAAATCTGTGTTTGTATAAGTCCCAAGCTTTCCAGGTTTTTCAATCCCTTCAGCAGCAGAATTCCTTGGTCGGTGACCTTGGTACTAGAGAGAGTCAACTCGCGAAGATTGCTCAAACCCTTGACGTGGTCTAGACCTACATCAGTAACTCTAGTATTTCTCAGGTCAAGTTTTTGCAACTGGGGCAATTCCTCTAGCAGCACCAAGTCTTCGTCGCTGCAAGCTGTCAAGGCGAGATCAATCGAAACGATGGGACTTTCAGGGGCGTCGTTATCAACCTCAGTTTTCCCCGATAGCCACCGAATCCGCCATCTCTGATCCTCTGATCCGCTGCGATTCACGATCAATTCCGGTAAGGTCAGTTCCAATTCTTTGATGCCGGCGTCGGTGGCACCTGTCCGGTACAAATACAACTGTTTGAAACCGGCTTTGCCCTCAAGGTACTTCAACCCGGCATCAGTGACGTTCGTCCGCTCGATTTTCAACGTCTCCAGTTGCGGCATGCGAGCGACGGATTCTAACGCTTGATCGCTGATCTGTGTACCGCGCAGCATTAGCGTTTTCAGCATTGGAGCGTCCGCCAGCGCGGCAATGCCAGAATCGCTCACAGGGCAACCGGAAGCGTCAAGGGACTCCAACTGCGTGATCGTGGCCAGGTGTTCGATGCCGGCGTCGGAGGTAGCGGTGTGTTCGATGGAGACATGAGTGATCGTTTTGCTATGGCGCAAGTGCCGAAGTCCTTCGTCGGTGATTTTCGTACCGGCAAGCGTCGGAAAAATCAAAGCCCGGAGCGTTGCCATCGCTGCTAGCCCTTCATCGCTTACCGGCGATCGATCCAAGAACAAGTACCCAAGCTGAGGCAGTCCTTGCAAGTGGCTCAGTCCTGAGCCGGTCATCCTAGTCTCATACATAGTCAATTCTTCCAGACGCACGAGCCCTTTCAAATGGACTAGTCCAGCATCACCTACGATCGTCCTCGTCAGGTCCAGAGCCTCCAGCTGAGACAAGCCAGCTACGTGGGCCAGTCCCGCGTCCGTGATTGAGGTAGCACCCAAGAATAGCCTACGCAGGCTGGGAAGATCCTTCAGCAAGATTAACTCAGCGTCAGTGATCTTGGAGTTTCTGAGATCCAGTTCGACAATCGGCTTCTCAGGAAGATTGTCATCGATAGCGTACTTACCGCCGAAGCGAACTATTTCCTTGGTTATGGCAGATAAATTTGCCTCGGGGACTTGAGCAGCAGTCACCGACGGTTGATCAGTGGCGGCAGCGGTGAAAGCGGAAGGTTCCTCGTCGGGCTCATCGCTGGGTCGGTCTTTCCCCGACGTGACGTCCGCAGTTGTCGACCGATTTTCGTTCGCCTGTTTCGGCTCGCGCGGTTTGAGCGCTCCCGTTAGATATAACCCCAAAAGGACCGCTGACGCGAGCATTCCGGCAATGGCCCACCTCAGTAGTTTCTTGGGATTGCCAAATTTCGCTGTTGGCACCGATTGCAGAATTGGGTAGGCAACGGAGTCTGGTGTTTCGTCGCCTGGCCACAACGACAAGAGCTTTTTCGGAGCATGAATCGGATCGTTCGAGAAATCGATGAACTGAATCTGCGTCAGCAGCAAATGCAGATTCTCAGGATGGCACCCATCGATCAGTACCGGAACGACATGGCCCGGGCGATTGGACAGAGCCCAATTCACTTCGGCTTTCACCCACCGCGATTGGACAGAATTCACGGACAGCACCACCAAAAACCAGTCGCACGATGTCAAGCCTTCGCGGATCTGCTTCTCCCAATCGTCCGCTCCGTGGATATCGTCATTGGAATACCACAACTCACAGCCTCGGGACCGCAGCGCGGGAAGGATCTGCTGTTCGATGAAAACACGATCTTGCGTGGAATGGCTGATAAAGATACGGGGCATGGCTGACTCCTGGAACAACCGAAAAGCTATTCTAGCAACTTGGCATGCAATTGGGCGATGCGATGGACTCTTTGCAATTAAGCCCTCATTAGAGCACGATCTTGCGGTTAGTTGACTTTAACTCTAATTTGCCGAATTTCGTCGTTGGTTCTCCAGCATCTCTGACATGGCTCGAGCGGCAGCGTCTTCTGCTTGTAGCTGAAATTGAGCAGTTTCTGCCTGTGAATGTTCTAGACGAGCCAGTGTCGCTTCAGCTTCCGCACGGGCTTCATCGTATCGGGCCTTCACGTGCGGACGGATAGCCCATTGTGTCAAGCTTTCGTATTCTTGGATCTTTGTTGACAATATGGATCGTTCCGTGTCATAGTTGAATAAACCTGCCTGAACGTCGGAGCGATATTGTTCCGTTCGGAGTCCAATTGAGTCGACTATGGCATCGGCAGGTGCGGAATTCTTGTTGTAGATGGTATTCAGGCTCACATACAGTACTGCCAGAGCCGCAACCAAGACAAGACAGGCAACAGTTAGTTTCCTAATCATTTCTAATACCCCTCTGAAATTGGATCGGATTTGCAATGGAACCGAACTGCGTTCTATCTGTTGCGGGCGCCAATTGAAGGGAGCCTGAGTGAAATTTAAAGATTGGGCCTTAGGTTCAATCGGGGCCACCTCACCTTAGGAAATTGGCGGCAATAGATTTAAAAGTTGCTACAGAAAACTGCGGTCGTCGATCGGAAATTGTATCTTAATTGCCACGCGACTGAGTGGATTCTTTTCCAAGCCTTTTTTGTTAGTTGCCATCAAACTATGACACTTCGCTTAATAGATGCTGGACTCAGTGAAAAAATATACTAAAGTGGTCCGATGGCTCTCAGCGTATTCTCAGGCCAAGTTTCCTCATAGTTTTCATATTTACCACCATGAAGTTTTCTGTTTTTAGCAAGCTGCAACGAGAAAAGACAATTTCAACCGTGATTGGATTTGTTCTGACGGCGATCATTTGCTTCGTGTCGGATTCAGAAGCCGGATGTGCCCAAAATCGAATGGGCCAGGCGAGGGAGCAAACTTGCGATAAGACCCCCTCTCCCTGTCATCTCCCCCAAAGCGGAGGAGAGGGAACTGGTGGCGAGGGGACATGCATATCTGGTGGCGAAAGAACTCATCTTGTTTCTATGCCTAGCGGTGGCGAGGGGACAGGCTTGGTTTCTACGCCTAGTAACGGCGGCGAGGAATCGAAGGTGGACCCGTGCCAGTGGTATGTAGGTGCGGGACGCGCCAAGATAACACCCAAGGAGCCGATGTGGATGGCCGGTTATGCTAGTCGTACTACTCCCTTTCAGGACGTTGCCATCGATTTGTGGGCTAAGGCGATTCTCATGCAGGACTCGGGGGGCAATCAACTACTGCTTGTAACTCTTGACTTGGTGGGTCTAGGGCACGGAATGTCGACGCAAATCATCCAGGCGATTCAAGATCAACATCAATTGCATCGCAGTCAAATCGTTTTGTCCACATCGCACACTCATTCTGGTCCCGTGGTAGGTGACAATTTGCGGCCAATGTACTCCTATCAACTGCCGGCCGAACAACAAGAATTGATTCTGCAATACAGTCATTTTCTGAAATCACAGATCATTTTAGCCGTACAACAAGCGTTTGACACGAAGCAACCAGTTGAGCTTAAGCGTGGTACAGGATCTGCCAGTTTTGCGACCAATCGAAGAGCCAATGTAGAAGCGGAAGTCCCGAAGCGTCGCGCAAATGGCCAACTGGAAGGGCCCGTCGATCATAGCGTACCAGTACTGGTCGCCTACAAAGCAGATAAGTCACCTTTGGCGATTGTTTTTGGCTATGCTTGCCATGCCACAGTACTATCGGGATATCGCATTTCGGGAGACTATCCTGGTTATGCGCAGATCGAGCTGGAGCGATCCTACCCAGGTTGCACCGCATTGTTTTGGGCGGGTTGCGGGGCCGACCAAAATCCGCTTCCCAGGCGAACGGAAGAGCTCGCGGAACATTACGGACAATGTTTGGCACTAGAGGTGCGATCGGTGTTGTTGACTCACGAATTGCAACTTGTCAATGGACCGGCAGGGCATCAATATCAGGAGATCCCCCTAAAGTACTCTTCTGTGCCTTCGCGAGAGCAGTTGGCCCAGCAGCTTGCCTCCGAGAATATCTACGAGAAGATGCGTGCGCAAGTTTTGATTGAAGCCGTCGATGCGGGGCAGCCACTCAGCGACAGTTACCAATATCCGGTGCAAAGCTGGCAGTTCGCCGATGGGTTCAAATGGGTTTTTATGGGCGGCGAAGTGGTGGTGGACTACTCGGCTCGTATTCAGTCAGAATGCCTTGACATGCCTGTTTGGGTCACCGCCTATGCTAACGATGTCATGGCTTACATTCCGTCACTGCGAGTCCTTCGCGAAGGCGGATATGAGGGTGCCACAGCCATGGTCTATTATGGTCTGCCATCAAGCTGGGCCGAAACTGTCGAGCAAGACATTATTGCGGAGGTTCATCGTCAGCTTATCATCCCAAAGCCACTAAGTTTCCCTGAACAGCCTGCTGTGGCTGAACCAAAGACAGATCAGCCATAGAGCCGATGTCGCAAGATGGGCCATTGAGTGGTGATACGTCCCCGATCCAAAACAAACATGCGGTCGTGCAGTGCCACAGTCGGACAGATGTGAGCTGGCAAAACACGCAGCACCTGACCGATCTGAAGTTGCACGGCCTGAGCTGTGCGAACCACCAGATGTTCTTCGTTATGTCGCACTTCCTGCGCATCCGGTATGTCTAAGAAATGGCAGCGGCGACCTGCTGGTGGATCAGCCGAGATCGCCTTGTATCCAAGATCAACAGTCACTAAATCGGCTGCCGGTTTGGAAATGACGCGAGTCAGCAGGATTGCCGCCGAACAGATTCCAGTTACATCCGGATAGTCGCGACCATAGTTGTAGTCGGACAGCACACAGGTACCAGGCGACAGTTCAAGCAACGGTAACTGCTCATTGGCCTCGTCAGCAGACCACTGGGCTAGCACAGGAAAAGTTGGTGTGCCACCGCATACCAGTTGATCTACCGGAAGATTCTCTTGCTGCATCAACCTAACAAGCTTCAGGACCTCGCGCATCATCACTTCGACGGCTGTTGTCCGTTGCACTAAGTCTGCTTGATGATGATGTCCGTCGTAAAGATGCAATCCCGACAAGCGGATTCCGGGTAGTTTGATCAATTGACGAGCCAGCTCGATAACGGGTTGCCCAAGTTCGATACCAGTGCGGTGCATCCCCGGATCAACATCGATCAAAACATCCACCACTACATCACGAAGCTGCGCTTGATCGCTGAGCGTCTGAGCGGGCTGAATCGCTTCAACCACCGTGGAGATTTTTCTCTGCGGGTACCTGCTAACTAAGTCGACAAACCTTGAGACGGCTGGGCCAACTTGCGGATATGCTACCAGAATATCCGGTACATGCTCAGCCAGAAGCTCGGCTTCAGCCAGTGTCGCGCACTTGTGCTTTTGTATGCCTAATCCCACTGCCAGTTGAACGATTTGTGGGCACTTGTGCGTTTTGACATGTGGCCTCAATCGCTTGGCCGACCCGGCTATTGCAATCATGCTGCGTAGGTTGCGTTCGACTATTTCCGGGCAAACCAACAGGCAAGGTGTAATCAGTTCGTCTACCTGCATGTTTTCGAAGTGTGTCAGAGTTGTTTGCACCACCATCGTCCTATTTTGGGAGAAAATCCCAATGGTACCCAGATCTGGCTCAGTTGGCTAGTTTACTGCCAATCCTACTTGGGGCTGTGGCCAATCGATCCCGAGCTGTCGAATGAATTTGTCGGATCGTCTCGTAGCTCCATTTCGGCGCGTGTCATCTCGTTCATCCAATTTTGTAGATCATGCTGATACTCGCTAGCCAAATCGCCAAAGATCAATTGTCGATGGAAGGCGGCAGCACCACCCTTTTGCAATTCTGCCGCTTCAGCACTTGGAAAACGTCGCCCAGGATCGGTGATGATGAATCTCTTGCAGAGGTTTACTAGCAGCGTATTGCAGGTAACTTCTGGTGGTAGAAGCTCATGCAAGGTTTGTGGTAATTTGCGTTTGGCTTCCAACAGTTCGGCCCAGTTTAGATCTGCTGCAAAGCAGGGACGTCCAGCCAGCATCTCGATTAACACATAGCCCAGACTTGCCAGATCGCTTTGAGGCGTACACAGACCACCTTCCAACACTTCCGGGGCTGCGTACGCTGGCGTACACGTACGAACTGGAGGCGGCACGGTCATCTCGAAGGCCGAACCGATGTCAATCAATTTAGCTTGGCCGGTTCGTTTGATCATAATGTTGGCCGGCTTGATGTCACCGTGAACGATGTTGGTGCGATGCAGTGCAGCCAGAGCGGCCAGGCAGTCTCGGACTATGGCCACAGCTATTCCTGCCTTGAATCGAGTCTGTTCGGGACCGTGCGTGGCGATAACGCTTTCGAAGTAATCCCAATGGCTGCTGGCAAGTTTCTGTACTTTTGTCAAACGTGCCGGACACATCAACTGCCGAAGGTCCAAACCGTCGACCCACTCCATCACAACGATTCGTATTCCTTCGCGGTCAACAAAATCATGCACATCCAGCAAGCTATCGTGTTGAATTGTGGCCACCAGCGATGCTACTCGCGCCATCCGTTGCATGGCAAATTGGTAGGCTTGAATGCTAGGAAATCGCTCGGGAGACAAGAATTTCATCGCAACGGGAAGATGAAAGCCGTCCGCGCCTTTCCGAGCACTCAAGTAAACCACTCCCTGGCCACCACTTCCTAATTGCCGCTCCAGGACGTGATACGTCGTCCAGTGAACTCGCTTGCCTTGCACTAAACTCTGATAACGCTGGTATAATTTTCGCCCGGCCTCGTCGGCCTGGCTCTCGATAAACGCGCTGGTCTTGCCTTCAGACATCATCGTTGACAACATTGATCCACTCCCTTTTGATTTGCGTCAGTTGAGCCAATTGTAACCCAATTGACCACAAAATGCAAAAGTCAAAATAGCCGTAACCGTTCGTGCCCCATGGTGTGAAGGCGCGGGGCAAAGAGTTTCTTAAGAAAATGGACTTGTTCAAAATCGACAAACAGCCAAGTTGAACATCAATTATCGTCGGCCCCGCTTGTCACACCCTACAAACTTGCGTGAACGGTTGCAGATAACCTCTTAAGACAGACCTTGATTGATTGCCATCACATCGGGATGCGGGAACCCTAAGCTCTTGTCGACCACATTAAGAAGTGGTTGGTTTGCGAAGTATCGCTTCAAGTTCTCAACTGCCAAACGAGTCGAATCGTCTACTCGGCTGGCAGCCTGCGCGCCGACGTGTGGAGTAATCAAGACGTTGGGCAGTTGCCATAGTGGACTGCTTTCCGGCAGCGGTTCGTCATACGTAACGTCCAGTCCAGCACCTCTCAAGTGGCCATCTTGAAGCGCTGCAATTATGGCTAGTTCGTCAACCACTTGGCCACGGGCTACATTGATCAGATAAGAGCCACGCGGCAGGCTGCTGATGACCCGCTGGTCGATCAACTGATGCGTCGCTGAGTTAAGCGGCAAGCACAAAATGAGAATGTCAGAACGTTTTGCCAATTCGATTAGACGATCAGCAGGCCACAACTGAGCGACTTCAGGTGGCTTGCGCACCGGGTAATAATCCGTTGCAATTATCTCAGTTTTGTAGGGTGCCAGCAACTGAACCAACCTGCGACCGTTGCCACCCAAGCCAACTATGCCAATGCGTTTGCCGTGTAGATCATCTGTCGGGCGACGAACAAACTCTTTTTTCTGCGACTGTCTAAAGAAAACTGGGATAGATCTTAACAACCCCAACAAAAGCGCCAACGCTTGTTCGCCAACTTGGTTTGCAAACAGCCCCGATGCACTGCAGACCGTAATTTGATCGCTGGCGATGACGCTTGGTACCAGACAATGGTCTAGACCGGCGGCTGAACTGAGTATCAAACGTAGACGCCCTGCTGCAACAACTTGATCCCAGGGGACAGGAACCTTGGCATGCCCTACAAAGATATCCGCTTCAAATAATCGCTTCGCAATGTGCTCCTGGCCAGCATCGATAAAATTGACCTGTGGAAATGTTTGTCGAAAAAGATTCAAATGTTTAGCTTCGACTGGATAGCATAAAACAGCATTCAACGGAGAAGACATTGGACCTGCCAAGCATAAGGATTCAAATTGGGATAAAGATGCCATTGGACCGACATTCTGCTGATTGGTAAAGAGCGCCCCTAACCGTTCACGCAGCTTTGTAGAGTGGGACAAGCGGGGCTGGTGTCAATGGGTATTCAAGTTGGCAGTTTGTCGATTTTGCAACAGCCAGTTTCCTAAAAACCCTTTGCCCCGCGCCGGCCCACCCTGGGGCGCGAGCGGTTACGAGTTCCCCCGCCCCTTCCAGAAAAGTGTTAGAATACTGGCTGCCCACTGTCGACTCGAGTCTACTAGCTATTACCTTATGACAAGTAACCATGCCACCGATTCCGTTGAAAACGCAGCCCAAAAACACGTCTTTGCCAAGATTTGTATCCTATTCAACTTCAACCTTTATTGAATCTTGCCTCTGCAAGAGATATTTAGAAGGCAAGAATCGGTCAATTAAGTTGTTTCTGCTCTTTTGCGTTCTTCTGGCGCTGATTAGCCACTCGTTGCAGGCTCAATCGATAGGCCTGCGGGCGGTTATGAGTGCGAAGGGTGACCAGGTTCATGTCCTTCGCTATGGACAATCTGAACCAATTCTGACTCAAGTGGCTAAGTCAGATTTTCGGCCGTACCTGCATCCAATTGTCGCTCCGGACGGTCACGGAGTAATGACGCAGTTGAGCCCAGACCATCATCCACATCAAACCGGCATCTTCTGGGGATTCACAAGCATTAACGATCGAGACTATTTTCATCACCCGCAGGCCGACCACTGGCGTCGAGTGTCAGTTGGCGTGTTGAAAGGTCAAGCCAAGGATTCAAGTGACAGCGTTCAGTGGCAAACTACCTACGAACTGCTGGATACCGCCGGTCAGCCGATCATGCTGCAGAGTCAGGTTTGGACGATGCGAGATGTTTCAGGCCAATACATTCTTGACCTTCAGTGGACGGGAATTGCCAACCAACAGTTAACAATCGATCAATCCGATTACGGAGGATTGTTTCTGCGCATGCCGTGGCAAGCGAATCAATCTGCTCGGGTGATCAACAGCAGACGTGAAGTGGACCAACGAGCCGAGGGACAGCAGACGGTCTGGCTGGACATCGGTATGAAGCTGGCTGGACGCGAAGATCACGCTCACATCACGATCTTTGATCACCCCGCCAACAAAGGGTTTCCGCAAGCATGGCGCGTCGACGGCCAATTGGGCGTTGGCCCTGTGCCAACTCGCAAACAAGCTTGGGAATTGCAGCCTGGACAGCAAGAGACGATTCGCCACCGACTGATCTTTTATTCTGGGGCGGTCAACAACGCGCAGATAGCTCAGCAATGGTCCGAATATTCGGGTTTGGCTTCCGAGTGGGTCGAATGGCAGTTGGCTCAGCAGGAAGGCTTGCAAGCTCAGATGCTGACGCCACAACAGGCAGCAGATCAGATGACCTTGCAGCCAGGGTTCGCAGTCAATGTGTTTGCTGCTGAACCGACGATTTCGCAGCCAATGGCATTTTGTTGGGACTCACGCGGACGGCTTTGGGTTGCTGAGAATCGTGACTACGAGACTCGCCAGTCGGGGTTCTCGTCGGATGGAACTAGCCGCATTCTAATCTTGGAAGACACGGATCGAGATGGAGTGGCGGATAAGAGCCAGGTGTTCTTGGAAGGGATTCCATTTCCATCTGCCATTGCAGTAGGCCTGGGCGGCTTATGGCTTGGCGCACCGCCCAATCTGCTGTTCGTGCCAGACGAAGATGGTGATGATCGCGCGGGCATGCAGTCGATCCAGGTGCGGCTGACGGGCTGGGGAATCCGTGATCGTCACGAAACGCTCAATAGCCTCCACTGGGGGCCCGATGGTTGGTTGTATGGCCTGCAGGGATTCGCCACGCCGTCGCGTGTCGGAAAACCGCTTGGTGCCGGCAAGATCTACCGCCATAACGAACCGTTTCCGGAAGACATTCAGTTCGATGGTCCGGCAGTCGACATCAATGGCGGTGTATGGCGATATCATCCCACGCAGCAGAAGTTTGAAGTGGTGGCGCATGGCTTCAGCAATCCATGGGGGATCGATCATGACCAGCATGGTCAGTTGCTGATCACAGCCTGCGTTATCCCTCACCTGTGGCACGTGATCCCAGGTGGAATCTATCATCGCCAGGGAGGACGTCACTTTAGTCCCTATGTCTATTCCGACATCCAGACGATTGCTCAGCATCGGCATCGATCGGCACACGGAGGAGCAAGAGTCTACCAGTCCGACACATTTCCTGATCAGTATCGTGGTCGAGTGTTCATGGCAAACATTCATGAGCACGCTTTGCTAACGGATATTGTCCAGAGTCACGGAAGTGGTTTGGTAGCCAGACATGGAGATGACTTTGCACTAGCCAATAACGCGCAGTGGATTGGTTTTGGAGTCGAAATCGGCCCTGGCGGCGACGTGTATGTTTTGGATTGGCATGACGCTGACATTTGTGGCAAACAGGTACTCAACAAGGAAACTGGACGAATCTTTCGTTACACGTACAACAAAGCGTCGGCTAGTGATTTTCCAAATCGATTTGCCAACCTGGATCAGCTAAGCGATCTAGAACTGGCCGATTTACAGGGCGCCCCCAGCGCATGGCATGCCAATCGCGCCAGGTTGATTTTGCAGCACCGTTCACAGTCGCGAAGCCTTTCGCTGCAAGCCATCCAGAAGTTGAATCATTGGTTAAGCAGTGAGCATTCAGTGCCGATTCGTCTGCGGGCTCTTTGGGCGCTTTATGTCTCCGGAGCTATTTCGCAACCTGGCTTGCATGGCCTATTGAATGATCCGCAGTCCTATCTTCGAGCCTGGGCGGTTCAATTGTTGACTCAGGGCGCGGACGGGTTGACCAGTTCTAGCAGCGAGTCTGTTCAACAACTGATTCAAATGGCTCAGACGGATCCGTCACCCGTTGTGCGGCTCTATTTGGCATCGGCTGCGCAGCGTTTGGACGACAACGCCAAATGGATGCTGCTGGAACATCTGGCTGAACATGCTGAAGATGCTGACGATCACAATTTGCCTAAGATGATATGGTTCGCGCTGGAGCCCTCGGTAGCACGGGACCCAGCCCGCGCTCTGAGGCTCGCTGAGCGGTCTCTCATCCCGCTACTTTCGCAGTTTGTAGCACGCAGATTGGTAGATGCTGAAAGTTATGAACTGCTGCTAGATCATGTGACTCGGCCCGATCAGCCAGGGCAACTAAATATGCTGATTGGCATGCGGCAAGCGTTAGATGGACGATTTGATGTTCCAGCTCCCAGCGGATGGGCTCAGGCACATGCTAGTCTACATGTCCAAGGAGGTAGGATCGCGGAAGTGGCCGATCAGCTTGCCGAACAATTCGGCGATCTAGTGGCTGCCAGAAAGCTGCTAGCGACAGTAATTGATCAACAACTAACTCCTTTGCAGCGATGCCAAGCGATCGGGCAGTTGGCTGGACGCGCGCGGCCAGAGCTTGCGGATCTGCTACCTGGCCTGCTGGAGCATCCCGAATTGCGAGTTGAGGCGATTCGCGCGATTGCCGCCTATCAAGATCGTAAATTGGCGGAACTTTTGGTGAGGCTTTATCCCTCTTTTACCGCCATGGAGCGCCAAGAAGTAATCTATACGCTGGCCAATCGTGCCGAATTCAGCCATGTCTTAACGTCAGCCATAGCCCAAGGTAGTGTCCCCAAGAACGATATACCGGCACACGTTGCACGACTGCTGCGACGGAGCGTTGGTAACCGGTTTGTCGATGTGTGGGGGCCGATCGATGAACTAGCGATGGATAAGGAGGTGCTTCTGACCAAATACCGCGAGCTGCTTCATCCGCAGGCGATTGCCCAGGCGGATATGGCTGACGGTAAACTATTGTTCCAGCGCAATTGTGGAACATGCCATCAAATACAC
>JBIIJD010000043.1:0-46265 GCA_044234105.1 Aureliella sp. | reverse complement strand
CAATTCATCGGCCACTCTGTTTTCGTTGGATGTCTATCAGAAGTTCCTCAATCCGCAGGCAACGACTAAACAACTGGTTTGGTCAGGCCAGATTTGTAGCTTGATCGTTGGTATCCTGGCAGTCATTACTGCTCCAACCGTCTTCCATGGTCGCGATCAGATCTTTGGATTTTTTCAAAAGCTCAACGGCGTCTACTTCATTCCGCTGCTGGCCATCATGATGGTTGGAATGTTCAACCGCCGCGCCGATGGACGTTCAGCGATGATCGTCTTGTTGGCTGGCCTGGCGGCGATGGTTTTGGGTACCTTTTATACCGGAGAGATCAAAGACAATGCTGGTCAGGTGATCCAACCCGGCTGGTTAATGGAACTGTTTGGATCTGGCTACCACTACATGGGGCTCGTTTTCGTGGGATTAGTTTGTCTGCAGTTGACCTTGAGCCAAATTGGACTTCGACGCTCCGAGCCGTACCTACAGACGGACGTCAAGGCGGTCGATCTAACGCCCTGGAAACCCGCTCCCTATGTGGGTAGCGGCTTAGTTCTACTGGTCGTTGGCATTTATCTGTACTTTGCCATGGGCTGAAGCATGTCCAGTGAGTTAGCACTGAAACGAGCTAAAAGATTGGCGACTTCGCCATGCCTTTTAATCGGTCAAATCATCGACTGGCTGTGACTCAGGTTGCGAGTCCTGGCCGTAGGCGTGGATACTTGATTGAGAATTAGAAACACCAATAACGGGGTGGTGTTTGATATCGCCAATCTACCAGGTGCTTTTACAGGACATTTTGACCGCTCGAAGTCAACTAGCCAAAGAGCTCACACAGATCACGATCCCAGGAGAGTGATGTGGCGTCGCCTATTGGCTTTGGGTGATCGACCACGAATCTGATGAATGACCGAGCAAAGTGTCGATTTGTCGATCTATTTCTGTTGTGGCATACTGCCTCACGTCTGTATTGACGCAGCAAACTGGTAGACTCGCTTTAGGTTCGTTAATTCGCCTTTAGGTGCCCCTACGGAAAGGCGTCGCACTGCTAATACCAGCAATGCGGGTCCATGATGATCCTTGCCCCGGCCAGGCAGCAAAGTCATTATCAAAAAAACATTCCGAATAACTAGACTTTACCGGTTGCGTAAATCGAAACTTCTGCGGAATATATTACAATTAGTTAATCGGGGCTGATTGAAGGTGTCGAAAAGTGACGCGATAGAATGTCCGAAGGCATTCTGACGTGGCCATGTCCAACGACGTTTCGACCAATCACCCAAACGGCTGTCGAAGTCGCTTCGAGAACCGCCGCGTACGCTCCAAAGTTCCGTTTTTTCCGTGGGAGAACCTCCAAATGTCGATCAAGTCCGCTCTGTCCGTTGTTGTCGCAGCTTTGTGCTTTGCACCAGTTAGCGCCAATGCATTCCTGTTCGGTGGCGATGCTGCTGGATGTGGTTGTGAAGTTGCTGCAGCTCCAAGCTGTGGCTGTGAAGTCTCTTGTGATCCTTGCTGCAAGCCAAAATGTGGTTTGATGGCCAAGTTGAAAGCTCGTCGTGCCGCTCGCGCTTGCTGCGCTCCTACTTGCTGCGAAGCAGCTCCATGCTGTGAACCAGCTCCGACTTGCTGCGAACCAGCGCCAGCTCCTACTTGCTGCGAGCCAGCTCCAGCTCCATGCTGCGAACCAGCTCCAGCTCCATGCTGCGAACCAGCTCCTTGCTGTGATCCTTGCTGCAAGCCAAAGTGTGGTTTGATGGCCAAGCTGAAGGCTCGTCGTGCTGCTCGCGCTTGCTGCTGCGAAGCCGCTCCTTCTTGCGGTTGCGAAGTTGCTGCTCCCTCTTGCGGTTGCAACTAAGACCTTACTGGTAGTACCCCTTCGAGTCATTAACTGTTCGCAAGCTGAAGCGACTCATTGACCGGCATCAATCTGCCATCATCAGGCTAACGACCCGCTCTGTGACAGCTTGCTCTCGAAGGCTACAGAAAATTCAAACAGCCCGCGTATTATCTTCGCGGGCTGTTTTTTTTGGGACAAGCATCAGTCCATCACAGGGCGAAGGCTTCCCGCTATTGGTAGCGTCTCAAATCTTTCGACAAAGCCCTCGGGTGGATCGTTGTAGAATCGATCCGAAAAGAATACGTCGACATGGGTTCGGGTAAACGAGTTGACCACCTGTGAGGTAATGGTACCACCCGACATGATGATTCCCTCAACCACCGGGTGATATCGTAAGTCGATCGAATCCTTGGCCCAGACAATTCCTCTCATCAGCACCGGATACGAGTCATCTATATTGTTATCCCCTGCTCCTTGGTAAGGCGTGCTAGTTGGGTTCAGATTGACGTTCTCAGATATTTCGCTCATGGTCGAAAACGCCGCACCGGGGGCACCAAACCACAAGTTAAGATGAGGCTCGCAGATTAGCGCCGGATAGTTGCCTAGAGCCGGTTCCCAATGGACGTTGTCCCAAACATAGACCCCCAGTCCCCCGGTCACCACTAGCGTACCAACGATGCGTGACTTGCGAATGCTTAGATACTCGTCACCCTCTAGGTCGACGTGATAGATACCCTGCGGATGATTGCTGCCTGGCGCAAACGGGTTGCTCAACGGGCTGATCACGCGGCGATGGATTGCCTTCATTTTTCCTGCTGGGTAGCTTCCAATTGACTCGCTAAGGCTCACCGCATCGACCAGAAGATCTTGAAGCGAACTTTGGGTCTCGACCCGTAATCTTGCATAGCTGAGAGTTCCGGCCCAATTGGGTGTAAAGCTGCCTGAGATCAATTCAAAGCTGTCCTGCGTTAAATCCACCCATGCTGACGTATATCGCAATTCTGAGCCATCTCCGCTGCCACGATATTCAACTACCAGTCTGGCTCCACTTTTGTTTTTGTTTGATGACAAACTTGCACGGGCGCTGATGTTGTACACTACTTGCTTGCTGATCATCGAACTGATGTCCTGACGAGGACCAGCAGATGCAGTGGTACGATTGTTTGCCTGTAAGCTAAAGGTTCCGTCCCATTTTCGAGTACTATTTCCGGACAGGTTACAAGAACCATGCGCGGTCCAGCCCGTAGTGAGTGGATTGGGAGAGGGCCCTTCCATGGATGGGTTGACCAGCAGATTTGCTTCCCACAATGGAATCGATTGATTGATGACTGGCATCGACATGGATTCATAATAGTCGATCAGGTAGTCCTGATCGGGCATCATGAGTTCGCTAGAATTGGGATGTGTGGTACTGGGAACGTAGGACGACAACAGGTTCTTGGTGATCCCACCCACTGCGGCCACCTGAGAACGCACAAAAGAGCCCAACAATATATGGGTCTTAGCATCAATGGCTGAACTGCCAGTGGAATTTGATGTGATCCAATGATCGGTGTTGATGGTGGAACCAGAGAATTCAATTCCTTGCCAAGCATAGATCGCAGAATGCAGGCATTCAAAGCCGATCAGCTTCGTTTGGGCACTCATCTGAAGCCGCCGAGTCGCCTGACCGGATTTGCCCATGGCTGTGATATCTACAGGTTGATACCAGTCATTAGTTAGATTCCCGTCTACCGGGTCTGTAATGTTCACATTGTAGGAACCACTTCCCATCGGACGATCGTCCGACCAAAGGCCATTGGCAAAATCTTCTCGCCAATCCGTGTTGTTCTTGATCTGATCCAGTGCCAGATTCAGCGCCGCATGAGCATTGAAGTGAGCTTGCTGAATATTGCCCGAGTCTTCTCCGATGCGCATCTCGGTGCGTACAATTGATATTGTAGTGACGGCCAGAACACTAACCAGCAAAGCTGTGATCAAAACGACAACCAAGACCACCCCTTGGCGTGGAGCTTGATTGAATGGGACCTTGGGCTTGAATTGAAACGCTGGTTGGTACCGCATCGCTGAAAATTCTCATTCGTAAGGAGGCTGTTTCCAACTGGATGATCGGACAAACTGGCCGCGCGCTAGTTCAATACCCTGTCGTGAGACGACTACCGTGATTCTCTTAAAGCCTTGATCACTATTGTTGCCTAGTGAACTGTTCCAATCGTTCGGGTCGACGTGAACCACGCTAACCGAACGTGTCCATTCGTTCCAGCCAGTCCAGGCTAGACCGCTACGGCTTTGTGGTGGCGATTCGGTCCAATTCTGATAGTCGTCCACGTCATCAAAATTGATTCGGCTAGCTGGGTTGGTGGCCTCGCCAGATTCAGGCCCAAATACCGGGGCTTGAGTTGGATCAAGATAGGATTGCTGAGCGATCTCGGTTAACAAGTCCTGAACCACAAGTTCCGCTCGTGCCCGATCTTCGTTGAATCGCTGGCTCTTCAGCATACCGGCAACCACCTGAAGACTAGTGACGATCAAAACGCCCATCAGGCCGCTTGCTACCGTGACTTCCATCAAGCTAACACCCAATCGCTTGGTAGTTACCATCACGGCATCACACATTGTTAAATCGTGATTTGAGGTCTGTCTCATGGCCAAGCCCTGGGAGCGTGTTGCAGTTGAGCCGTAGTGCTGATCCTTGAGGAAGCATCAGGGCCGGTTTGTATCGTTATGCCGACCGAGTGGACTCGCTGGATGACCGGTGCCGTGTAATTGGCAAAAGTACCTAGTGCCTGAAAACGGATGTCCTGCGTTGTATTGGGATTGGTCCAGGTATTTCCACCGTTATTCGAAGTCATCCAATGCGTGTTTGCTGTTAGGGCCTGTCCACCAGTCGACTGCTGAAACATGATCTCACCAGCTGCATCACCAGAAATCGAATCTCGTGATAAGACCACACAATAACCCTGCCCAACGATCAACTGGTTGGCCGCCGTGAAGTCGATGTTGACCCATCCAAATTGTTGCCCCAACGAAGCTTCATCGACGGTGATGCGATCAATTACAGTACTGGTTGGCTTTTGGTTATTGTCTGCAGTAGTCAGTTGAACAAGAATCGTTCCGTCGGGCTGACCAGACCGCCGGGCCAGGAAGCGAAGTCGTTTGAGGGCCCAGTAGGAGCCACCCAGATTGTTGCTGTGTAGTATGTACTGCGCAGCACGCTGGCTCGACTGAGTCAAAACAAAACTTTCATTCAGAGCACCGGGCTGATCATCGTGATAGTTCAGCGATGCCAAGGACGGCTGACGTGCGGGTAACACCTGAGTGGTCATTGGGTAGTTTAATGCCAGTTGTTGAACGCTTGCCCATATCGCTTCAGGTGTCTGATCGTTCAGTCGATACCAAAGTGGTGTCCCGGCCTGCGCGTTCCAGTAGTAACGCACTTTGTCATCCATTCCATCTCCGTTGCGATCCGGGACCGTCACTTCGATAGCTGTCGCACTACGCTCCGCGATCGACAAAGCTTGACTCAAGTCGTCCACCATACGCTCAGTGACCAAGGCACCCCAAAATCTTGCGTCGCCGGTTTCCGACTTGTAGCGAGTTGATTGACCAACCAGTGCCAAGCAGGTGAACATGCCCGCCAAAATCAAGGTTGCTGTTTGCACGCTGATCACCAATTCCAGCATTGTGTAGCCGCTGGAGCGTTGAAAGCGTGGTGAACAGGTGGTCACCCAACGGGAATCGGTCGTCATGGCATCACCCGCGTCGTCGAACCGGCCGCCAGGCTTACCGTCCGTTGCATTCCACCAACGCTAATCACAATTGTTCCTTGGCTTGTTGCTGCACCATAACCGTTATAGGTAGCCGTGCTAGATCCAGCACCAAAGTCAGCGGATACCAAAGTTACTTGGTGTGGGTAGTCGGATAAGATAACCTGGTAGGCTGATACGGAGGCTTGTGCCGCCCCTTGATTCGAACTCTCGCCAGCACTCTTGGCAGCGCTTTTACCAGCGCCTTGCCCAGCGCCTTGGTTTAGATTAGCCACATCGGGCAATGTGTACGAATTACTAGCGATGTCAAAGACGACACTCTGCGTCGTTCCACGCAGTCTTGCCAGCGACTGAGCGTAATTCAAATCAGTGCAAATTCGCACGGCTGCGCAGTCCAATTGGTACACGGCTATGGATCGGGAAAATCTTGGCACTGCCACCGCAGCCAAGATGCCCAAAATCAGAACGACGATAACCACCTCAATCATTGTAAATGCTCGGCATCGTGCACGTTCCCAACGAATTGACAACTGTCGATTCGCTTTCTGCTTTCGATGCCGATTGGTCATGATATTGTCTAAGTGACGGTTAGAAGAATGTTTGCTAGTTGATTTCAGTCTGCTGAGAGCCGACCGTTAAATCTTGCACCACGATGCCGGTGGGTTTGATCGCCAAAATGCGCCATCGCTGCTGCAATACATCTTGCTCGTAAAATACTTGATCTTCGATCATGACCGCCGGACGACGACTGCCAGTAATGATCGCTGCAATCTTGCCGATCGAGGCGATTTGTTGGTCGACATCCCAGTGTGCTGAATCACCTTGACCTGCTTCGGTCTTACCCGAACCATTCGATGGATTGGTGCCGGCTGATCCAAATTTCGCCAACTGCCGTCCGGGACTTGCTTTGCCACCCTTATCGGGCGTATCTGTTTCAGCAAGCAACTTGTCCTGAAATGGGTTAAATTCCTTCAGTTCTTGAATATCAATCAATGGGATAGTCCACTCGGGACTTTTCGTTACTTTCGACTCTTGTATGTGCCCACCGCTACTTGCCGGCCTACGGTCACTTGGCTGATTTGTCAATGAACTATTGGTTGCTGAATCGGTACCAACCGTTGCTTTTGCGATTGGAGTTGATTGTTGAGAAGATTGAGTTGTGGACGGGGCTGACTTTGATTCCCCCGTCGGATAGGCCAGCAGGGCGATCAGCGCCACGAACAGAAGCGTGACAGCAACCAGTTGCTTACGAGAAGCGGTCAAAGATGTATCTAATTTTGGTCTAGGCATCGCTGTTAACCCTCCTGAGCTTGAAATTGCTTGGTAGTCTGATCTGTGAAAAGCAGCCCTTGTATGGTCAAGGTAAACGATTCACCGCCGGCGTCTTTCGGAGTCATATCCAAGTTGGTGATACGATTCATTTTTGGACAGTTGCGCATTGCGTCCAAAAATTGGCAGACCGATTGGTAAGTCCCCTGGGCAACAATGGCAAAACCTTGGCTGGTGTAGTCCCCTTCTTTTTGCTGTGCCAAAGGCCGAAAGTCTTTGACCTGTAGCCCACTGGCGGCCGCTTGCTGATTGAGCCAACGCAAGAAACAGGAGTCATCTTGCTGCGGCGAACTGCGCTGACAACGTTTTTCGTCTAGTTCTTGCCAATACTTTGCCTCTGCCGACGCTTGAACCAACTTGGCTTCTATCTGTCTTTCCTGGTTTCGCAACTGAGCGATCACAAGCTGCTGGTCGGCTGCATCACGCTGATCTCGCAGAATTGGATTTGCGAATCCAAGCCAGCACAAAACCAACAGAACGCCGATACCACAGCTACCTAACAAGGTACACAGCAGGCTTTGTGTCTTCAGTTGCTGGCGTGTTGTGTTTGGAGTGTTCATTGCAGCTATCTCGAACTTCGAATTTCAACTTGGTGAATTTCCCGACAACGGATTCTTATTGCTCGCAGCGAATTTGAAACGACTGGCGCGCGCCGGGCTCGTCGGACAGCGCTTGAGTACTCATCAGGTCGACACTCCGAAACGCACCGCTGGCACGCAGCCAACTGACCAGCGACAAGCAAGCTTCTGGTTCTGCTTGACCGTTTAACATGACTTGCTTACGTATCGACTTCGAACCATCTTTTGCGTCTTGAGCGCGACCTCGGTTACTGGAATTCTTCTTTTGACTGGCACCGGCTTGTGTCGTATCCACCAGCGATTCAGACATTCTCCAGGACTGCAAGTGAAGCCCATCACCCGCTTTTTGGCAAGATTGATGAACCAGTTGAAATAGGGCTAAAGGCACATCGGTTTGTTCTAGCATGGCACCGGCATCCACCAGCTTGCGGGCCTGCTGGGCTTGATGGGTCAATCGCTTAACCGAGGCCTCAGTTTGTCGAACCTGAACTATCTGCAGCTCAGCGTTGCTCAAGTTTTCCTGAACAGTCTTACCTGCTTGTTCTAAGATTCCAATGCCTACGCCCAGTACCAGAGTGACTGCCAGCCAAACCATGGCCCAGCCTCTAATCTGTCGCTTCCATTGAATCGACATCCTTGTTTTAGCTGGCAACAAATTGACATTACATTTCATCGGGCATCTCCTTGAAACACCAGCGACAAAGCTTGCGCGTAGGCCGGCGAATATGATTCCGAAGCCGACCATTGGCAGGACGATGGAATACCGGCTACGTGAACCTGCGAGTCCAGATGCTGCATCAGCCACTGCGACAGTCCTCCAATGCAAGCACCGCCACCGCAGAGCGTGATCTGTTTGCAAGAGGCTTGACCAAATCGATTCTGCAAGTATCGAAGCGTTCGCTGAACCTCGAACAGCAGCTTCTCCGACCAATCCTCTAAACACTGACGATTCGTGCGATTCACGGGACTCTCGCTCGACGGATCGATACCCCACTGGGATAGCAATGTTTCTGCAGACATTTCTGTGATACCAAGTTGATCAGCCAGAACCTGTGCTGCGGATGTCTCTGCAAATCGAATCCGGTTTCGGAGATACTGTGTGACTCCACCTCGCGACCAAACGAAAGTCACCTGACCATTGCCGATGTCCATCACTAGTCCAACGTTCTGCGTATCAGATCCCGAGACTAAGCGTCCCAAGGCCAATGCCGGTGCGTCCAGCGATTTGCAGTTCAAGCCCAGGTGCATCAGCTTGCCTGTGATCTGCTGCGCAGCCTGAGCGGCTGTCCATACAATTTGCAGCGTATCCATTTCAGGAGTCGATCCCGAGCCTGACCAGTAGTCATAGCTGGCCGTCTGAGCCGATTCGCCTAAAATTTGTTGAACCGATTCGTACACAAACCGCTCGGATTCATCAGTCGCTGTGTGTGCTGCAAGTTCCACCGCTTCATAGTCGTACAGTTCAGATGGTAGGCAGGCAATGCAGCTCTGACGACCTTGTAAATCGAAGTCGTTTATCAACTGCCGAAGCGTCTGATGCAACTGCCGGGCATCGGTCGCGGCGTCCGCAGGAAGTCGTAGCGATCCGGCGGCGGTAACTCGACATTGCAACTGCGCATCCATAGTCCAGTGGCGTTCAGCTACAACCATCTTGGCACAATAGGCCCCCAGATCCAACCCGATCTGTGTCTGCCGACGCTTCCACCTCGAGCTCGTTGATTTGCGATTTGTCAGTTGTAGAGTCATAAAATGCTCCGTCTACCCCAAGCTTTATACTGGCTTTACATACCGGCTGCCGTGGACAGATTCAGCAGCGGCAACATTACTGACAGCACGATGGCTCCGATGATCAATCCCATTGCCACGATGATGGCGGGTTCAGCGATTTTCACCGCGTCGCGCAACTTCTGTTCACCCTGACCTTCGTAGAACTCGCCCACGGTCTGAAGTACCGACCCCAACTGACCATTGGCTTCGGCCGTAGCGATCATGTCGGAAGCCTCGTCAGGAATGATGGGTTGGTCCAACAAGGCCGCAGCGATACCTTCGCCAGCGATGACCGAATGCTCCACTTCGTCAATCAGTTCTCTTAAACAGCTATTTCCGACCGAGTTTCGAGACAGTGCAAGCACCTCGACCATCGACACGCCACTTGTTAGCATCGCTCCTTGCAAACGAAACAAACGCCCCGAAAGCAAAGGAACACAAAATGACCTCAAGATGGGAGCCCGCAGCATCCATCGGTCAATCCGCTTACGTCCGCTAGGTAAGCGCACCAGTTTTGTTAGAGCAACCACCAGGACAGCGCCAGTGCCTAACACAGCCCACCAGTAGCCGCGTGCAAACCCTGCCGCATCCAACATCAACTGGGTGAGCGCAGGGGTTGGCATCTGAGAAGACTCGTAGATTCCAGCGAACTGGGGTAGCACGAAAAAGACCATCGCAGCCAAAACCAACAGCGTGACCGACATCAGCACGATAGGATAACTGACGGCCGAGCGGATTGAACTGTGAAGACGCATTTCATCATTGATGATCTGAGTCAGTCGTTCTAGAACTTCAGACAATTGTCCTGCCGCTTCACCCGCAGCCACCGAAGCGATCATCACGCCTCCGAACCGCTGCTTTTGCGACTCCATGGCTTGAGACAACTGATGGCCGTTTTCCAGCTCAGAATAGACTTGGCCCATCACTTGGCGAATCTGATCGTTTTTGGATCGCAAGCTGATGCTGCGTACCGCGTCAGCTAAGTCCACACCTGAGCGTAGCATGATGGTCAACTGAGTGACAATCATCAACAAATCTCGCTTCTTAAGCGCTTTGCCTTGTGACCACTTACCTTGGGCCATTGCTCGTGCTGCAGCGTGATGGACGCCAGTGCGCTGTCGCTGGACGTTGCCGATGATTCCAGAGGTAGAACTTGTTGCAGTCGCGGCCGGATTCCGTGGATTCGAAGCCGGTAAGCGTCGACCGGGCAGCGCCATGACTCCGGGCAGCGATCTAGCAGGCAGTAGTGTGGCAGTATCTCGGGGTTTCATTGAACGCATCTCTCCTGTTTCTAATCAAACACTGCGACGCGCAGTATTTCATCTAAGGAGGTGATGCCATCTTCAGCCATGCGTATCGCTTGCTGAGCGAGAGTGCAAAAGCCTTCGCTGGATGCCTGTCTTCTCAATTGATCTAGCGTCGCACCCGAACTGATTAAATCTCGCAGCGTGCGGTTGACTTGCAGGATTTCGTAGATCCCAACTCGTCCCACAAACCCGGTGTCGTAGCAACGATTGCAGCCAGTTCCACGAATGAATGGTCGGTTGCGATCACCCTGATACTGAATCGCATCAAGGGTAATGGAAGTTGGGTAATAGGTACCACGACAATCAGGACAGATCTTGCGTGCCAATCGCTGTGCGATCACACCGACCAATGCTGCTCCAATCTTAAATGGTGCCACGCCCATATCGACCATACGAGTCACTGCACTGACACTGTCGTTGGTGTGAAGCGTGCTAAGTACCAAGTGACCTGTTAAAGCAGCTTGAATAGCCGTTTCGGCCGTTTCCAAGTCGCGAATTTCACCGATCATGATGATATCCGGGTCTTGCCGCAGAATGGATCGCAGGGCTTTGGCAAAGGTCAACTGTGTGGCCACATTTGCGTGGACCTGATTGATCATGTCCAACCGGTACTCAACTGGATCTTCAACGGTGACGATGTTGTTTTCTACCGATTTAAGCAGTTCAATCATCGAATACAACGTCGTAGTCTTTCCGCTACCGGTCGGACCGGTGACCAGTAGTAGACCGTTGGGTCGCGTGATCAGTTTGCGCATGCTGTCCAGTTGATCGGTAGGAATCCCCAGTTCATCTAACCGAAAGGTGATGCTAGCTCGATCCAGAATACGCAGTACCGCTTTTTCGCCAAGAACGGTAGGCAACGTGGAAACTCGTAAGTCGATGGGTCGATGGTCTACCACAACGTGAATGCGCCCGTCTTGCGGCAAACGATGTTCGGCGATGTCCATTTTGGCCATCACCTTCAACCTGGAAATAATGGCCGGATGGAATTCTCGCTTGGGTCGCAGAATTTCACGCAGCATGCCGTCCACGCGAATACGTACACTGGTATGCTGCGCACCGGCCTCCACGTGAATGTCGCTAGCCCTTTGACGCACCGCCTGCAAAAGCATGAAATTCACCAAGTTGATGACGGGACTGGTGTCATCCATGGAACCCATGACATCCAGATCTAGGTGTATCGCCTCGTCACCTATCTCGACTGCCGAGTTATCCAGGTCAGCAGTCACTGAGTCTAACTGAAAACCCTCGCCATAGACGCGCGGAATCAGATCGATGATCGATGCGCGTAAGGCCAGCACGGGACGCACCCGCAGACCGGTTTCGCGTTCGATGCGATCGATACTGTCCAGGCTTTGGGGATCGGCAAAGGCAACTGTCAGCATGCCATTGACTCGAAACAAGCCCAGCGCCGTGCAGGCTTCAGCCAGCGGTCGTGATATCAAGCGCGAGGCCAGCGGATCAATTAATCCCTCTCGCAAGATTACGTGTGGGACACCCAGTTGATCTGCCAGATAGGGCAGTAAATCAGCTTCATCAATGAAGCCTAAAGCCACTAAAATTTCCCCCAGTCGCTTGCCCTGAGCCTGCTGCCCTAGCGCGGTCTCTAGTTCAGTCTGGGTAATAATCCCTTCGGCAATCAAACGCTCGCCAAGCCTAGCTTTGCTGTTTGTGTGAGCCGAATGAAGGCGGGAGCGATTCCTGGTGCTTGTGGACGAAAATGAAGTTGTTGGAGTCATAGTGCAAAAGCTCCTGCCGCAGCCACCACATCGCGGTGTACAGCCAATTCTTGGTCCATCCCCGTAATACGCATGACATCGCGAATCAGCGGGCTAGGCGCAGCTAGATGCACGGCCCCTCCACGTCGGAGCGCCTGCACATGCAATTGGTAAAGCATCTCCAATCCCGTGCTATCGATCAGACGCAGGCGACGCAAGTCGATTACCAATTGCGGAAGCCGACCGGTCAGCGTGGCACTAAGAACTGGGTCAATAGCAGGCAATTCGTCGCCCGTCAGCCGCTCGTCAAGCTGAACTACGTCGACACATCCCTGTTGATAATGTTGAGTCATCGTGGCGGACCTTCCTAGTCGGTTGTATCGTTTTCTAGCGGGATGGTCAAGCAAAAGGTGCTGCCTTGATTCAACTGGCTTTCGACCGTCACATCGCCACCATGCAGCCGCGCGACCTCGCGGGTCAGAGCCAATCCAAGACCACTGCCGCTGAGATCTCGCACGCGATCATCGTTGCTGCGGTAGAAACGTTCAAACAGGTGCGGCAAGTCCTCAGAAGCGATGCCAAAACCGGTATCTGAGACTGTAAATTGCAGCTTGTGCTGCGAAGCGTCTACTCGAAAACTAACACGCCCTCCTTCTGGAGTGTACTTGGTAGCGTTGCCCAGCAAGTTGACAAGCGCGGCCGACAACTTGCCCTTATCCAGACTGATTCTGGGAGGAAATTTGGGGGGCAGTTCGCACCGAAACTCTTGATGCTTGGCCTGGATCTCACCTTGCACTTTTGCAGACACTTCTTCCAGCATTCGACCCAGATCCGTTTCGTGGCAATCAAGGGCAAGCGCGCCAGCCTGCATACGACTGATGTCCAACAGATCGTCGACCAGTTGTGATAACCGCATCGATTCACTTTGAATTACGTTGTAAAAGTGCTTGCGAGACTGAGCATCCATTTCGTCGCCCATATCCAACGATTCGGCGTAAGCGCGGATGTTGGCAAGCGGCGTGCGGAATTCGTGGGTAGCAGTGGCTAGAAACTGATCTCGCATGGCATCTGCAAGTCGTTGCTGCGTCACATCGCGAATCATCCATACAAAGGCGATGGATGATCCATCACTTTTGCGCCCTGGGCGAAACTTACCTTGCATAGTCCGACTGCCGCCTGGCGTGCTGATCGACCATTCCACCGTCGACTGAGGGCCAGCATCCTGGAGCAATGTGGCCGCTTCGTTATCTGTTGTTAGAACATGGACAAGCGGCTGGCCGATGAGCGATTGAGCACTATCAACACCACAAATAGCTGCCAGAGCCGCATTGGCGTAGGTGACATGACCTTGCGCGTCCACTGTGGCAACCCCATCGGATAAGGAATCCAAAAGTGGAGGCCCTGATCGATCTGAAGCTTTTGATAAACGAGCCTCCAGGCCCTCTTCCAGTTCACTAAGTGCTTGCCAGCGGCGGCCTGCAGACATTAATCGATTCCAGCCGAAATCGGCTGCTGTATTGCCGGTTGCAGGCGTCATTTGGCCAACATCCAGTTCGATCAAATCCGAACCGCTTAATCGCTGCAAACGGTGATCCCAGCGTGCCAGACTGCCAAGCGACATGGTAAGCCTCCAACCGCCACTAGCCGCAATCGCTGCTGCAGCAAAGAGCAGAAAATGGGACGGCAACCAATGAAAGGCTGATGCCTGAGCAGCCCAGATTGACATTGCGACAAGACTTATCGTTACCGCATAGATGGCGATTCCAAGACGTGCCTGTCGGTGCGCGAGTGCTGCCAGAATCTTCATGATCGTACCACAAGCCTGTCGGGAATAACTTCAGGGTGGTACTTATTCTGCGCTAGTCTTCAGTCGGTCTCGGTACCCCTGCGAGACCAATTCCAAAATTCATTCCTCTAGACTGTGACCCCGCAGCCAACTAGCGACTTCTGCAGCGTTTGAACCAGTTCTGAAAGACTGAAGGGCTTGTAAAAGACGGCCGTCAGCCCAAATTCCAGTTTCAGTTTTTCCGAGTCCAATTCGAATGCCTTGGCAGAACACAGGATTAAAACCGCATCGCGGGAGCAGCCCTCTGCACGGACACCGCTGAGCAGTTGCTGGCCGTTGAGTCGCGGCATTTGAAAATCGCTGACGATCACATCAAACGCGGTACTCTTAGCCAGCCCAAGCGCCTTGGCTCCGTCATGAGCAACAGTGACTTCCAACCCAGCGCGGACCAATGCCATACGCAAGATATCTGCTAGTACCCGATCGTCTTCGGCCACCAGTGCCAAAGTTTTTTTTTGCTCGCCGTCGCTCATAAGACTTACCAGCCCGCACCTTCGGCATGATTGAGAATGAATTCTCCACTCACATTGTCGTACGCCCAGCTCTCGGTACCTGAGGGCCTTAGCGCGTTACCAGTGGTTTGAATACGAACTGAATTGCCAGGATTTCCAGCTTCTGCGGTCGGGAAGGAACCCTGCAAGAAACCCGCCAAATCGTTTGCCAGATCGGCCTCATTGCCCGCATCACCAGGTAGTAATCCATGCTGAGCCCGATGCAGTTCGATCGCATTGCGAATGACAACAAGTGAGTGTCGCGTGCCATTGCTTCTAGCACCACCGGCTGCGTCAAACATACGTGGCGCTGCAACCGCAGCCAGAATTCCCAAAATCAAGATTACGATGACCAATTCTACTAGCGTAAAACCGGTATTCTTAAGCTGCCGATAAGAAAAGGTTTTCATGTATTCCACTCCAGGATGTATAGTTTTAGTCTTCCCGCCACACGGTTTTTACAACAAGCGTTACCGAAACTGCCTGTTGTCTACCCGCAAATTGCGTTGCGGGCGGACAAACTTCTATGACCTGTCCAACCGTAGGATACAGTTGCACATTGTCAAATAGAAAAGCTGAAACGATTATGAAAGGTCTCCTGAATCCACCCAATTCGGTGATGCTCTTTGGCCTAAACCCTACAACAGATTTATTGCCGTCAGAGGTCAATGCTGGAAAATTCAGCGTCAGCGACTAGCGTTAAGCTCGGAAAACACGCTTCCTGACCACAGCCTGAGATAGTGATAAGCTACGGTTCCTAGAGCCCGAACGCAGCATGATTTGACTGGCCACTGCGGTTGCATTGGGCCACATGAACTGGAATCGTAATTGACAGAACGCGACCTATGTTGGAACACAGCGATCAAGAGACAGACTCAGCTTTCCAAGTTTCGCAGACAACTCGCCATCTACTGGCGCAGTTGAATCACTCGTTTCATGCTGGATTCGGACTTCTGCGACGCATTAGCGACAAGTGGCTAATGATCCCAGTCGATGTTCATGGAAACATTAGCGGAGGCACCAGGCAGCTTGAACCTGAAACCGCCAACTGGTTAGATCAAATCGACTGGTCTGACTTAGAGCTTCCACTAATTAGGTCGCTAGGTCACCAACAAGCCTTTGTGGCAGCCTGCTGTTTGGATGACAACGGTGACCTAGAAATTGTTGGCGGTTCGATCGTGCTCAACGCTCTGGAGCTAGCAGCTTCCACTGCGAAGCTGACAGTGAAGCAAGTCCAAGTTTCCGACCAGCAACTGCTGATCGATCAATACGCAGAGAAGCTATCGGCAAGCTACGAAGAATTAACCTATCTGCGCCGACTCTCTAAACACGTCGAATACTGTGTGGCGAATCGCACGCTGTCGGAAGTCGCTCAAGCGATTCTGCCAAAACTACAGGATTTACTCGAGGTTCAAGCGCTTTGTCTAATTGAGGTACAAGTTGATGAAACGTCCGGACTGCAAAGCTTGGGGCAAATTTCGGGATGCACCGGCGGCCTACCTAGCGATCTAGACTACTGGCGCCCATTGCTTGATGGGCTCGATAGCCACAATCCTCAAGTCAAAGTGCAAAATTTCGAGAGCCCTCTGCACATTGCGGATTTACCCGATCGTTTGGGCCTAAGATCGATTGCTATCGCTCCGATTCACAAGAATGGCGCGCTTTACGGGTGGTTATTGGCTGCGAACAAGCGAAATGACGTTCGTGTAACGGATGATCCGCGAAGACCTCTGATGAATTCGTTGGGCCACGACGAACTGGGCTCGATGGAAGCTTCTTTGCTGGAAGCTACCGCACTCATGTTAGGCTCTCAGGCGTCCAACAATCAACTGTATCACGAACTTGAGCAGTTTATAGTTGAAGTCATCCATACTTTGGTTGGCGTTGTTGAAGCCAAAGACGCTTATACGTGTGGACATAGTCAGCGAGTCGCTCTGGTTGCCAGAAGGCTGGCTGAAACAATGCAACTGCCAGCAAGCGAATGCGAGAATATCTTCCTAGCCGGTTTGCTGCATGACGTTGGCAAGATTGGTGTGTCAGACGATGTCCTGTTGAAGCCGGGACAGTTGTCAGATGCCGAATTCGAGCAAATCAAGCTGCACCCAGTCATTGGTGCCGAACTAATCAAAAAGCTGAAACCGCTTGCCAAACTACTTCCTGGCGTGATGCACCATCACGAATCTATGGACGGATCGGGTTACCCGCACGGCTTGAAAGGTGAAGAGATACCAATGATGGCACGAGTTCTAGCGGTTGCTGATGCCTGGGATGCGATGACCAGCGATCGGCCTTATCGACCGGGGATGCCAATTGAGAAAGCCCTATCCATTCTCAAGGGTGGTTCGGGACGTCAATGGGATGGCCAGGTCTTGCAAGCATTTTTCGAAAACGTCCCGGTAATGCAGGATGTCGCCGAATACTGGCGAATCCATCTGTCAGGCATCTGCAGTATCCCTCGCTCGCGACCGGAAAAAACTCCTGTACAGACTCTCGATTTGTCGACTCCGATCGTTTCGACCGTAGCAGCCAATGCTATCTAACTGTCATTACCTTTCACTCTAGCCTACGTTGTCTTTCTTCGGGCAATTTGTAGGGGCATTCCGTTCCTACAACCGATACGACTGTTACAGTTTGTTCTCAGACTGGGCGATTGCCGGCATTACCCATCGATCGGCAGCTTCTAGTTTTTATGAAGGCAAACAGGGAATCGGCATTGATGAGTTCTGCCAATTGGAAAGCATTCACAGTCGAAAATGCGCTGCACTGAAGTGGACAACGTGAACTCGGCCTTACCCGTTAGGTGGCCCAACAGTATGGCGCGTACCGCGATACTTTGGGTAATCTGCCTAACGAGCTATGGAGGTTGCTGCGTTTGGCTGCAGACGTCGACGCTTCTCGCTGCACCGCCAGATAGTGTCCCCGCAACACCCTCTGTGCCCGAAACACCCTCGGCTAGACCATTTGATATCGTGGAACTTTCTCCGCCGAACTTCGACGTCCAGGTTCTCAATTCAGCTAAGGAACTCCCCGCGCAGCCTGAAAACAACGGTTCGATGGTAACACTTGCCGTCAAAGAGACGCCGCTGCATTCTGTACTTTCCTTGATCGCCCAGCAGCAGGGGCTAAGCATTGTCTCGCCAAGTTCGTTAAACACAAACGTTACGGTTACCCTTCAGCCAACCACCTTAGAAAACGCCCTGGACGCTGTGATGGCGGTCAGCGGATGCACGTGGACACGCCACAAGGACGTCATCTATGTGACAACGATTGACAAATCGGCCGACAACAACTTCTTAGCTCAGGGTCGAATGGTTCAAATCTATGACCTTAACTATATGGCCGCCGACGATGCGGAGAAAGTGGTGACAGGCCTGCTGTCTCCTGTGGGCAAGGTCTTTACTCGCAAACTGGCCAGTGACAATAAACGAGCCAATAATGAACAACTGGTCGTCGAGGATCTGCCGCAATATGTGGCTCGAATTTCTGAGTACATCGCACGTGCCGACCTGGCTCCGCGTCAGGTGATGGTTGAAGTTCGTGTACTGCAAGTCAAACTATCCCACGACGGAAAACATGGTGTGAATCTAGATGGACTGCTGTCCAACAGTGGCAGCAATGAAGTTTGGTTCCGGACCAAAGCCTTCGCTAGCTCGACAGGGCCTGGAGCGGTTTTCACAGTTGACAGTGGTCGATTTGACAAATTGATCGATATCCTTGCCACTACAACCGATGCGAAAACGCTTGCCGCTCCCAAGCTACTAATGCTGAACGGCCAGGAATCTCGAATTCAAATCGGCCAGCGTCTTGCCTACACCACCAGCACCACAACACAAACGGTTACCGTTCAGGGCGTTCAGTTCTTGGAAGTGGGAGTGCTGCTGCATGTCACTCCTCACATCACTGAAGATGGCCAAATATTGATGAAAGTACATCCCAAGGTTTCTAGCGGCCAGATCAATCCCACCACGGAACTGCCTGAAGAGGACACTACCGAAATGGAAACAAGTGTCATGGTTCCTGATAACACCGCCATCTTCATAGGAGGACTGATTCAGGAGATAGACATCGAACGCCAATCCAAATTGCCAATCTTGGGTGATATTTGGATGATAGGCAGGTTGTTCCAGCGGCGAACCGTAGATCGCGAGCGCTCTGAAGTGATCGTTGCTTTACTGCCAAGGATTGTTCCTTGTGAATGTGAGAGCAACCATGTGGAAGCTGCCGATGTCGCACGCACTCAATTGCCAATTCTAACACCTGAGCTGCAACCGTCGCCAAGACCCGAGCCGTCATTGCCCGACGCCTTGCGCAATCCGATCCGCCCGTTAAGATAACGGCACATGGAATGTGCCTGCTACTTTCTTGGCTTGCAAACGGCACATGGAATGTGCCTTCTACTTTTGCTTTAGGAAAGTGGCAAATCAAAACTTCTCTAAGAAAAAATCAAAAAATCCTCAAGAATTGCCATTGACCTTTTTTGCAGGAATCGACCATACTGCACAGCAGTGCAACGGATTGCACCTCTGCCTGAGCTCATTTCCCGCAGTATTGGGCCGACAGAGAAAGGTTGGAACCTTCCGCGACACAGCGACTCAGGTCATAGCGTGACAGCATTTCGTCGGTAAAATGGAATCCGACTAAGTTGTATTCTGAAACTGAATTCAACTTGAGCTGCCGCCTAATCGCTTGAATAGTCGCCAATGGAGTGACCGTGTCGTTTGCATTTGACCCTGATATCAAAGATCGCGTTCGCGCCGCAACGGATATTGTCGACTTGATCGGCAGTCGTCTTGAGTTGCGTCGGCAGGGTCCAGGCTACGTGGCGCTTTGTCCTTGGCACAATGACACGCGACCTAGCATGCAGATCAATCCCAGCAAGCAGATATGGAAATGCTGGGTATGCGATATCGGCGGCGACGTGTTCAGCTACGTCATGCGAACCGAGGGCTGTTCGTTTGGTGAAGCGCTGCACAAGTTGGCAGATCGCGCTGGGATCACGATCCAGCAACGTGGTTCAGACGGACGAACGAAGCAGAAAAGTGGTGACTCCAAGGCGGATCTCTACCGAGTCCTTCGATGGGCGGAAGAGTTTTACCACCAATATCTATTGGACGCTGCCCAAGCGGAACCCGCTCGGCAGTATCTGGCGCAGCGCAATATCTCCGCAGCATCTATCAAACAGTTTCAGTTGGGCATGGCGCCTGACGGGTGGTCCGCCATGCTGGATGCTGGCCAGAAGCAGCGAATAACGCCTGTCCAAATGGAAGCTGCCGGACTGATCGTCAAACGAGAAGCTGCCACAGGCCACTACGATCGATTTCGCAACCGCTTGATCTTCCCGATTCGGGATCGCGAGGATCGCACGATAGCCTTTGGCGGTCGAGTTCTGCCGGGTTCGCCGGAAGGTGCCAAATATATCAATTCACCTGAAACTCAGTTGTTTCACAAAAGCAAACAACTGTACGGATTCAATGCGGCACACATGCCTATCCATCGCTTGCGACAAGCGATAGTCATGGAAGGCTATACCGATGTTATCATTGCCCATCAATTTGGCGTCGATAACGCAGTGGCCGTCTTGGGTACCGCACTTGGGTCAGCACACCTGAGAATGCTCAGACACTCCTGCGATTCAGTAGTCTTGCTGCTGGACGGAGACGAAGCGGGTCAGCGCCGAAGCAACGAAATGCTGGAACTCTTTTTGCATGCACAACTGGACGTTCGAATCGCGACCCTGCCAGATAAACTGGACCCCGCCGATTTCTTGATCGAGCGTGGAGTGGCCGCATTTCAGCAGGTGGTTAATTCCGCCTGCGATGCGCTGGAGTTTCGGCTGCGACGAGCGACTGCGGGCTTCGATCCGCTGCTCGAGACACACAAGGCGCACCGAGCCGTAGAAGAGATGTTGACGTTGCTTGCCAAAGTTCCTGCATCAGGATTGATCAGCAACGAATCGTTTCGAATTCGACAGAATCAAATCTTACCTAGACTGGCTCGACAATTTGGCATCCCCGAAGATTCGCTGCGGCAACAGCTCAGCGCGCTAAGAGACAAACAGTCACGAATATCGCGATACGATCGCGACGAGGAGCCGCGCGCGAATACTAGCACCGCCTCGCCCGCCCGATTGCTTAAGCCGGGCGATCTATCTCCCTTTGAACGCGAATTGCTGGAACTGATCATCATCGCACCGCAAGTTGCCCCCATTGCACTGGAACGAGTGCAATCGGGCTGGCTTGAGTGCGAAGCGGCTCGAGCCATGCTAGACGCCTATCAGCAACTAGAATTTAGCGGTATGTCGCTGGAATTCGAAAGTGTGCTGTTGGCACTAGAAGATCCATCTCTGAAAAGTTTGTTGGTGACACTGCATGAACAAGCCAACGCAAAAGTCAGTCGCATCCAGGAATCTGCCGAGGAGCGACTGCGCGTATTAACGCATCGAATTGGCCAGCGAAATGAAGCTGTCAGGCAACAGCAGTTAGTGGATAAACTACAACAAGGAGTCAACGCCACTCAGGAGTTGGATATTCTGCAAGACGTGATTCGTCGAGCCCGCAAGCAGCAAGGACTGGCTGACCCGGATTCAACAGGTTCGGAGGAAACGGTTGAACAGGTAGGCTCAGAGGATTCGTGACGTACCTACATTCAATTGGTAGTCGATCCCTGCATTGTGAACTGGACGATCACAGACGTTTTTCAATCGATGATGACCACAGCTTTCGACTGACCCACCAGCGAAAGTCATTTCAAAAGGAGTTGAACAGTGGAACTAATGGATTTAGACCTTCGCCAGTTAATCAATACAGGCCGCAAGCAAGGCTTTCTAACCTACGAACAGGTTGGTAAGTATTTGCCTGATGAAGCCAGCAGCAGTGAGAAGCTTGATAATTTGCTGGTCATTCTGGAACGCAAAGGCATCAAACTGCTAGACAAAGCGCCTGCCGCATCAAAGCAACTTAGCCTATTTACCGGCATGGATGAAGAATTGGAAGACTCACCACAGTTGGATGCCCTGGACGAACTGACTGGAGGACAATCTACCGATAGTAGCGACGTAGATGGTGGTTTTGATGATCTGGATCTGGGCACATCGGGCAAGCCGGTCAAACGCTCTAATGCCAAGCTGAGCGATGATCCGATCCGATTGTACTTGAGCCAAATGTCTGAGATTCCGCTATTTACGCGAGACGAAGAGATCGCGCTAGCCAAAAAGATAGAAATCACTCGCAAGCGCTTCCGACGTAGTCTGTTGGGCAGCCATTTTGCTCTAACGCAGACCGTCGAGATACTTAACCGTGTCTACCGTGGTCACCTGCCGTTTGATCGCACCATCAAGGTTTCGCTGACTGAAAGGCTAACCAAAGAACAAATCAGCTCGCGAATGCCAGCCAACCTCAAGACCCTGAAGCGATTGATTGCTGAAAAGCGACGCGTCTTTGCGCAGATCGTACACAAGGGCACGCCGGGGGATCAAAAGCCAGACCTGCTTCGACGCTACGCTCGCCTAAAGGACAAGTGTATTCTGCTGGCTGAAGAGTTGAGCCTGAGATCGCGCCGCGTGGTTCCCAACATGAAGCAATTGGAACAGTTTGTCGATCGAATGGAGAACCTTCAGCTACTGATTGCTAAGATGCAGCATGATCCAAACCAGCAGACCGAGTGTCAGCGACTGCGCGGCGAACTGAGAAAGCTGATCATTTTGTGCCAAGAAAGCCCTCGAGCCTTGCGACGTCGTTGCGAGGAATTCCGCAAGCACTACAACGACTTTGAATCCGTCAAGCGAGAGCTGTCGCAAGGCAATTTGCGCCTGGTCGTTTCGATTGCCAAAAAATACCGTAACCGCGGAATGAGTTTTCTGGATCTGATCCAGGAAGGCAACACCGGCCTGATGCGAGCGGTCGACAAATACGAGTACCGACGAGGTTTTAAGTTCTCGACCTACGCAACGTGGTGGATTCGCCAAGCTATCACGCGTGCAATTGCCGATCAGGCTCGGACTATTCGTATTCCCGTTCACATGATCGACGTGCTAAGCCGGCTACGCAACATTCAAAAGCATTTAACTCAATCTCTGTGCCGTGAACCTACCATGGAAGAGATCGCAGCGCAAACCGAGATCCCGGTTGAGGAAGTGCGACGTGTACTGGATATCGGAAATCACCCCATCAGCTTGGACCGACCGGTTGGAGAAGGGGAAGACAATTCCTTTGGAGAGTTCATTGAAGATGATGACCACGGCAATCCTACCAAGAATGCCAATCACGGTCTGTTGCGGGATCAGATCGATAATATGCTGCAGACATTGACTTTCCGTGAGCGTGAGATCATCCGTCTACGTTACGGATTAGTGGATGGATATTCCTATACATTGGAAGAGGTTGGGCGCATCTTTAAGGTGACGCGCGAGAGAGTCCGGCAGATTGAAGCTAAAGCGTTTTCCAAGATGCAGAATCCAGTTCGGTGCGCTCAGTTGGAAGGCTACCTGCGCCGCGACGTTGCCTAATTCAATCGAAGGCTGCCGCCCTTGGCGTGCATGAATTTAACTAGCAAAAACCCTCTTCACCGATTCGGTGGAGAGGGTCACGATTGAACAGATGGGCAGACATCGCGGTTGGTGACCGTCTGAAAATAAGTCGACTATTTAGCCGCTTAAAAGCGATGGCCGCGTTGTGGTCCAAGTCGCGTCTCAGTAAGAATTTCAGGCCCTTGCTCGGTCATCAGGATGGTGTGCTCGAACTGAGCAGACGGCTTCTTATCCCGAGTTCGCACCGTCCAACCATCTTTCTTGTCCAATCGAGTAAATCGAGTGCCAGCGTTGATCATCGGCTCGATCGTGAAGCACATGCCTGGCAAAATTCGTTGCTGACGAGACTTTCGATCTGGAAAATGCGGAATGTTGGGCGGCTGATGAAATACCTGCCCCAAGCCATGGCCAACGTATTCTCGCACAACTGAGAAACCACGCCGATGAGCCTCACGCACGATGGCATCGCCGATGACACTGACGGTACAGTCGGGTGTCAGCGCGTCGATGGCTAGATACATGCAGTCAAATGCCGCCTGCGTAACAGCCAGCGCTTCTTTGGAAGCCGACCCAATGATGAAGGTTTCCGATTGATCACCGTACCAGCCATTCACGACGGAGGTTAGGTCGATGTTGATGATGTCGCCTTCGCGAAGCGGCTGATCGTCGGGAATCCCATGGCAGATAACATCATTGATACTTGTGCAGCAACTCTTCGGGAATCCCATATACCCCAGCGTGGCAGGTGTGTGGCCATGATCCAAAGTGTACTCGTGGACCAGCTTGTCGATTTGCAAGGTGGTGATTCCTGGCCGAATATGCCCACGAACTTCGTCCATCAATTGCGCATTAAACTGACAAGCGACTCGCATCTTGGCACGACCATCGTTGCCCAACAGTAGGTTCCGTAACTGCTTATCTTGCTGCAACATGAATCACAGGAAAATTCTGGGATCAAACCCATCTGAGAATAGTTAGATAGAATGATTAGCGTCAAAGCGACAGCAGGATAGCAGAATCGTGATGACGAGTAAGCTTAACCTGATTGCATGATCTGCACGCTGTGCCGGAGCAACAATTATAGACTGAGATCGTGGACTTCGCCTAGGCATTTTAGCTGCACTTTCGCGCTCAGCCGAAGGCGCATCGGCCGGTCGTAACGCTGGCTGATGTTGATTTTTGGAAACACATTGGAAGCCGATTCGTAGTGATTCGACCACAAGTCCAATCGAAAATCGGTTCCAAGACTTTCTTGCAAGCCATTGCCAAATAAGAAGTTACGAGAATTCGTCGCATTCGGCGGCTTGTTCGGCTTGGCTTTTGCGTTCATCGCTCTGACCCAACAGATTGACTCCTAATGGTCCCTAGCGACCGCCAGGAGCGTGCTTCCTTTGCAAACCGGTCAGAATCATGCAAGCCATTGAACTAGCCGAACTGGCTGCCACCTTTGCATCCCATTCCAGCGATATGCTTGCGCTCAAATGCTTACCGACCCGGCAAGCGCAACAAAACTACTGGTTGGCCGCTCGGTTTCGCCACGATTACTGGAGCAGTCGCCTAGCCGTACATCGCCATGACCTCAAGTGCTGCAATATGGCACAGCGCTCTCGCAGTTGGCTGCAGATTATGCCGGTTATGGAGGAGGTCTTGGTCGCCGAGCCGCTTGCCAGGACCATTGCTTATCACGGTCGATTGCTTTCAGAGTATCTGGGGGAAAGCGATCTTGCGGCGCTATCTCAAAGCGTCCTGACCAGCCATGTCGAAGCCAGGTATCGATGTTTACATTTGATCGTCTTTGGCGAAGGAATTGCCACTGAGCACAATCAACGGCTGAATCAAATTCGGCGGTTGTTGGAATCCTATAACGATGACCTGCTGGGGCAGATGCAACCGATCGGCCACTTGGAGCCCTTTGCGTTTGAAACCCTTAACGTGCATCAGTCGCAGGCAGACTATAAGCCCTCGCCCCAGTGGCCAGTGAGTACTCAAAAACTGCATCTGCTCAATCTTCGCATGACGCTGCGAATCGCGATTGCTCGGAAGCTCTCCGTCATCAATCCTAGCCCGCAAGCCAATGCTCGAATAGGAACAGCCGCACTTGGATTGCTACCAACCCAGCTATTTGATTCTCTGGGAGTGCCACGCACGCAGCGTTCGGCAAGGATGATCGCCGATTCGGCTGAATCTTCGCCCTTCAAACACAACGAATCTCCGACCAAGAATGCGTCCCCTTATCCTTGCCAACAGCCGCAACGATCCGCGTCCGAATCCAGTTCGATGAAGGACCGGCGCTGGTAAACCTAAGCCGGACGAACAGACTACAAGGGAAGCGGTCATCGCATCTCCGCCGCAATACTATTGGGAGAACTTGATTTCTAGCATGACTCGCTGAGCGCTCGACGCAGTTCTTCAGCCAGCCCAGCTACGTGCGGTTCGTGAACCATCGTGATATGGTTTCCGGGGACAGTGTACTTTCGAACTTTGTCGCAGCGATCACTCCATTCGCGATGAGGATTAAAACGTGGCAGAGTTACCGCCTGTTCTGCCCGAAACACGCTAACACAACCTTGATAGGGCCCAGGCTTGTACGCCATGACCGCTTTCATGTTGCCCACGAACAGATTAAGGATGCGTGTTGCCATGGCATCGTCAGCTTGATCGGGAATCAGCTTGGCTGGCGCGCTTCGCTCGCGAAAAACCGTCAATTGCTCACTGGGTCCCTTTCGCACCACATCCAGTATCCCTGGCCCTCCTCTTGGGAACATGGCCGTCATGATGGCCAGCGCATAAACTACACCGCTATCAAGCAACGCAAGGGTTTTAACTTGGTGCCCCGCCTGCTCAAGGGACCTGGCCATCTCGTAGGCAACAACTCCACCAACCGACCAGCCACCCAAACAATAGGGGCCACTAGGCTGGTGAGACAGTATGGCTTTCACGTAACACTCCGCCATCGCTTCCACCGATTGCAGCGGCGAGCAGATACCGTCCAAGCCTGGTGCCTGCAATCCATAAAAGGGCTGGTCTTCGCCCAATCGCTTGGACAACTGCATGTAGCACATCACGTTTCCACCACCGGGATGGATGCAGTAAAACGGATCGCGGGAACCATTGGGCTGAATGGCAACCAGCGGGCTCCAAGATTCAGGATCAACGCCTTCGCGTAATAAAATTGCCAGCTTTTCGATCGTACGCGCTTGAAAAATACCACCGGCTGGCAACGGATAGACCGTCTCTTGTGCCACGCGAGCCAAGAGTGACATGGCCAAAATCGAATCGCCTCCAATTTCGAAGAAGTCTTCGTTGAGTCCAATCGGCTGGCGTTGCAAGAGTTCTTCCCAAATGCGTGTAAGCTGTAGTTCCAATGCGTCACGCGCGGTGACTGCATGATTTGAGTCTTCGAATAACATTCAATCGATGCCTTTCTCAAGAAGTTGCACTGGCGTGTCCCCAAACGACATGGCAGGCGGCCCAAGAAAGCCCAACACCAAAGCCTGCTAATATCAAATTCTGTCCAGGTTGAATTCGCTGATTGATCAGGTAGTGCTCCATGGCCAGCGGTATCGATGCGGCTACCGTATTGCCAATCGATTCCAAATGGTACACCATTTTATCAGGAGCTATTCGCCCGATCGCGGCCAAATTCTCTAGCATAAATCGATTGGCCTGATGAAAGATGTACCAATCAACTTGCTGGGCCGTCAGGTCGGCCTTCTTGAGCAGTTGCGCGATCGACTTGGGGATCTCAGTGAGCGCAAAGGTGAAGATGGCTTGTCCGTCCATGAATAAACTGTCCGCATTGCGTATGCAGCCTTGAGCATCCACCTGCTGCTGGGCGGTTCGTTCCGATCGCGGCTGTCGGAATCCGCCAGCAGGCACGATCAAATCACCCGCTTTCGAGCCGTTGGTACCCAGCACAAACTGCCCTATTCTTCCTTCCGACTCGGATCGACCTACCAAAGTGGCTGCCGCACCATCGCCAAATAACGCCTGGACGGTACGATCTTGAGGATGCAGAATCTTGGAGTAAGTATCGGTAGTAATCAAAAGCACGTTTCGCGCCTGACCAGATTGGATCAAACTAGTACTCAGGTGCAACCCGCCCACAAAACCACTGCATCCAATGTTGAGATCCAAGGCCGCCATATGTGAGCCCAGTTTTAAGCGTGACTGCAATTGGCAAGCGTTGGAGGGAAGAAGATGATCAGGCGTTTGAGTCACCACGATCAGGTAGTCGATCTCCTGCTTTGGTACGATGCTTCGCTCCAGAAGTTTGCTGGCAGCCTCAAACGCCAGATCACAAGCGGTTTCGGTTTCGGCAGCAATGTGTCGCGCAACGATACCGGTCTTGGCAGCGATGCGTGGCATATCCCAATCTGGGTGCAGGCTCGCAAGATCGTCGTTAGTCACGATCTTGTCGGGTAGACAACCCGCAATTCCCAGAATTTCCGCTTGAAACATCATCGTCCCTATCAATGAAAACCTACCGAACGACGCAGCGCCCAATCCATCACTGGCTGCGGTAAAAAGCTATCTCCCAAGACGGCCATCCTAGTTCGCCATCCCACTGAGTAGCGTGCCCTTGGCCGCGATGATTGCAGGGCATGTTTCACCGCACGAACAACCGATTCCACGGAAAGCCCAGTCCTATCCGCCTTTGCACTGACTTTCAGGACTTGTTGAAATTGCTGGTCGTACAGTGAACCCGTCCGAGCGCCGTCATGTCGCGACTTAAGTGATCTTAAATCCTTTGCCAGTTTACTCCAAATCCCCGTTGATACCGTATCTGGTTGGATGATCGAAACGCGGATACCCCAAGGTCGCAGTTCGATGCGTAGAGCATCCGAAAGGGCTTCCAAAGCGTGTTTCGATGCTGAGTAAGCCCCATAAAAGGGAGGCGTAATTTGCCCGCTGATCGAACCTATCATGACGATACGTCCACCAGCCTGCCGCAATAGCGGTAACATGGCTTGGGTCACAGCGTGTGTCCCTAATACGTTGACTTCCAGTTGCTTGCGTAGCTGGTCGGTCGACAACAGCTCCAATGGGCCCGGCACTAGTATTCCCGCATTGTTGACCAGTCCCCACATACCGTTGCTTGCCGTGAATCGCTGCAGGGTTTGTGTTGCCAATCGAATGGATTCGGGGCAGGTCACTTCCAACTCAATGGGCTCGATCAAGTTCGAACCGAGATCTCGCAGTCGCTGGGCATCTGAATCTTGACGCACGCTCGCGAATACACGATAACCGCTCGCAGCCAGTTGCTGGGCGCACGCCAGACCAATGCCGGTCGAACAGCCGGTCACTAGTACACAGCGTTCAGCTTGCGCTACAGAAAGGGACATCTAACAAACTTTCAACAATTTGCGTTGGTGACTGATTTCCAATAATTGACTTTGCAGCGCAGTACTCAGTACTCAGTACTCAGTAAACGCCTAAGCGCTGGCTGTTGCGACCACCGATTCCGATTGCCGTGAGTACCCATACCGATCGAAAAAACCCGACCATCTTGCAATGATTTGATCGCGCAAGCCCAGGTCCATCGTGTGTCGGTTCGTTCGGTATTCGGACATCTGGGAAGCATATTTTCGAATTTCGGGTACCGCGTTGTCAAACCCTTCAATTTCTAAAGTTTGGTAGATCATTTGCAATTGCCCAACCGGATCTTGCACCAGGTCTTCATAACGCAACTCGCACAAACGGCCCTTGGAAATTGCCTTCAAGTCATCCGGAAGATCATCATACATAACCTGAAAATTATCCAGCACATATTCACTTAAGTGCTCGAAGCGTGGAACCTGTAAACCCTGATAGGCGAACATACGTCGCCAAGTGTGCATGGTCGATGCGTAAACCTCGAAAGGGTCTCGGACGATATGGATAAAACGAGCGTTAGGATACATCTCCAGCAACGCGGGAACTCGATAAGAATGCAATGGATTCTTCAGCACGATGCGTTTAGGCTGACGAACTGTCAATGCCTTCAAAAATCCGTTCAGGCCGTTCTGCCACACCTTTCGCTCCTGAGTTGAAATCGCCTTCAGAGATCGGTACTCAGGATACTGAGGAGGTCGATTCGGAAACAGAATCGTAAAATAGGGCGATGGCAAACCCAGGTTACACAACGCCCACTCATCTTCCTGAGGCGTATCCCAACCGATGCGAACGTTATCCATGGGCCGTTTATCAGGTAGTGCAAAGCGAATCAGACGCTTTAACAGCGGTTCCGTCACCAAAAAATGGTTTGCTGCAAATCCGGTGAATGTTGTTGGGTAGGTATGCTGCGGATCACAGCATAAGAGTTCGTGTAGCAAGGTTGTTCCCGAGCGCCAGTGTCCTAGCACAAAGATCGGAGTATCTACCAAATGAGCCTCTCGAATCTTTGCTCCAAACCAAATTGAATTAAATATCATCAGCACTGAATTAAACAGACTGATCATCATCAGCATACAAGCCATAGGGATGCGGGATGGCGAGATCTGGAAACGATTCCGCGCTAGCAACCTGCAGTAGGCTAGAAAGTGAATGCCCGACCAGGCTCGCAAATGCCAGGGGCGATCCTTACCTCCAGTTAGTCCGTCTCCACTTGGGCCCTGTCCACCTGTGACCCTGCCGGACGCCTGATGCTTAACTGATTCATTCTGCAAGACTGCCGACCTTCACTAGAAAAAATAGAGACCTAAAACCGCGCAAAACCTAACCAAACGGCAGAGCGGTTAGCTCCAATGATCGCTTCACCAGAGATTCGGGCGAGCGTCCGGAAGACGAACTAGGGGCTCGGGCTCAGATTGTAAGCGTTTTTCAGCCGGAAACAGTCGTTTTTTGGGCAAAAACCTGGACATTTCCTCACAAAATCGCTCAGCGCAAACGCAGAATCAGGACAATGCACCGAGCTAGCTCCGATTTTCGGGAAAATTGGAACGATTGCTAGGCAGATGCCTGCCAGTGGGTACGTCCAAAACTATCAGATGCGTCAATTGACATCCAAGAACTTTTCGATAGCCGAAGTAACCTCTTGACTATCGGGATTTTCCTTTGTGCCGAATCTGGCAACGATCTTTCCGTTCTTGTCGAGCAGAAACTTGTTGAAATTCCAAGTGATGTCGCCGCCGAATTCCGGGTTCGACTGTTTACTGGTCAGCAAGGTGAACAAGGGATGCTGGTCTTTGCCTGTGACCGAAATCTTGGCAAACAATGGAAACTTAACGCCAAAGTTAGTCGAGCAAAACGCTTTAATGTCAGCTTCCTCACCTGGCTCCTGGCCAAGAAAATTGTTGGCCGGGAAGCCAAGTATCGTGAAGCCCCGATCTTTATACTTCTCGTAAATCGCCTCCAGTCCTTCGTATTGCGGAGTGAAGCCACAGCGGCTTGCCACGTTAACGATCATGGCCACTTGACCCTTGTAAGCTTCCAGCTTGACATCGTTGCCGTCGATGTCCTCCATCGTGAATTCATAAATTGACTTCTCAGGCGGCGGCGAGGTTGGCGTAGGATTCAGAATCATTCCATACCGGTAAGCAGCACCAGCGACAACGACTGCGGCTAGTACGAGCACGACCAAAGATATTTTCAACATGATCTCTCCTCTACCCATTGGCTAGTCACAACGCAACTTCAGACCTTTTTAACACGTTTGTACCGCAATACTAGTCGACTTGTGCGTTTCCGAGACTTGTACTGGTGTATACCAGAATTCACGAGTACGAGTACGAAAAAGCCGTTGATTCACGGTTGGAGTCCGTCGAAACACCAGTGATTAGCAAGAATTCTTAAAAATTCTGAGAAGTTGACCTCGAAATACTCGACTTTCCTCGTTTCGATCCTAGGATAACAGTCACTCGTGTGCTGGCCAGTGTAGTTTTGGGATGGAGCAATTGTTGCCATTCCGACTGCATCGGCCAACACAAGTAGCTTGGAACCAATTCGCCTTTCGAATCTTGTACTTTAGATGGAGAAGCTCGCCCATGAATTCCCTTTCAGAACTAATCGCCAGCAGTATTGGCTCCAGCCAAATTCAAGAAATCGCTAAGAAGATTGGCGCACCCGTTGATCAAACGGAAAACGCTATTGGAGTCGCTTTGCCAACGTTGCTAGGAGCTTTAGCGAACAAATCAGATGACCATGATGCGATGCAGGATTTACAGAATCGGTTTCAACAAGCCGATAGTTCAGCACTGGCATCGCCACTATCAAATCTTCTGGGGCAAGGTGCGGGAAGTCTGCTGGAAATTTTAGGGGGATCGTCGGGTGGACTACTGGGATCGCTTTTGGGTGGCCGGCAACAGAAGGTCGAACAGGGTCTTGGGCAGGCTTCTGGACTAAATTCTTCACAAATCAGTTCACTACTGGCGATGTTGCTGCCAGTTGTATTGGGCGCAGTTGGCCAGCATTCCAAATCAAAGAACTTGGATACCGGAGGCTTGATGGACATGCTGAAAGGCGAGAAGCAAAACATTCAGCGATCATCGGCGGGCGGTTTGCTTGGCGGTTTACTGGATCAAGATGGCGACGGCGACTTTGACGCCCAAGACATCCTGTCAGCCGGCCTGAAGATTTTAAAAGGCAAAAGCTGAGACGATCATCTAGAACCCACAATTCTCATTTGCGACCCAAATCGATCAAGTGTCCCTGCCCAAGAATCTCTTCTAAGCGCTGCCTGAGCCATCGCATCTGGTCGGCGCTTAGCTGCTGCCCGAAGTGCGCAACGGCGTAGATACCCAGTATAGCTGCCAGCGCGACTATGCCAACCCAATGCCACCAAGTGGCCTCGCCAATCGCCCATTGAGAATAGGCCAGAGTGAATGCGAAGAACGATGTAAATGCCATGGCCAAATAGAGTACCCAAATTAGCGTCCACATATCCAGTCGCGGTGCAAAGCGTCCCTTGATGTGCGTTCCGAAATCGCCCGCCGTCTGGTTGTCCGCCACATAGAAGGACAGATGTGGCGACCACAGTCGGTGCTCGGCCTTCGGCAAGTGCAACTCACCGTACTCGCCGTGTACAAAAAACAAAGAAGGCTGATTGACATCATGGCACAATTGAGCCAACTTGGTCATCGCTAAGTCTCGCGAGACTTGGATGGGTATTTCAAAGGTAGGTCGAAGTACAAACCAATTGGCCATGAGATCTCTCCTACAGGTTAGAAAGCACCTTGAGAGGTTATAATCTTTCCCTAATCCAATTACTACTACCAAAAGGTCCGATTTTGTACAAGTTGCTTATTCTCTGCTTCTGCCAGTGTTTGTTAACCGGAGTACTCTTTGGGGAAGACGTGGCGGACAAACTGCAAATTGTAGGGCGCAGACCCAATATCATCTTTGTTTTGACCGACGATCAAGGTTATGGAGACGTTTCGGCTCACGGCAATCCGATTCTGCGCACACCACACCTGGATCAGTTGCACGCGACCAGTGTGCGACTGACCGACTTTCATGTCAGCCCCACCTGCGCGCCAACTCGCAGCGCACTGTTTACCGGTCGACATGAATTCTACAACGGGATCAGTCATACGATTTATGAAAGAGAGCGTTTGACGCTGGACGCTACGACTTTGGCCACAGTTCTCAATCGAGCTGGTTATTCGACCGGTATTTTTGGAAAATGGCATTTGGGTGACCAGCCTGAGTACCAACCCGACCAACGCGGTTTCGATGAATTGTTTATCCATGGAGGTGGTGGGATTGGCCAGTCCTACCCTGGCTCGTGCGGAGATGCTCCAGGCAATTCCTATTTTGATCCGACGATCTTGCATAACGGCAAGTTTGAACGCACCTCTGGTTTTTGTACCGACGTGTTTTTTCAGCAGGCCACAGATTGGATGGACCAACAGCGAAAACTTGGAAAGCCGTTCTTTGCTTACATTCCCACCAACGCACCCCATGGTCCCTTCACCGCAAAGCCGGAGGACGCTGCCCTCTACTCTGATCAGGTGAAAGAACAGAAATTGGCACATTTTTTTGGCATGATTCACAATATCGACCAGAACGTTGGACAACTGATTGCCAAGCTTCGTCATTGGGAGATCGCTCAAGACACCTTGTTGATCTTTATGAACGACAATGGAACGGCGTTGGGGCATACAGTTCACTCAGCCGGCATGCGAGGCCAAAAGGGTTCGGCCTGGCTGGGCGGCACCCGAGTCACCTGCTGGTGGAACTGGCCGGGGACACTGCAACCGCGCAGCGTAGACGCCTTGACCGCACATATCGACTTCTTTCCGACGGTAGCAGAAATCGCGGGCGCTTCGCTATCGCCTGAAGTTACCGCGCAGGTCCATGGGCGCAGCCTGGTCCCTCTACTGAGCGACTCAACCGACCAGTGGCCCGACCGGACTCTGATGACTCATGTAGGACGCTGGCCCAAACTAGCAAACCCGGATGGCTACAAGTACACCATGGCTGCGGTGCGCTCTGGGCGCTGGTCGCTGATCAGTCCGCGAGGTGGAACAGTGCCGAATTGGCAACTTTACGATCTGACCACAGACTATCAGCAGAAATTTGATGTATCCGAAAATCACCCTGATGTCGTGGAACAGTTGAGCCAACGATTTGAAGCTTGGTGGACAGACATCAAGCCCAATCTAATCAACGAACAGGTGATAGGACCGAAATTAAACCCACTGGCTGAGCTTTACTGGCGACAATTTGGTGGCGGACCAACTGAGGAAGATTATCAGCGTATGGACCCAACCAAATTCGACTAACGTATCGCTGGGTGGTACGCTGGAATCCAACGAGTGCTAATTGAGATGGATCGAACTATTCTAACTATTGTTCTTGGTAGACTGGGCTGGCTGTTAAGGTTATAATTTGGATAGAAATTTCTGGAACGTTGCAAAAAACAAGAACTACGAGGAGCCCTCACAATGGATCGAGAAGAGCTTAATGAATGGATCAGGCTAGGGCCCGTTCGAATCACTATGAATAGCGGTGATACCGTTGACATCACCAATCGCGAGTTGGTTACAGTCAGCTCAATGGCTGCTGTGGTACTCGTACGAAGCGAGGACGGTCGGTATCGTCATCATATCTATCCACTAGTGACCATGAGTAAGGTTGAGCAACTCGAGCCAGCCACCTAAATCACCAGCCATAAAGGTACATTCGAATGAACGCGATCGATATTCTGGGCAGTCTTCTGGGAAGTGGTTCGCCAGCAGCACAAAGCGGTAGTCCTAGCAGCGGTACCTTGGGCGGCAAAATATTGGGAGAGCTGATCAAAGCCGGAATGGGCGGCGGGGGACAGGCTGCACCGGCCAGCTCTGGCAGTTCGACGAGCGGAAGAAGCCGAAGTAGCGCTGGCGGACCGGTAGATATCAATAGCGAGTCCCAGCGCCTGGAAGATCTGTTGGGAGTAGCCACTGGGAAACGCGGCTCGGCAACCTCTGCGCAGCGTGGTCCACAGCCATCGCCTTATCAGCCTGCTCCTAGCCAACCCAAGTACCAGCCACAAAGTTCATCCGCTGCACCAAGGCCTCAGCAGGCTCCAGCACCCACTTCCAGATCCTCCAGCAATCCAGCCATGACCACCAATGACGAAGCCGTCTTGTTAATCCGAGCGTTGGTCAATGCAGCGAAGGCCGATGGAAAGCTGGATCAAAATGAACAGCAGGCGATACTCAGCCGAGTCCCAGAAAGTCCTGAAGCTATCGAGTTCATCAAACGAGAGTTGGCTCAACCGCTGGATGTTCGTGATTTCGCGTGGAGCGTACCGCTGGGAATGGAAGTGCAAATTCTAACCATGTCGCTAGCTGCCATCGACGTAGACAACCAAGCAGAAGTGGACTACCTGCGAGAACTTGCCCACGGCCTGCGATTGAGTTCCGAAGTGTGCAATCAGGTAGCTAGCCGATACGGTGCTCCGGCATTGTTCTAACATCAAGTGTTCTAGGCTTGATTCGCTTGATGCAGAGTTCCATACTGACTTCGCGTTCGAAAAATCGACACTGCTGCTCAGTGCGCTGACTGGTCGAACGTGGTGATCACAGCAGGTTTATCATTTACGGGTTACTGCGGTGCCAAGTCTCGAACAAAATCGACAAGTACAGACTTAGGTATCACATAAGTGCGCACGCGACTGTGCCGAGCGGCATTGATACCTACAAAGTTTCCTTCCAAATCAAATACCGGGCCGCCGCATGACTCGGGCAACAGCGGAGCGTCATGCGTAAAGACGCGCGGAAAGCCATCGCGACGAGTGCTTTTGCGGATCAGATCCGCTGCATGTCCTGACTCGGTCGGTGGACTGCCTAGCATCACATCCACGGTCATCTCCGTCTGTTGCCTAAGCAGCCGGATTTGAACGTTAGTATCAGGATCAACCGACCTCAGGAACTCAAACACCTGCTCACGACGCCGGACTGGCTGATCTGCGATTTGAACAATAACGTCGCCTACCTGCATGCCCGCCCTTCTGGCTGCGCCGTCATCTACCTGAAACAGTTCAACACCCCGCTGTCGCGAATCTCTCAGGACCACGCCTAGATAACCGCGAGATTCTTGTCGCGGTGAACTAAATTCTTCGCTTCCGGTAACACTTATCCATCCAGATCCTTTCGGTTCTGGCGTGATCAACAATTGGCCCGGTGAGCCGCTACTGGACAACCTTTTGAGTCCCAATTTCGAATCGATATTTAGATTGACTCCCATGGCATGGACCACAGGTCCGCGCAAAAGAATCAAATCGTGCTCGGCGTCTCGCGAAATGACCTGCAGATCGACTGGATCTAGTTGACTAGCGAGGTAAGGTTGACCACCAATCATCGAACTCTTGCTGAGAATCCACGGCGTACCCTCAATCAGAGAGCCGAATATGCTGACGGGTTTGCCCGCGATTTCGCTGGTAATTACACACATCAAGTCATCCAAGCGATCTTCCAGTTCAGCAATTTGATCCACCAAGGGTTCCAACTGCCCACTTGAGTCCGCCGGGTGGTAGAGGCTACTGCGCAGATCATTGCCAGTTTGGCTATCGGGCTCCATACCGGGCAAACGAGTTGCGAAGGGCAAGATCAATCGATCGCCGGTTAGGGGCAGCGCCATCTCCCGCCCTGCCCGAACGACTGTCAATTGAATCTGCTCCGGCCGCGACTGGATAGCCTTGAGCAAAGAAGGTCGTAAATCTTTCAAACTAGACAGTTTTTGCTCGTGGATACTTACGATCAGGTCTTCTGGTTCCAATCCGACTTCCTGAGCAATACCGCCTGGCATTACTTCAGAAAGTACCACCCCGGCGTCATCGGGCGCGTCGTAACCAACGAATCCCAATTTCGGAACCGCTTGTCCTCGATAGACTGAAAAAAACTGAGGTACATTCAGTGCATCCCAGTAGGCTTTGAAGACGTCAATAGGCACGTCATAATTTTGACTTGCCTGCGTACCAATGCGCGAGTGGATACCGATTAGTCGTCCTTGCAAATCCAGCAATGGTCCGCCCGAATCGCCCGGTTCCATCAGTGCGCTGGACTGAATCATTCGACCGCTGCGAATCGGACGTCGAATCAACCCTAATCGAACGGTTGGATTTTGCGCAGCCCGCTGACCACCTGGGTAACTGATACTCAGGCAAACCTGCTTGGCCTGCACTGTTTCGGATGAACCCAGAGGAACAAACGGCAGATCCATCGGGTCCGAGATCATGATCAGCCCGCAATCAACCTGCTCGCCGTCCAATTGCTCACAGGCCCCCTGAGCAATTCCTTGAAAGCGACGTCCGTCCGGAAGTGCCAGTTGGTAGGATTGTCCCGGATTTACCGTGTGACCAGCGGTAAGTACGTGCCCCTGAGGACTAACGATCACTCCGCTGAAACTGGATCCCCTGCGGCTGATTTCAACGATAGCCGGAGTGGCAGATCGAATCGATTGGTAGATATTGGCCTGGAGCGGTTGGATCTCCTCGATTTGCTGCGCAAACGCGGCTGTCGACAGAACAGTCAACGATATCAGCCATAACGTGAGTATCCGCACGCAGCTTGAAGTTGGTAACCACAGCATGTCATTACTCGCTTTGCGAATCGACCTAAACCAAACTTTCTATTCCGGAGCAACCTTATTCTACGGTACTATAAGAGTCGGGGTAGATGTACCAGGTATCGGTAGCTTCGGCAGGTCGGTCTCAATTGCCCGGCGATTGATAGCACGCTTCCCCCAAGTGGTCTAACCGCGCTTGGCTAATGGCACTTAAGGGCTACGTAAAGATCATTGCCGATTGGTCGTGAGCTTGGTCAGCTTCAAATCGCTATATCCACTCACAAACTAAATCGGGTGGATGGGGCTAGAACACAGCCACCCAGTGCATTCCAAGCTGAAACGATAAATCCGTAACGGTCATATATCGCTTAGGCTGCGATCATAGACTCGGTAGGTCTTGCTGCGATGCAGTCCAGCTCGCTCCAAGCTGCCGCGCGACAGGTGATTGGACTCCAAGACCCAAGAAAATTCACCAGTCACAAGCCCCATGGCTAGTGCATCGGGCAACATGCGCTCCAGTGCCAATAGTCCAAAACCCCAGCGCTGGAATTCGGGAAGCACATTGGTACTCATCAGCCGAACTCGCTTCATCTTCCGCTTATTCATCAACAACTTCAGGAATCCAAAGGGAAACAGCCGACCGTTGATCTGTTTGATGATCGGGTTGATATCCAGCAGACCCAATCCGGCTCCAATCGGCTTGCCATCCACTTCGATGATGGTCGTTAGTTCGGGGATCAACAAATGTTTCAGTCCCTTAGCCTGATGAGCCACCTCCTCCGGGGCAAGCGGCACAAATCCCCAAGTGCCTACCAACGAGCGGTTGTAGATATTCAGAAACAGATTCACTTCGTCGTCAAATCGCTTTGGATTAAATCGACGTACATTCACGTTGAACCTTCGCTTAATTTCTTTAATCACAAATTCCAGTTTGGGATCGATATGAGCCAGCATTTCGATGTGACCATCAAAAGCGTAAAGGTCCTGAGTCTTCTCGAAACCAAAACTCTCGATCAAACGGCCATAATAGGGGCGATTGTAGGTCATCATGAACGTTGGCGGTGTGTCAAAACCTTCAACCAACAAACCGACTTCTTGATTCAAGCTTGGATTGGCTGGACCGCGCACATCGGTCATACCCCGCCCACGTAGATACTTGCCGGCCGCCTGGAACAACAAATTGGCGGCCTGTTGATCTTCGAAGCATTCGAAAAAACCAAAGAAGCCTCGCTTCTCTTCGTAGCGTTCGTTATGGCCTTGATTGACCAGCGCGCATATCCTGCCTACAGTCTTTCCGTCTCGCCGAACCAAAAAATTCTCACAGCAGTTGCGAAGGTAAAACGGGTTGTAACTGAAGTTGACACCCTCTTTCAAGGCAACAACTAGCGGTGGAACCCAATTGTCATCCTGTCGATAGATTTCCCAAGCAAGATTGATAAACTGCTTTTGCAAGCCACGATTTTTACCAACCGTGACGACTTCATAAAGGGACATCAAAAATTCCTGATGGGAAAACGATTTTTAGGCTTTCAATAGAGCAGTTTCCAAGATCTAGCAGAGCTACTTATTCCTATGCGAATGTTAGGACTTTTTCGCTGGATCAGCCCGCATGCAATCGGCGATGACATCTTGATCAAAGTAGTTGATGCTCATGCCCGCATCGACGACGATCGACTGAGCGGTTATGCCGCTGGATCGCGGACTAAGCAAGAACACGGCGGTGTTGGCAACTTCGTCGGTCGTAAGGGCAACTTTGCGCGGGATGACTCGTTCCGCATACAAGTAGGCATCTACATAACCGGGAATGCCTGCCGAGGCGCTGGTTTTTAGCAAACTGGCCGCAACCGCATTAAATCGTACGTTACTAAAACGACTGAAGGACTTGGTTAGAAAAGCCAACGAGGATTCTAGTGCTGCTTTGACAGGTGCCATAAATCCATAGCTCTCGCTGGCCATCCGAGTGGTCGAAATCCCAATGGTCACCACGCTAGCGCGGCTGTCCAACTGGTCTTTCAGGACCGAGCACAATGCGATCAACGAAAAACAACTGATGTCGACAGCTTGAAGGAATTGCCGCCGAGTGGTCTCGTGAAATGGGTGCATTCCGCCACTGTAGTCGGCAAACGCGATCGAGTGAATCAGACCGTGAAAACCGTCAAAGTCGCTTTTCAGCGTAGCGGCCAATTCATCAATCTGAGCCTGGTGTTCCACATCGCAGACGTAAATCGGACTACCTGCCAGCAGTTTCTCAAGTTCCGCCTTGCGTTGCTGGCTGCGCACAACATAGACAACTTGGCAGCCTGCCTCTTGAGCCGTTTTGCCAATACGATAGGCGACGCTCTTTTTGTTGGCCACACCAAAGATCAGAATGCGTTTGCCAGTCAACTCTAAAAAATCTTGCATTTTTTTAACTTGTCTTACTGTGGGTCCGCAACTGAACAGGCAAAGTCCAATCGTGCAGCCAATTTGCCGCCCAAAGTGACTTTGCCCTTCAAGTAGAACGCATTGGAAACCACTTCGGACAAAGTAGCTTCGATCTCTACAGTGTCCCCTGGACGTACCATCTGCTTGAATTTCACTCCGTCCATTCGCGTTGCGACAGGCACCTTTCCATCTGCCACGGCCGCATGCGAGGCGATCAGCACAGCCCCAGCTTGCAGAGCGCATTCACATAAAATGACTCCGGGGACTAGCGGAAATCCTGGAAAATGCCCTTGCACAAAGTAGTCCTGCGACGTGAACGACTTGCGACACAAAATGCGATCTTTGGATTGCTCGACTATTTCGTCCAGCAGCAACATGGGCGCGCGATGCGGAATCGCAGTCTGAATTTTCTGCTGGGTTTCGGAAGTTGTCATCAGAATAAGGCCTCGTCAAACTGCAAATGAAAGCTAAACGGCACTGACACCAGCGCGTTTCATCAAGTGTTGATCCACGTCGTTAGCTACGATCACTCCGTAGTTGATGGCTCCCAACCAACCCGACATGATGATGCCCACGCTGCCAGCATGATAAAGCCCCGGGACCTGCTCGGGCAAAGCACGACTAACGGCCAGACCTTCGAATTTGGTTCCAAAACTAGCGCCTTGCCAGTGCTTCGTGTAATGCTGGAATGTCGACGGAGTAGCCGCTTCCACGTGGTCGATCATGTCTCGCACCCCCGGAACATATCTTTCCAGCGCGACAAGCGTGGTTTCAATCAGATCCTGCTTGCTGGCCAGATAGTCTTCCTGAGTCAAGTCTGCCCAGTCCCGATAGTTAGCGTTGGTGCTGCTGACAATTGCGCACTGCTGCTTGCCGCCGGGCCGAGTGCGAGGATAGTAAAAGCTAAACGTGCGACTGGTGATATCGCGACTGAGCAGCGCTTCGGTTCGGAACAGTGGCGCGGTCGAGCTAAAGAGTAGGTCGCCAGTCGATTCATCGATCGTACAGCCGTCTTTCAGAGCCATATAAACTTGAGTGCTGCTGTTGTTCAGTCGCACTTGACGAGCCTGATCGATAAAAGTGCGGTCAAACTTGTCTTCGCCTACAAGATCAAAAATTGTAGCTTTTAAGTTCGAGTTACTGACAACGGTTCCACAGCCGATTCGGCGACCACCGACGTGAACGGCCTGAACACCGTGGCGATCAACTTCAATCTTGGTTACATCGCAGTTGATCCGCCAGTCGACGCCATTGCGAGTCAGTTCCTGAGACATCTTGCGGACCAGATCGTCCGTGCCACCTTCGTAGATGAACACACCTTTGGCCATAAAGTTAGAGAAGACGATACCATAAGTGATGGCCGGATCTTCTAGCGTCGACCCGTTGGCGTAGGTGATCGGTTCCATGAGCAGCCGTACCACGTCTTCGCGACCAGGAAAAAATTTCTCGAACAGTTGACCAGTTGTCATCGACTGATCGTCGTAGAAATTCATACCCCGAGCCGTATCGAAGAAGTCGTTGATACTCTGCTTGGGCACGCCAAAGTCTGCGGCCAACAATTTGGTGAAGTCTTCTCGATTGAACGTAGTGGTCAACGAGAACATCGGATTGTCGAACCGAATGTTCTTCAACTGAACGATGTTCGAGGCGATGTCGTCGTTCCAGTAACGCTTACAGCTCTTCAGCATCCCAAACGGAAACCCATGCAGGGAAATGTCGAAAATATGGCTGTGTGGTCTACGAAACCAGGTCGCCAAACCGCCCAGCTTGTAGTGCTGCTCCAACAGCAGCACGCGATGACCGGCTCGTCCCAAGATGTTGGCAGAGGTGAGCCCAGCAAGCCCAGAGCCAATCACGACCACATCGTAGTAGTCTTCGCAACCTTTCAAAAAATCCTTGGGCATCGCCGTTTTGTGTTTTTGCTAAAGAGTTCAGTCAATTTTGAGGTTTGAACGCGACCCACAAGAATAGAGGAAGTTAGCGAAAGTGCCAACCGCTAACGCACCGGGGATTTTGGGCTTTTCATCAACGCTTATAATGCCGCCGTTTGCCGATTTTGGCTTTGTCTTGTAAGAATGCCCCGCACCCCAATGGGCTTACTTGACTTTTCGCGGTCTGGCAGCCAACGAGACAACTGGAACCAATGCCTTTTCATTTAGGAACGATTACATGACTTTTCTGACAAAGCGACTTAGTCTAGTACTGCTGGCAATTCTCACAACCTTAGTCAGCTCGCAGGCCCAAGAGTTGCCTGGGAATCCGAGAATCCGGCAAGCTTTGCAACCATTTATCGATGACGGTATGGTAGCCGGAATCGTGGCCGTTGTTGCATCTGCCGATCGGGTACTTAGCCAAGACGTCATGGGCATGGCAGAAATTGCCCCACCGCGACCTATGCGTTCAGACAGTCTGTTTTGGATTGCATCGATGACCAAGCCGATTACCGCTGCTTGTGTGATGCAGTTGGTCGACTCGGGAAAGCTGAGACTGGACGATCCCATCAGTCAACACCTGCCAGAAATGGGACAACTGAAAACCGATGACGGACAGCCTGCAACGATCACCATTAGGCATCTGCTGACTCACACGTCGGGCATGGCCGAGTTGCCGATGTTGTCCGCCTACTCGGGACGCACATTGGCAGTGATGGCTGACAAGTATTCCCGAGTCAATGTGCTATTCAGCCCAGGGTCTCGATGGCAGTACTCGCAAACCAGCATCAACACGGCGGCTCGCATTGTCGAGGTGGTATCAGGGCTGAGCTTTGATCAATATGTCGACAAAAATATTTGTCAGCCGCTGGGCATGCTCGACACCACTTTCTATCTCAGTGAAAGCCAAGCCTCACGCCTAGCGCAGGCTTACGCGAAGACTGACGAAGGCCTGAAGCCCGCGACCATCTTTGTGATTCCGGGTGTTTCTCCCACTTCTCGTGATCGCTTTCCAGCAGCCAATGGCGGTCTTTTTTCAACCGCTTCCGATTATATCCGCTTCTGTCAAATGCTGCTGGGAAAAGGGCAGTGTTCAGGAAAGCGGCTATTGTCATCGTCTGCCGTAACTCAGATGCGCACCATCGCCACTGGCGAAATGAAGACTGGATTTACAGAAGGCAACGGTTGGGGAATCGGTTGTTGCGTCGTCGTGCAGCCGCAAGGCGTTACCGCATCGCTTTCGCCTGGCAGCTTCGGCCATGGCGGTGCCTACGGAACTCAGGCCTGGATCGATCCGGTCAAAAACCGCATCTATCTTCTTCTCGTGCAGCGATCCAATTTTGCAAACGCAGACGCATCTCCACTTCGACAAGCCTTTCAAGATGCCGCGCAGACTGATACAAGCAGGCCGTGAGCTCAACTTGTAGAGTTAACCAATCTAAGTCTTAGAACCAGTCATAAAGCTAAGAATCTCGGCTCTTGTCGCTGGATTCTTGCGGAACAGACCGCGCATTGCACTGGTCGTACAAGAGCTGCCTGGCTTACGCACTCCGCGTATCGTCATGCAACTGTGCGAAGCTTCCACAACCACAGCCACACCTTTGGCGTTGAGATGCTGTTCAACTAAATCAGCAATTTGCTCGGTCATGCGCTCCTGCACTTGCGGTCGTCGCGCTACCTCTTCAACCACTCGGGCCAATTTGCTCAACCCCACCACCTTTCCGTCAGGTAAGTAGCCGATATGCGCTCGCCCGATGAATGGAAGCAAATGATGTTCGCACATGCTGCAAAAATTGATGTCTTTGACCAGGACAACCTCGTCATACTTCTCTGTAAACACTTTTTTTAGATGCATGCTGGGGTCTTGGTGTAGCCCAGAGAACATCTCGGCATACATCCGCGCAACGCGCCCCGGCGTTTCCAGCAATCCCTCGCGGTCGGGATCTTCGCCGACTGCAATTAGGATTTCTCGCACCGCTTTTTCAATGCGTGGATGATCGACAGAGAATTTCGAGGGAGTTCTATTCATCGTTGCCTATATCTATTGCAAATACGTTTCAAGGAAGCTGAAAATCAAACTGTTCCAATTCTGGACTTGTACTGTTATAGCTGCTTGTCCAGCAGGACATCGGCCCATGATGGCATCGCAGCATGGAAAGCCATCTTTTGTCTGCTAGTTGGATGAATCAGTTCGATCGACTGACAGTGCAAGCACATGGTGGGATCGGTGACGTTCTGCGTCAAGTTCTGCCCCAAAGCTGCATTGGGCAAGTAAAGAGAATCGTGGATAATGGGGTGCCCCAAGTGCCACAAGTGGACGCGAATCTGATGTGTGCGTCCCGTCTCTGGAACCACACTCACCAGGCAATTTCCGTTGGCCAGTCGCTGGATCACTTGAAAGTGAGTTACACACTCAAGACCCGAGTCTTGGTCTGCCACCAGTCGAGCGCCATTGGTGCAAGGCTGCGACTGGATTCTAGCACGGCAGGTATGCTGATCCCACTGGGGATGCCCTGCGACCATGGCGATATACTGTTTTTTCACTCGGCCATCGGCAAACTGAGGCTGCACCAAGCGAGAAGCCTGCACTTTGCGACACAAGATGATCACGCCCGAGGTATTCGCATCCAACCGATGCGCGGCTCTTAGTACCTCGTGGGGGAATGCCTGTGTCAGAATCCAAGTCAACGTATTGCGATTGAACCTTCCACTAGGATGTGTCGGCAGCGGTGCAGGCTTGTTGACCACCAATAGACTTTCGTCTTCAAATAGCAACTGGATGTCTGGATTGATGGCTGGTTCCACCGTATCCGGCTGATGATGAATAAACTCCTGTCCTTCGCGCACCAGTAGCGACTCCTGCACCGGCTGGTCTTTGAACGTAATCTGACCACCATGAATCCACTGACGCCAAGAATCAACAGGAACTGTCGGTTGGTAATGGGTTAGGAACTCGAGCAGCGGAAGCCCCGTTAGCTTGCCCGAAACATAGATGCTTCGGAAATTGTCGTACGGCCGGCAACCCGGCTGACCGCTGGCAACTTTCTCAATCGCCTGCTGGTAGGCTCGCAGTCGCTGGGATTTTTGTTGGTCAGGAGCCACGTAACAATGCGGACAGTATTTTCCGAGCTGGTAATGTGGGGATTTTAAATCTTCTGGATGCAAAACCGCTTGGCAGGCGTAGCAGAGCTGATCGCCGGTGGGCTGAAGGTCTGGATTAAGTGCGACGCGATTGTCAAATACGAAACAAGAACCCTGCCAGTGCGCTCCACCCACAACTTCAAAATACTTTAGAATTCCGCCGTCCAGTTGGTACACTTGCTGATATCCGGCTTGTTCGACGTAAGGCCCTGCTTTTTCGCATCGAATTCCGCCGGTGCAAAACATGACAATCGGCATGTCTTTGGGGGGCTCGGACCAATTGGCAATGGCTTCTGGAAAATGACGAAAATGGCGAATGTTCAGATGCTGCGCGCCTTCGAAAGTTCCAAGATCGATCTCGTAGTCATTGCGAACATCCAATAGGCAAACCTTTCGCCCCTCGTCCAACCATCGCTTTAGTTCCGCAGCCGGTAGTTTAGGCGAAGTGCGAATGGCGGGATCGATGCCATCTTTACCAAAGGCGATGATTTCCTTTTTCAGTCGCACCAACATTCGCCGAAACGGCTGATCTGTGGAAACGCTTTCTTTAGGCTGAATGTCGGCAAACACAGTATCCTGGTGCAGGTACTGGAAGAAAGCTTGGATGTTCTCCGGCGCCCCGGCCAGAAACATATTGATCCCCTCGCTGCTTAACAGAATGGTACCCTTCAACTCCAGCCTATCGGCCAGCGCCTTCAATTCCTTTTTTCGTTCGGGTAGCCGATCTAGCGGTACAAATTTGTAAGTTGAAATATTTAGCGTAGCAGCAGTCGGCTCAGGCTTCGATCTATCGAGTATTTGTGTCATCATCGTTCTTGGAACGTAGCTATTAGGATAGGCCGCGACCAATAGCCAGGGCATCTAGATGAAGATGCTCCAATCCTGTAGTTGGAAGCCTATTCAATACTTAAAGCAATACGGGTTTGTCTCGCTCTGGCCCAACATCGGTGCGAACAGCCTACCAGGGCAGGCGCTCTATTTTCGCATACCCCCCTAAATGCTTACAGCCCAATTCGCTGCAATCCTTCAAGACTTTCCACCGGCAGATAACCCTATCCATCAACCGGCAAGGACCCTTCCCGCCGATCGCACGTAATGTTGAGAACAAAATCGCACTCGAACTCAGTGAAATGGTGCCCCTGCTCGTACTCCTGCTCCTACTCGTGCTTAGATATCCCCAATCCGCCCACCGCAATGCGATGGCCATCGCTGCTTACCGAAGTGAAAGAAATCGGCTTAATCGATCTTGTCACGCAGCACTGACTAGCGATCTGCCTGGCCACGCGTCAGGCAACTCATGTCGAAGGAGATGACTCATGACTTCGTTCAAGGAGCGGACTACCCCCGAACCTAGCGACTACGGTACCGATTCCGCTAGGGGAACTCCGGGGACAGAGGGGTGTCCGGGAGCTCCGGGGACAGTGGGCTCTGGGCAGCTCTGAGTGGCAGCTCTGGGGACAGTGCAGGTACGTGAGGGATTTATTTTGGCAAAAATTTGAAAAACACTGTAAGGATTGACCTCGTTCTCCCTCTAACTAGAAAGCCAGCCAATTCGCCCAGCGTAGTTCCGCTGTGGAATGCACCGAATTGGGGGATGACTGGCAGTTTGGCTGGAGTACGCAAAATGGCTAGGATCGCTCGTGACTCT
>JBIIJD010000153.1:0-4360 GCA_044234105.1 Aureliella sp. | reverse complement strand
ACGAACGCCTATTCGCTGATGTCCCCTCGCTTCTGGCATGGTATGCGAGCGGTTGTTTGGTGGCGCTTGGTGGCTCGCAATCATTTCCGCATTGCACCGCACCGAGCCCATTTGGCTTTGGGCGTGTCGTCGATTTGCCCGGCCAACGATGTCTTAGCTGGCATTCAGCGACTGTTCTACGAGAGTCAGATTCAGGCTACCCAATTCCAGCAGGCTCCAGTCTTTATTCTTGGGCATTGGCGCAGCGGCACTACGCTGCTGCACGAACTGCTGGTGACCAACCCTGAACTGACCTGCCCCACGACCTACCAGTGTTTTGCACCATCGCATTTTTTGATCAGCCCCTGGATTCCCAAATATGGAGGTTTCTTGGTACCCGAAAAGCGGCCGATGGACAACATGGCGGCTGGCTGGTACCTGCCGCAAGAGGATGAATTCGCGCTGATGAATCTGGGGGTACCCACGCCCTATTTGCGTTTGGCTTTCCCACAAACTCAGCCGCTTCATTTGGAATATTTAGATATGACTGGCCTGACCAGCAGCGAACTGCAGCACTGGAAGGATAATTTCCTGTGGTTTCTCAAAGCGGTGACTCTAGCCAATCAAGGCAAACGTCTGGTTCTAAAAAGCCCGCCACACACGGGGCGACTTAAATTGCTTTACGAGCTATTCCCCGAGGCTCGATTCATTCATTTGACTCGCGATCCACGACAACTTTTTCCATCGACGATGCGATTATGGAGTTCACTGGATCAAGTGCAGAGCTTGCAGGATAGCTACACCGATGCCGAGATGAAACGATATGTGGCCGAGTGTCTCCGCAGAATGTACGCTGGCTACGATGCAGCACGCCCACAAATCCCAGAGAAACAAATTGTCGACTTGCGCTACGAAGACTTGGTGGCCGATCCACTGAGTACAGTCAGGATGCTGTACGATCGATTGAAACTAGGCGATTATGGCGAAGCAACTCCCGCCCTGGAAAAAATTCTGGCTGGGCACAGTCAGTATCAAGCCAATCGGCACCGGGATGATCCCGAATGGGAACGTGAGGTGTTAAGCTATTGTGGCGACTACGCTAGTCGATACGGATATGTTTGAGCTAAGTTTATGCAGCCTCGCCGATCCAAGTTTTGATCAAGTTGACCGCTGCGTCTGGATTTCCTTTGATGATCATGGATAGATCCTCTTTCAGATCCTGACCGGTCAACTCCAATGCGGCAGGCTTCTTGCGACTGGAACCATCTGCTTGCGCCTCGTCGCTCAGTTCCAAGCTGTCCACGGGCGTCTCTGGCACTTGCAGTCCAAAGCCTTCCGAGAAGCGTTTCTCCGCGGAGGATTGCGAAGCGGGAGCTTTGACCCAACTGAACATCATCAGCAGACTGACCAACACCAAGCCCAGCAGGGCTACGGTACTCCAGTATTGTCCCATCCAAGCCAGCGAAGTGTCGGCCAGACTTGGGCCTGGAATCTCGGGCACTGGCAGATCGGTAAAGCTGTAGACTTCGATATAAGCTTTGCGATCGTCGCCGGCTTGAATACCTACGGGGATCGTTGCCACCGCGGCCCGCACGGCTCGCTCTTCATCGGCTTTGATCGTCGCAAGCTCACCTTCGGTCGGAGCCGGGGCGTCATTCTCTGTCTTGTCCGGGTTGTTAACCAAAAAGCGATGCTTGGCGATCTTGCGATAGTGCGATTCGGGAATTCCAATGCTGACAGAAACCGATTTGGGTACTAGGCCAGCCGTTTTTTCTACTGTAGCTTGATGTCCGGCAACTTTCTTTTCGTTCTCTTGAGTCTCTTTGGTCTTGGATGATTGCCCAGCAGCGTCAACAGACAAGGACGTGGCCTGATTGGAAACACCATTGGGGCTGGCACCCGGCTGTCCGCCAGGTGCGGCCTTGGCATTTTCTGAGTTGCGCGAAACGGATGACGTTTGCACAGTCATGGGCTGCCGATACTCGATCTGCTCCGACTGCGACACCAAGCGAGGATCAAGCACGACATTCACCGCGATCTTTGCCTCGTAGGAATCAAGCAACTCGTTCAGATTTTTTTCATAGTATTCTTCCCAGAGATTTTGCGCGGTGAAGTAGGGATTATCTTCCGGAGCATTGGGATCACTATTGCCACGAAACACGCTGTTGGGATTATTCAGATCGCTAACCGTGACATTGTCCTCGGTCAGTCCGGCAAACGAATTGGTGGCCAGCTTGGCGATGCTCCTTAGCTGATTCGCTGGAATGGCATAACCACTTCGGCCACGTACAGCGATACTACATACTCGATCCGTCTTACGACCAAACCCGGCGCGTTGTTCATCGTAGTTGACAAACGCCTGTTCAATTCCACTCAGACCTTCGATCATGTGCGCTAGGCGTTGTTCGCGGGCTAAGACAGCACGTTTGTCGATCAAAGAATTAGGGTCAAAGGGGCTTCCGTTCGAAAGTGCGGAATCCATGTAACTGTTAAAATTTCTGGGTAATGCGTTGGCTGTGCTAAGCGCTTTTAAGTACAGATCTTTTTGGGCAGAAGGCACTTTGATTCTCTGTCCGACACGCTCGTACGTGCCCAACTGAGCGTCGCCAAAAGCCGCTTCCCAGCTTGACAATTCGGCATCCGAGAAATCTCGGCCACCAAACAAGTACTCCTGTTTGCTAGTGGCACCACCACCAACCGTGATCCAGCCCAAACTAACTACGACAACCGCCGACATCAGACCGGCCATGATTCTGGCGGCTGGTGTCATGGACATGACTAAGTCGCTGATCTGTTTTCCGATTGCACTGAATGCATTCATGACAAAGTCTTAAGTGACGATAGTTGAAAATGAAAAATTGCTTCCAGCCCAGCGATAATCCATCTGGCGATTAAACTCGAATGGCATTCAGCTCTTCGTAAGCTGCCATCAGTTTGTTTCTTACCTGAACCAGCAGCCGAAAAGCCATATCAGCTTTTTGCACCGCTGTCAGCACTTCAGCTTGAGTCACGTCGCCCCCGGTCAATAGTTCGTGAACTTGGCCATCGGCATGTTGCTGGGCCTGATTGACCGACTGGACGCCCTGAGACAACATGCCCACAAAGGAGCCAGGCTGTTGCAATGCCGGTTGCCCAACCGCTTTGAGCTGCTGGCTAATCGGCAAAGGTAGTCTTGTTATCCCCGGACTGGACAGTGGCAACACGGGCATCGACTCGGCTGAGACTTAGGTGAATTAGGCGATGATCGACAACGATTGACGTCCGATGCCTTTGGTGATTTCCATCACTCCAATGTTGGCCTCGTAGGAACGCGTTGCTTCCAAAGCGTCGACCATTTGTTCGTTTAAATTGATGTTCGGGTAGGCAACGTATCCCTTCCACTGCCCCTCTTTGATCGCTAACGGATGTTCGGGCTGGTAACGATATAGTGGCTCGGCTTCATTGGTCTCGACGGAAGACACTTTCACACCGGCCGCTCCTCCGCTGGCAACCAAGTTTTCATCCGTCTGGAAAACAGCGAATCGAGGCTGGTAGGGCTTAGCTTCACCGTTTTCGTTCTTTAACGTACTGACATTGGCCACATTGGCCGAAATCGCATTCAAGCGAATGCGCTGCGCCACCAAAGCGCTAGTACTGACATCAAGAGCGCTGATCATCCTTGATCTCCCTTGCTGATTTTCCCAATGGTGAACTGACAATGTATTAGTTTTTCCACGCCCTAGATTAAGACACTAGAAAATCTGCGCTGCCAAGGGAAGGGAGATTCTGCGGCCTAGTTCGATTCGACGGGGCGTCCCAGAAGTAGCAGCATCAGTACGATTGCTATCATTTGTAAGACAAGCAGCAACCATAGTGAAACACCCAGACCCAGTGGCAGTGTCCCCAGTAGGATATTGATTGCAGCTAGGCTGAGCGAATAAGGCATTTGAGTCTTAACGTGTGCGATGTGGTCGCACGCGCTGCTCTGCGACGACAGGACGGTGGTGTCGGAGATCGGCGAACAATGATCTCCAAAAATGGCTCCCGCTAAAACGCTGCCAACTGTCCCCAATAGGATGGGATGTTGCAATATCTGGTCCGATGTGGCTGTAGCAACCAGTGCGTAGGTCATTGGAATTACGATTGGCATCAGGATTCCCATCGTACCCCAACTGGTTCCTGTAGCAAAGGCAACTACGCAGGAGACTAGGAATACAATCGTTGGCAGCAGTTGCAGCGGGAAGCGTGCCTGTAATTGCCCAGTAGCAACACCTGATTGCGAACTGCCCTGGGAATTCGTATCGGGGGCTGAGCTATTTGATTCACTATCCGCTTGACCGACGGCTACCGGCGCGACTAAGACTGACTTCAGATAGTCTCCGGTGTATAAGCGATGGTTCTG
>JBIIJD010000152.1:0-4365 GCA_044234105.1 Aureliella sp. | reverse complement strand
CGCCTCGATCTGAATCCAGCAGCAATCTTCCTTGCGAGACCCATCGAACCAGTTTCGTGTAGTATCGGTCGAAATACTGATCGCCCAATGTGCGCAACCGCCAGAACTCGCCACCGGCCTGAAAGACAACGCGACCCGCGCCATAGAACTGGCTTGCAAGGTAAATTGGCGGCTGGCCGCTGACAACGGCCGTTGGATCGGAGAAATAGGCCAGAGCTTTGGCACCAGGTTTCAACTGGTAGGCTGGGGCAAAGGTGTGGACTCCTGCAAACTCTTCCCATAGCTCCATGGAGCTAGTAGGCTGGTCCGTCAGCCAAAGGAATTCAGCCTGTCGACCATCAGGGGTGATCTGAAGCGGCCAAGCGCTCTCCCCTTCAACGCGCCCGCTAGCCAATAGCGCACTGCCGCGCATGTCCAGGACAACGGGCGAAAGGTCTCGCAGAAGACTCGAGCGCGGTCCATCGGCCGAGCGAGCGAGCCATTTGGGGGTTTCAACCGAACCGGCGATTAGAATCAAGCCACCCGCCTGTTCGGCAACCCATTTTTCCAGCGATTGCACAGCCGCTTCCGGTACTTTGGTCCAGTCCGCGTCAAATGCGATCACTGCGTCGTACTGAGACAGAGCCGCGCGATCAGCAGGGAACGAATCAAGCAGTTTCTGCGCCTCCTGCGCGCTACCAGGCTCGCCTGACTGAAGCCACACGTGAGACTGAACATCTTTGTCGCGATACAGCATGTTCTTCGCAAACTGATATTCGCGTAAGGGTCCACCGGCCATAATCAAAATACGATTCTGCCGCTCGATCACTTCAACATCGATGCGAGCCGCGTTGTCTTTTAGTTCGGCTTCACCAGGCAATGCGGCCACACGAGCCATATAAGTCCAACTACCTACCGCCTTGGGTGACAATTCCACTGAGGCCGAAACCAATGATCCGTCTGGTGGAATCTCGACCGTGGTCTCGGTTTCTATCTGCAACGAATCGTCTGAATCATCCTTCTTACCCGAAAGGAACTGCACTTGAACCGTCTGGCCAGCATATCCTACGGAACCCAGCAACGCGGAAACGGAGAACCGGTCTCCAGGGTAAAGTCGCCTAGGAGCATCCAATTCCAATAATTGCAGATTGGCTGGCCGCTTGTCAGAGCCAACTCCGACGATGTAAAGCGGAACGCGAGCTGACTGCGCAGCGGGGATCGTTGATTTGGAGTCCTGACCTGCGTTACTTCGTCCGTCGGTTACTACGATGATGCCAGAGAGCGGATTACCAGCTTCGCGTTCCAGAATCGAGCGTACGGCGTCACCTAGTCGCGTTTCCACACCCGTTGGCTGCAAGGCAGAGTACCAGTCGGTAGGCAACGCGGCAGGATTGCTTGCCAAAGCGTCTGTAGTTTCAGTTCCGGTTGGAGCGACCGTGGAAGATGATTGGCCGGATATCCAGAAGCTGGCTAGAGGCACCTGAGTGTTGGGCACAATGCACCATGCCAGCCATGCTAGAGCAACCAGCAGTAGGCCACTGCCACCGCACAACATCCAAGTTCCAGCTTTCCACTGGCGAGCCCCCAAGAGAGATGCTGCAAGTGAGACAACGATCAGCAGAAGGCTAACAGCAACCAATGCCGAACCAGCCCACGTCCATTGCCGGAGTCGATCAAGCGTAGCCCCTTGGACGCTGCCCATCATGCCATCGCTATTCGGCTGAAGTGATGCTTGCGCAAGCTCCTGGGCACTGGACTGCTTGCTCAAGGACCCAAGCGGTGTGGGCCTGGCCGTTTGGCCAAAATGATGAATGGACACCTGATGTCGATCGCTGAGCTGTTTCAGCAAAGGCGACTGAGTCAGCATCTCGGCCGCCTCCTGGCTGCGGCTAACGCTGGATGGCACGCCCGATGGCGACGGAGTCCCCGGTGCGGTCATGCTTAAGCTGCTGTCGACCAACAGGGCGACTCGCGACTCTCTGACGATCCGCTGCTCGACTCGTTTGTCCAACTGAAAGAAGTACAGCAAGATGCCTGCAAAGGCAACTAGCCTTAGCCCCAGCAGCGTCCAGCCCACCAGCCTAGGTAGGTCGATCCAGTCGCGTCGATACCAGAGTGCAACGTGAGTTAAAATCAGAAAGACAACCAACAGCAGCAGCATCCAGTGCCACCACTGATTCATTTGCTCCAGCCGCAGCCACTGATAGAGGACTCGTGTTTGTCCCAAAATAAAAAAATCAAATGGTAGGTGGCAAGAGTTCTGCGCAATCATCGTCCCGCTCCATCCCGTTGAGACAACCCGGACATTCCAGGGGATCGCGGCGGAGAGGCTGCGGCGTGATAGCTTGCCGAGTAAGCCAGAACCTGCTCGCCAAGCAGCAGTACCACTAAAACGGCAAGCAGTAGACCGCTTTGGGCCGATTCTTGTGAATTCAACGACGAAGCAAGACTGCGTGCCGTTCGGATCTGTAGGTCAGCACCAGACATCTGCCGCCGAAGTTCATCGTGGCCAATTCGCTCCAAATTTCCTTCGTCTGCCGAAACATTGTGAACGATATTGCGCAAAACATTGCGACCTTCGCTGTCCATCATCCAAAGTTCAAACAATCCAGGTTTCAGCAGAGCGTCTAAGATACCACCGTCCAATTGTGTTTGCAGGTTGACTGGCAAAGTCAAACGTGCAATGGTATCGTCCATTGTTGTTTCAACTTGTCGTTGAAGCCGAATTCTAGGACTTTGCGAACTGGGGATAATCATGTTGCCTTCAGGTAAGATCGACCTACCTGAGGACATCATTTGCAGATCACCACCAACGGAGGCTTCAGTTGGCGGACGCCGAAAGCTGCCCAAATAGCCAAGTGAACGCAGCGCGACAACTACAAAGGTTGGGTCCTGAGCCCATGAACTCCAATCGGAACTAAGACCAGTCAGCAGCGTAACTACTCGGCCACTTCCAAATGCATGATCCAGCATCAATGGACGACCTTGGGGACCGCTAGCAACCGTCTCCAGTCCAGGTTTGTTCAGCGATGCGCTACGAGCAACATGCTGTTTGCGGATTCGCAATGCAAAGAAGGGACTACTGGAAAGTTTGCTCAGTGGTGCCAGTATGGGATGCTGGGTAACGGAAACTTGCGGCTCCAATTGACCTGCCGCGTCTGTCGGTTCGAAGACACTCTCCAGTTCAACCGGCAACAACCCCTGCCCGTCGCGATAGAGCTGCTGATTGGTCAGGTCGACGTTGGTGTTGCCGCCACAGATTAATAGCAGACCACCGCCAGCCTTACAAAACTCCTCCAGACGAACAACCGCTTGAGGATCAAGTCGCGGTACATCCAGCAGTGCCACAACGTCGAAGCCTGTTAGGTCTTCGCTGGCAACGTCGCGTAGAAACGCCGAGTCTACCTTTTCAAAGCTAAATCCGGTCGCCAGTCGATCGCCCGGTTGCATGACCGATTCAAAGAAGAAGGCATTGGACTGCAACGGGTCTCCGTCGACCAGTAGGATTCGTTGCGACTGTCGCAGGTCGATCACGCATTGCCGTCGATTGTCCATAGCCAAGCAATCGTCGGGTAGTTGCAGTTCAATGACATGCTGACCGGCAGTGGAAAAGACCACCTGAAATTGCCTTGAGACCGTTTGGCCAGCTTCGATCGCTTCGATCACAACGGGCGGAAGTTCGGTCACCACCCCAGAATAATCCTGGTCAGCATTAGGAATCACCGTATCAGCAGGATAACTGATCATGCGAATTTTTGAGGTGACATTCTTGACCGGGGCGGCCGAGTTGTTTCGCACAGAGAATTGAATAATCAGTGGCACCCCGGCAGCCCACACCTCTTGGGCTGGGCCCACAGAAATCACTGACAAGTTGTTGCTGTCCAGTTCTTCACAGTCGATCAGATGAACTGGAACCTTCTTCTCAGTAAGTGCAAGCAACTGTTTCTTCAGCCCTTCCGCTTCGGCAAATTGGTTTCTGCGCAGGTCGGTGACCAGATAGACGATTGGCAATTCAGCGGTCTGATTAACGATGGAGGGTATCACCAGTTCCAAGGCCGACTCTGGAGATAACTGCAATCCGCTTGGGGCTGTTACCGCAACACGCTGCAACAGTTGACCGGGGTCCTCAGGAACGGACTGAGCCAGCAAGTCAGCCGCTAGATCCAATCCATCTGAATTCTTCGACTCTGCGTCTTGTTCAGTCGAATTCCTAGCTTGATCTGTTTCTGGCGTTAGACTTTCACTGGGCGGGCGATTCTCGCGCAATGCCAAAGCGGCTCGACTCCATCGCACTAAGGTCACCTGATGATCGCCTGGTTGATTTGCGATGTCGCGCACCAGCCCGTGAAGTGCTTGCAGGGCTCGACTGTAGGTCGACTGGCCCTG
>JBIIJD010000042.1:0-47280 GCA_044234105.1 Aureliella sp. | reverse complement strand
TATTAGAAGCGTTGGAAAAGCACTTTATCTCTAGTGGTTTTGATCTACGCGATCTGACTCGAACGCTCGTGCTTTCCGAAGCTTACCAACTGAGTTCTCAGCCTAATTCACTGAACCTAGTAGACTCACAAAACTACTCGCGATTTTACCCGCGTCGCTTGACCGCCGAAGTGTTGCTGGACAGCATCGATCAACTGGTTGGGGCACAGACTAGTTTTTCGAATTTGCCAGTAGGAACACGAGCCATTGCGCTACCTGATAACAGCTACAATCGAGCCGTTCCGTTCTTGAAGGTGTTTGGTCGACCGGAAAACTCCACTGTCTGTGAATGCGAACGCGTTCAATCGGCTAATCTGGCTCAAAGCCTCCATTTGCTGAATGCAAGTGATCTCAAAGCGAAATTGGCTCTGAGCGGAGGTCTGGCTGATCAGTTGGTGCAAAGCTCTGACGAACTTTCCAGTAGATTGAAAAGGGTCTATCAAGCAGCCTTTTGTCGCGATCCGAATTCGGAGGAGATCGCGGCAATTTCTCAGTTCGTTACTGCCGACAAGCCAACTAAGGAAGATTTTGAAGACGTGCTGTGGGCGATTGTTAATTCGAAAGAGTTTTTGGTTAACCATTAGTTGAGGAATTCTGGCGAATCCCACTACGTGTGTAGGTAATTATGAAATTGAGTAATCATTGGACTCGATTGGCGACTGCTGCTATCGCAATGGTGGCCTGCATATCTGAAGCTGTTCTAGCGCAGTCGGTATGCTTGCCATCACCGCGACTGTTGACTGTGTTTCCGATGGGAGCACAAGCTGGCACCAGTGTCGAGGTCACGATCTCAGGTGAAAGCCTTGATGAACTGGAGGGGTTGCTATTTTCTGATCCAAAGATCAATGCGGTTCCTGTACTCGACGAACGGCAGCAACCGATTTCCAACCGATTTCGAATCACGGTGCCCGCAGAGACTCAACCGGGAATTGTGGAGGCATTTGCCATTGCCCGACTAGGCGTTTCGTCTAGCCGAGTCTTTTCCATTGGCAGGTTAACGGAGGTGTCGCAGACAGCACCCAGCCCTGCCGTCAAGGAGGCTCAGCCTATTCAATTCGGCAGCACCATCAATGCGACCACGGTGGCTCGCAGCATGAACCACTATCGATTCTCTGCCAAGGCTGGACAGAACCTGCGTGTTGACTGTGCGGGCCGAGGCATCGATTCAAAGATGGACCCGATCGTTATTCTGACCAACTCCGCCGGCCGCGTTTTGGTTACCGATCGCTGGGCAAGTGGCATCGATTATCGCGTCGAGCAGGACGACGAGTACATCATCAAGGTGCATGACTTGACCTTTCAGGGTGGTCCTGAATTCTTCTACCGCTTGAGCCTGCAGGAACAAACAAATGAGGCTCCCCCAGCGCAGTTTGTGGCAACTCGGCAAGTCGGGCAGTATTCATGGCCTCCATACGGCTACGATCCAAGCATGGCGACTCCCGAAGCTGAACCCAACGATCCAACGTCGGCACAGAAGGTCGAACTACCATGCCAAATCAGCGGTTCATTTTATCCGGCAGCCGACATAGATTGCTTTGAATTTCAGGCAGTGAAAGGCCAGCAGTGGTGGATCGAAGTTGCTTCGCATCGCTTGGGATTAACAACAGGGCCGGCCGGTGTGGTGCAGCGAGCGGTTGAGAACGAGTCGGGCATGATCTGGCAGGATGTGATCGCGCTGAAAGATATCGCCTCGCCAATGAAGGTATCTACCAACTTCTATGCCTACGATGGACCGCCATACAATGGTGGCTCAAACGATTTGATCAGCATGTTAGAGATACCCGAAGACGGCTTGTATCGCCTGCAGATGAACGACCTATTTGGAGGCACTCGAGATGATCCCAACAGCGTGTACCAATTGGTCATTCGTCCTGCCAGCTTCGACTTTGCACTCACCGGTTGGGTAAAACATATCGAGCTGAGAAATGGTGATCGCAACGCCTTGTCGAAGCCATTAGCGCTGCGACCGGGAGCGACCGTGGCAGTGGAAATTGGTGCATTTCGTCGTGACGGTTTTCAGGAGCCCATTCGACTGGAGGTAACCGGATTGCCCTCAGGGGTCACGGCAGCAACCATTGATATTCCAGCAGGCCAAACATCGGGAACAGTGCTGTTCACTGCAGATGCTCAGGCTCCCAAGGGACTCAGCTTTATCAGCATTGCCGGCACAGCGGAAATCGCAGGCCAGTCAGCCAAACGAATTTGCCAGATAGCATCGATGGCATGGCCTATCCGAGACCATTGGCAAGAATTTCCCAGACCGCGACTCTCGCAAGTTGTCCCGCTGTCGGTGACCAATGGCGAACCCGCCACCATCAGCGTCCAGTCGATCGCCGATTCATCAGGTCCGCCGCATTACAAAGCGGAGGCCAATTCACAAGTGACTATCCCATTGAAAATCGAGCGACGATGTGACTTTTCTGGTACAGTCTTAGGGCTGAGTACTATGGGAAATGGGTTTTACGGCAATCCTCGATTTGAAATTCCTCTGCAAGAGAACCAGGCTGAAGTCAAATTGGACTTGGCGAAGCTGAATGTCGCGCCAGGCATTTACACAATCGCATTTTTTGGAGCCGCTGTGGCAAAGTATCGCGACTATCCAATCGCAGTGACGAGGGCTGAGGAAGCACAACAGAAGGCGACCACTCGAGTTGAACAACTGAAACAACAATTGGCCAGCGGCATTGCGCTGGCGTCCAATGAGCAAGAATTGAAAGAGGCTGAAACAGCCCTGGCAACGGCGGAGAATGAACTTAAGGCGACAATGGCACGCTCACAATCGCAAGACATTGCAGATATCGTTGTCACACGACCGTTCACTCTAGAAGTCCTAAAAGCTGAGGAAAAGAAATGAACGCGAGAACATCAGGCACTGCGAATCTGCATTCCGCGCCCTGCCCAGGTCCTTTGGCCAGCAGTTCACTGGAACGTCGTGCATTCTTGAAGTTCGGACTGGCTGGTGCGGCAGGACTTACGTTGCCTGGGCTCCTGCGTTTGCGGGCCATGGCTGGCGAGAAAGCCGTCAGCCGAAGCGGCAAATCGATCATCATGGTCTGGCAACCCGGCGGTTGTTCGCACATTGACACTTATGATCCCAAGCCACTAGCCAGTAGCGATTATCGAGGACCTTTTGGCCAAATCTCGACGAAACTCTCTGGCGTTCAATTCACCGAGTTGATTCCTCGCCAAGCAGCCATCGCCGACAAAATGATCGTGCTACGGTCGATGTATCAGCATGCGCCGGGGCATCCCGCTGGTTCCATGCAGTTGCTATCTGGTGATCCAGACACTCGCGATAAGCCCTCTCCCAAGTACCCAGACTGGATGTCGGTTGCACATTATCTGCTCAGTCAACAGAGTGGCGCACCAAGAGCGTTGCCAGGTTATATCGGTATCAATCCGCCCACTGAGTACAACGGACCAGCTTATCTGGGAGATGCTTATTCACCGTTCAGTATTACCGGCGACCCAAGCGAACCTAACTTTGTAGTACCCAACATAGGCTTGACGGATCAAGGTGAAATCGGACGCATGCAGCGCAAAGTCGGCTTAAGAAAACGCATCGACACGCTGAACCGTGCCTTTGATCGTGTTGGGGAACTTGGAGCATTGGATCAATTCGAGTCGCAAGCTTTGTCGCTGCTTACCAATCCCGAGACCAAGCGTGCCTTCGATCTGTCGCTGGAAGACGACGCAACACGCGACCGCTATGGCCGCAACGCGTGGGGGCAACAATTATTGATGGCTCGACGTCTGGCCGAAGCCGGCGTTGACATTGTTACTACGAGTCTGAATGGAAAACTATGTGGTCGAGTCCACAACTGGGATGATCATGCGGTGAATCACAATGTCTTTGAAGCTCTGAAATTCCGGGCCGGAGTTTACGACCAGGCAGTTACAGCCCTGATTGAAGACATCTATGAGCGTGGCTTGGATAAGCAGATACTGGTTTGCATCACCGGCGAGTTTGGCAGAACTCCCAAAATTTCGTATGAACCCAGTACCGGTGAAGGCGATGGCAGTGCGCCTGCAGGAACGAAACAACCCGGACGCGATCATTGGGTTCGGGGTTTCACCAATATATGGGCTGGCGGAGGCATGCGAGTAGGACAAGTTGTCGGCGCGACTGACAAGCTGGGCGAAGATGCCGTCGAGCGTCGCTGTGGACCAGGCGATTTTCTAGCCACCTTGTATCATCACTTGGGCATCGACTCGTCCAAAGTTTTTATACAAGACTTTAACGGGCGTCCCACGCCAATCGTTGATCAGGGAAAGCCCATCGCCGAATTGATCTGAAGCCGAACAGGCACGAAGTGACGACAAAAGAACGAACAGGCACGAAGTGCCGACAGAAGAACTGCCGGGGGTGATAACCCTCGGAAGGTGGATCAACTAGTCTTTAGAAGGCCCGAAGGGCCGATACAAAAAACGCACACAGTCACGCCTCCAAATGGTCTCGCACCAAGCGGCTGATTCACTTTCTAGACCCAGCCCGCCGGCATCTTGCGGATGGATCTTCAGAGCCCCTTCGCGATCTTCGTCAGGACCAGTCATTGCAATGTCCTTTCACAATATGAGACCTGTGATGGATGTCAGCAACCAGTATTCCGCTTCCAGCCCTCTCGATCCACAATATTGGTAAGATGGCAATTTCGCACTCACCAACTTGGGGCTTGAGATAGTATAATACGTTCTGTTGACAACCGCTCGATACGAGCGGTTGGTGGAGATCAGCAGATGAAACGTGATATTCTTCGCTTTTTCGCGACAACCTGTGCTTGGCTGCTCATCGGCTGGCTCGCAGAGGGTCAGGTGCGCGGCGATTCGGCCAGTGACGAGTTCTTCGAAAAAGAAATTCGCCCGTTGCTGGCTGAACATTGCTGGCAGTGTCACGGTGAGACGAAGCAGTGGAATAGCTTGCGGCTGGATTCGGCAGCAGCTTTGGCTAAGGGAGGGGACAGCGGAGCAGTCGTTGTACCCGGCAAACCGGAAGAGAGCTTGCTCTATCAAGCAGCGTCGCGTGGCGGGAATATCGAAATGCCGCCGGACAGTCCGCTGAGTGAAAAACAGATTGCAGCCTTGCGGCAGTGGATCGAAATGGGAGCCCATTGGCCGCTGGAATCGGAAACTTCCCAATCATCGGAGTCCTGGAAGAGTCACTGGGCGTTCCAACCACTCCAGCAGCCTCTACCGCCATGGACTATTTCAGAAGATAGGTCACCCGGCTGTGCCATCGATAGTTTCGTCGTTCACAAGCTGACGCAGAATAACTTACAACCTTCTCCACCTGCTGATCGCAGGACGCTGATTCGTCGCGCAAATTATGCTCTTACAGGTTTACCACCTAGCTACGAGGAGATCGAGCATTTTGTAGCCGATCCGCGCGAAAATGCCTACGAACACTTGATTGACCGATTGCTGGCTTCTCCGGCCTTCGGACAACATCTGGCACGCACTTGGTTGGATGTGGCTCGCTACTCGGATGCCAAGGGCTACGTCTATGCGCGCGAAGAGCGATTCTATGTTCACTCGGCCTTGTATCGCGATTGGGTGGTCGATGCCTTCAACAGCGATATGCCCTACGACCGATTTATCCAACTGCAGATTGCTGCTGACCAGATCGCCCCTGATCATCCTCCGTCACTAGCGGCGATGGGATTGTTGACACTAGGCCGACGTTTCCTGGGAGTCACACACGATATCATCGACGATCGCATCGACGTCATCAGTCGCGGAGTGATGGGGCTGACCGTCGGCTGTGCGCGATGCCATGATCATAAGTACGATCCTATTCCCACCAGTGACTACTATTCGCTGTACGGTGTGTTCCAATGTAGTACCGATCGGCAAGTCGAACTGGCCTCTCAAATTGCCGATGGCAACGCTAGTCCCGAATTTCAGGCAGAGCTTGACAAACGACTTAAAGCACTTGCTGACAAAACAGTATCCAGTCGCCAAGAGGCGGCGGACCGTGTACGTAGTAGGCTGGCTGATTATCTTTTCGCGCAGTCGGAACTGCAAAAATATCCGGAGGAAGGTTTTGACGTAATAATAGCGGTAGACGATCTGGTTCCGGCTTTTGTGCGGCGCTGGGAAGCATTTCTGTCGCGGCGTGATGAGACAACCGATCCAATTTTCGGAGCCTGGTTTCGGTACGCTTCTCTGCCGAGCGATCAATTTACGCAGCAGGCTGAACAGGTGTCCGCTCAGCTTTCCCAGCCCACGGAAGAAAAGCCACCGATGCATCCATGGATTGCCGACCTGTTTCAAACTACACCTGTGGACCTGCGGCAAGTTGCCGATCGTTACGGTCAACTATTTGCTCGCGTGAACAACAAATGGAAGCAACTCCAAGCGACACCGCCCGCCGAGTGGTTCGCCGAAGATCAAGCCTGGGCTGAAAAAGCTCGGCCGCTACTAGATGTTTTGTACGGAGCGACTGCACCCTGCGAAGTACCCGATGAAGAGGTGATCGCAACAGAGACGTTTTTTGATTCGGGAACCTGTAATGAACTGTGGAAGCTACAAGGTGAAGTAGACCGCTGGCGACTGCAGGCTCCCCAGTCGCCCACTGTGGCCGTTGCCCTGTTTGATCGAGCTAGCCTGTCTGACGCTCGCATACTTCGTCGTGGAAATCCTGCGAACAAGGGTCCGCGAGTCCCCAGACATTTTTTGTCGCTGTTTTCCGACTCGTCACCGGCCCCATTCCAAATAGGCAGTGGTCGTTTGGAGCTGGCTCAGCGAGTGGCCCATCCATCCAATCCACTCACACCACGAGTTTGGGTGAATCGACTGTGGCAGCACTGTTTCGGCGAGGGGCTGGTTCGCACGCCTAGCGATTTCGGATTGCGAGCCCAGCCGCCCAGCCATCCAGAATTACTAGACCTTCTGGCCACACAGTTGATCCAGCAGGGTTGGAGTACCAAGGTCATCATGCGCTCAATTGTGCTTTCAGACACTTTTCAACGAGCGTCAGCACCGTCAAAAGAGACGAATGCCCAGCCAACGCTGGACGACATAGAACTGAAGAGTTTTACGTTAGCCTCAGAAGTCGATCCGGAAAATCGGTTGCTATGGCGATTTGCACCACGACGGCTCAGGTTTGAAGAGTTGCGAGATTCATGGCTGCGCGTCAGCGGTAGTTTGGATGACCGACCTGGGGGCAAGGCGACCGAGATGTTCACTGGTGAAGACCAACATCATCGACGTACGCTTTACGGGCTGGTGGATCGTCAGTTCTTGCCGGGGACACTGCGAATATTTGATTTTGCGAATCCCGACTTGCATATCGGTCGCCGAAGCGAGACGCTGGTGCCTCAACAAGCACTGTACTGTATGAATCACCCCTTCCTAGTGCATCGAGCCAAGTCCCTAGTTGCATCGCTGGTTGCAGTTCAATCGCCGCAAAGTAACCCCAAGAAATCCGAGCTGATCATTGAGCGGTTGTATCAACAGGCTGTCCAACGGTATCCGTCGGTGGCAGAACGATCGTCCGCAGCCGAGTTTCTGGCTCAACCTGACGATGAATCAGAAAGTCGACCGTCAGAGCAGTCGCGTGCGTGGAGCTACGGTTATGCAGCTTTGGACTCAACCTCTGGTACGCTCAGCGGCTTTACTCCCCTACCTTATTTCACCGGATCAGCCTGGCAAGGTGGCGCGGCCTTTCCAGATGGAGGTCTTGGCTGGGTACAGTTGACGCCAGATGGCGGGCATCCCGGCAATGATCTGCAACATGCCAGCGTCCGCCGCTGGACAGCTCCTTCCGCCATGCGAGTTGCTATCCAGTCGCTGGCCAAGCACGAGCCGGATGTGGCTGATGGTGCTCGTTTTCAGGTTGTTTCCAGTCGACATGGAGTGTTGGCATCGGCGATTTTGAAATCTGATCAGGCGCAATTGAATGTTACTTCGCTGGATGTCCAGCCCGGTGATACAATAGACTTCGTCGTCGATATCATCCAGCAGCTCAACAGCGATCAGTACCTTTGGTCACCAGTGATTCGACAAGTTGACGTACAGTCGGTAGGCGAGTCGCCAGCAAATCAAGTAGATACAACATCAACTGTTTGGGATGCCGCAAGTGATTTTGCCGGACCATCGCAGCCTCGACTAACTCGCTGGGAGCAGTTAGCTCAGGTGCTGCTGATGACCAACGAGTTCGCCTTTATCGATTAACAGAGTAATGTCCATGACAACCAATCACAACTGGAACGCAAACATGGATCGCCGCAGTTTGCTACAGCGTAGCGCATTTGGACTTGGCAGTCTTGGTCTAGCCGGTTTGCTGCAAAGTCAAGGTTACTGTGCTACTGGCGGTGATCCGCAAAGCAACTTTTTGACGAGTGGTCAGACACATTTTCCGGCCAAGGTCAAGCGAGTGATCCATTTCTTCCTAAACGGAGGGCCTTCACAAGTCGATACATTCGACCCCAAACCGGCGCTGGCCAAATACGTCAATCGAAGCATTTCCGATAATTTGACCACCGAGCGGAAGACCGGTGCTGGCTTTCCATCTCCTTTTGAATTTCATCGTTACGGTCAAAGTGGATTGGAAATCAGCGAACTGTTTGAAAAGACCGCTCAGCATGCAGACAGCCTGGCCGTGATTCGATCGATGTATGCGTTGGTGCCCAATCATGAGCCTTCGTTGATGCTGATGAATTGTGGCGATTCGGTACAGCCACGGCCCAGTGTAGGTGCTTGGGTTTTGTATGGTCTTGGCGTGGAGAATCAGAATCTGCCCGGCTTCGTGGCTTTATGTCCCGGCGGTTACCCGATCAAAGATGCAGAGAACTGGCAATCAGGCTTTCTGCCCGGTGCCTTTCAGGGCACCTTTATCGATCCACAGCATCAGGAATTGGACAAGCTGATCGAAAACATCCGCAGCCCGCACGCTTCACTGGCAACTCAACGACAACAATTGGCTCTATTGCAACGACTCAACGCGCAGCATCGTCAACAGCGCCGAGACGAAAGATTGGATGCACGCATCCAATCCTTTGAATTAGCTTTTCGCATGCAAATCGAGGCCGCAGAGGCGTTTGATTTAACGCGCGAGAGTCAAAACACACTGGACATGTACGGCAGCAGTGTCCATGGGCGCCAGACATTGATCGCGAGGAGGTTGGTCGAGCGCGGAGTGCGTTACGTGCAGTTATGGCATGGTGCTGGACAACCCTGGGACAATCATAACGACATCGAAAAGAATCACCGCAAGTTGGCCGCTGAAATCGACCAACCCATTGCAGCACTCCTGACCGATCTGAAACAGCGCGGCCTGTTCGACGAAACGCTGGTATTGTGGGGCGGAGAATTTGGTCGAACGCCAACAGTGGAACTGGGCGGCGATGGAAAATCATTGCTGGGCCGCGATCACAATCATTACGGCTTTACAGTTTGGATGGCTGGTGGCGGAGTGCGCGGCGGCACGGTGTACGGAGCCACCGATGAACTAGGCTTCAAGGCGGTCGAGAACCCCACCAGCGTCCACGATCTGCACGCTACCATGTTGTATCTATTAGGTTTTGATCACGAACGACTCACCTTCCGCTACGCCGGTCGTGACTTCCGTCTAACCGACGTCTCTGGCCGCGTCATCCAAGAAGTCATTGCCTGACTTTATAACGTAGCTACTGTCGCCAGACGGTGGATGAGCAACAAATAGTTCGCCCACGTTATGGCGAACGAGGCCAAGGGAAAAATACTATCCGAATTCATGCAGCCAGCGGCACAGGTCGGCTGCTGCTACGTTGCCGCCGCAGAGTAGAATGACAACGTTGTCGTCGGGATGGAATTGTTCGTGCTGCTGGTGAGCCGCAGCCAGACAGCAGGCGGCGGCGGGTTCAACTAAGATTTTGGCGCGTTCGAGCAAATAAAACAGTTCACGCACACAGTCCGCATCGGGCACTACGACCAGTTCATCGACCCAGGTCCGGACTGAATCGAAAGTCATCTGGCACGCACGCGGCGCACCAAGCGTTCGTGCGATGCTGGTGATCGCCGGCAGTTCGATTAACTGCTGCGCGGCCACACTCTGCGCCATCACATCAGCACCTATTGTTTCCACACCGATCAACCTGGAAGGTTTCTTCAATGAAGTTGCAAGTGTCCCAATTCCGGCACTCTCTCCAATATCTCTCGGGCCAATCCCAGAACTCGCTCGAACGTCATTCCGGTTTATCCCAGTATCCTCTCCACTTTCATTAGTGTTTACCCCAGTACCCTCTCCACCGCTTCGGAGGAGAGGGTGGGGTGAGGCGGTCTTATCGGTACTGCTCTTCAGCGCGGCACCGATGCCAGCGATCAAACCGCCTCCGCCGATGCTGACGTAACAGTGAGTGACATCGGGCACATCTTCTAGAATCTCTAGTGCGACAGTGCCCTGACCGGCAGCCACCAGTGGATCGTCAAACGGATGCACATAGACACGGCCTTCGCGTTGTATCTGATCAGCGGCGGCGAAGGCTGCGTGAATCGTAGGGAACAGGCGAATTTCAGCTCCGTATCCGCGTGTGGCAGCTAGATAATTTTCCGGCGTGGTCTCGGGCATACAAATAACGGCAGAAATACCCAGCGCTCGCGCTGCATAGGCTAGACCCTGTGCGTGATTACCGCCGCTGACACCCACCACGCCACGAGCCCGTTGCCGAGCATCCAGGCTGAGCAGTTTGTTAAATGCGCCGCGCGGCTTGAAGGAACCGGTCTTCTGCCAACATTCAAGCTTCACAAAAACATTGGCTCCCCATCGCTCCGATAGCGACGACGATCGAATCAGCGGAGTGCGATGAATCCACGAGCGAATGTTCTCATGGGCTGCTCGAACCAGATCAGCGTTAAGCATTCAAATGTGACTTTCAATTAAAAAATACTTCTTTCGCAGTATCACGTAGCAGCCATTGTCGATCGCTGGCCGACAAAAAGGCGGCATCTTTCAAGATGAGATCCAGCGAAGCCTGATAGGTATGCTGACCCTGAACTTGATAGGGGCAATCCGTCGCCCACATCAGCCGCTGTGGGCCATAAGCGTCCAGCACTCGTCGAATCATTGGCAATAGATCTCGATAGGGAGCCTTTTTGTCGCCCAGCGCGTAAAACGCAGAGGTTTTAACATGTACCTTCGGAAATCTCGCCAGTCGGCACAGTTCATCCAAACGATCTTGTTCCACTTTGCCGCTGACACCGATGCGTGCGAAATGGTCGACGACAACCGTGGTATCAGGGAACTGGCTGCACAGCTTATCGACGAATTGAATATCTTCTGGATTGATCAAAGGGCAGATGGCAAAACCATCCTCTGCAGCGGCTCGCCATAATTTTCGCATCGAATCGCTATTGGGCCACTGTTTGGCATCGCCTTGAGAATGTATTCGAAATCCGCGCGCACCCTGCTTCACTAGATCTCGCGCCTGGTCGGCCACATCATTGGCCCTATGATCGATCAGCGCTACGGCAGAAAATCGACCTGGATGTTCACGCATACAATCGAACATAAAGCGATGATCGAGCCCGTAGAAACTCATTTGAATCAGCACGATACGATCGACACCGGCTGGCCGGCAATGAGCCAACAATTCATCAGGTGTGAAGCTAGGCGGCTGCATATCGGCAATTTGGAAAGATTTGTTCAGCGGATATTTTGTCGTATCTGGCGTCCAAACATGCACATGTGCGTCGATCCAGCCAGACAGCTTGTCTTCAGCGGCCGCGATCGAAAAGGCTTCCGGCTGAATCTGTTCAGCAGCCGAGCATAGCCCAGCCATGGCGGCGGTGCCCGTGAGGCAGCGGTTAATGAATGGGCGTCTCTTGATAGTTTGCATGATTGATATCTCCGATGAACATAGCAACTTGAACTTCGTCAACGAACTCAAATCCTAAACCTGCTCGTTCACCCTCATACCAGTCCCTCGATCTGATTCATGATTCACCTCGATAGCTTTGATTCCACTATGACAACTCCAACAGCATACAACCAGAAGTATAACCGATGTTGGCCGTCGATCCAAACGCGACAATGTCGCGAATTGCTCTGTCGACCACTCCAAGACCAGCTTTCTTCAGTGCAGTCGATTCTTGATTCATTAGTGCACGGAGTTCCGACAGTCGTCGTCAATCGGCGGCAGCTAACGTCTTCAAGTCTTGCTCGATATCCTGTTTGGCGAGTAGGTTGATCAAGCTCCGCCGTTGGAAGGGCCTGTAATGCTGGTAACAACCCAGACATGGCCAGAAATGCCGGTAACGATATGTCTCCGGCCTGAAAGGCCGAGAACAATTGCATCTTTGGCCTGAAAGGCCATAAACAACACAGCCCAGGGCAGAGCGTAGCGCCGCCCTGGGAACGCCTGATTCTACCCACCGGATTCACGGATACTACCAACTACCAAGCATGATTCGTCGATAGATTTCCTCTGCGGTGATCACCTGCTGGCAGTCGACAAACTCGACGGCGGCGTGCGCCTGATCGATGCTGCCTGGTCCTAGGATGACGCTAGGGATTCCCAGGTTGGCTAGTTTGCTGGCATCGCTGCCAAACGGAACGCCCAGCGGCTGGCCGTCCAATTTTAGAGACTCTAACAAGCTGGTCATTTGTAATACCACAGGATGATCTATGGGACAGTCCAGCGGCAGATCGGTCAGCATGGGTGCATGCATGACGATCTCCAGCGACGAATCAGAATGCATCAGACCCTCGATCATTCGCTGATAGTAGTGGTAGACCTTTTGCCAGGTTTCGCCGGGAATCAAGCGGCGATCCAGTTCGATCGAGCAGCGGTCGGGCACAAAATTGACTTGAACGCCGCCTTGAATGACGCCGATGTTTAGCGTCGGACTGCCAAGCAGCGGATGCACGGTGGTTGCAAGATTTGCCGAGTCTGCCTGTAGGGCTTCAATCACTCGCGACATGGCGACGATGGCGTTGCGACCCAGGTGCGGTTTAGATGAATGAGCTGCCCTGCCGATCGTCTCGATCTTCCATCGCAACACACCTTTGCTGGCTACAACCAATCGCAAGTCCGTGGGTTCGGCCACGACGGCAAGCGCAGCTTCCAACGGTTTGCCAGCGGGTAGCTGGCCGACCGTACGAGCCTCCATGCCGTCGCACAGCGCCAACACGCCGCGATAGGAAAACTCTTCATCAATCGTCGCAGCAAACAGAACATCGTTGGGCGGTTCAATCCGGTCGCGAGACAGATTGATCAACGCCTGCATCATGGCAGCCAAACCTGCCTTGGTATCACATGAACCGCGACCGTAAAGTTTGCCATCATGAATTGTGGGCTCAAAGGGCGGGATCGACATGCCCTGAGTAGAGACAGTATCTAAGTGAGCTTCAAAGACGATACGACGATTCGAGTTCCGACCGGGCAGCCGCGCTAGAATGTTTGGCCGATCAGGCAATATTTCTTGTCGCCAAACTTGGATTCCGTGCTTAGCCAAATGCGACTGAACGAACTGCGCGCAGGACAACTCAGGCGTGCCATCGATGTAGTTTGGATTGACGCTGTTGATTCGTACTAAATCGGCCAGCAGATGCAGTACCTCAGCGGAATCGATTTTGTAATGAGTCATGATGCGTTACATATTTCATGCCCAGTGTCAGGCAATTTAGTGGGTTAAAGCTTTTCCCATAGATCCGTGCTCAGCCAAAGGCGGTGCTCGTGCTCGTAATCGGATGATGTATGGTATGCAGTTTTCAATTCTGAGATATTTCGAATTTCATCGCCAGTGGGGGCATCTGCCTAACAATTCGCAACAGTTTGATCGCCAGTTCCTTATTCATCTCGACGGCAACCGCTTTCGATTACGAGCACCGTTTCACTGAGCACGAACACGAAGTTGCTAATCCCATAACCAAACGGTTCGCCCACTAAAATTCCTGTAGAACTACAAGAAGTATAGAGCTGATCGACGAGAAGAGACCTAATTACGTTGCAATTTGAGGCTATAGCCACGAAATTAAGCGAAATACTTGAAACTCTAGGCCACTTGTGCCACAATCTCTAACCAACCATGCTTCATGATTCTTATCAATAATCCGCATCTTGAAATCAGGCAACCAATGACGACACAATCGGAAATGCACGGCGGGAAGTTAGTCGCTGCGGTGCTCAAGAAAAATGGAGTGCGTTGGGTTTACACGCTTTGTGGAGGACACATCTCGCCGCTGCTGATCGCTGCTGACCAGGCAGGCATTCGAGTGGTCGATACGCGGCATGAGGCGACGGCAGTATTTGCAGCAGACGCCACCGCTCGGCTTACGGGACGCATCGGTGTGGCCGCAGTCACCGCAGGGCCTGGAGTTACCAATTCCATCACCGCGCTGAAAAATGCGCAGATGGCTCAGTCTCCTGTTCTACTGCTGGGTGGCGCAGCGGCTGTCTTGCTGAAAGGTCGTGGTGCGCTGCAGGACATCGATCACTTGGGTCTGGTCAAAAGCATTTGCAAATGGTCGGACACGTGCAAGACGGTACGCGATATAGTTCCCACGATCGAAAAGGCTATCGCTCAGGCTGTATCTGGTGTGCCGGGTCCGGTCTTTGTCGAGATTCCTGTCGATTTGCTATATCAGGAAAGCATTGTGCGCAATTGGTCGGCTGATATGGCCAAAGGAAAAGGTTGGCTGGCTGATGCCCTGCGCACCTACTTGAAATATCACTTGCAGAACAAGTTTGCGCGAGCCTGGGATAGCCAGCCGGGAGAGCCAATTATACCCAAAGTACCTATGGCCCGAGTCGATTCGCTGCGCAGTGTGAAAGCTACGCTAGCCTGCGCGGAAAGACCGCTGCTGGTCATTGGTAGTCAGGCGATGCTAAGTGCCGATCAATCCAGCTTACTTCAACAAGCGGTCATCAACCTGGGTGTGCCCACTTATCTCAGCGGTATGGCTCGAGGCCTATTGGCAGGGCATGCGCTCCATATTCGACATGCCCGTGGCCAAGCGCTAAAGCAGGCTGACACGGTGATCTTGGCCGGCTTGCCAGTCGACTTTCGCTTGGGATATGGAGCAGGCATACCAAGGTCGACTACGTTGGTATCCATCAATCGCAGTCGTCATGATCTACGACTCAATCGTCGCCCCACCACTGCAGTGCTAGCCGACGCGGGACAATTTATCTGTGAATTAGCTGCAAATTGTGGCGCACCGCCGCTTCGGTGGCAGGCTTGGCATCAATCGTTGCTAGAGCGAGATAACAAGCGTGATGTAGAGATTGACCAATCTGCTCAGCAGCCTGGCGAGTATGTCAATCCGGTGTGGTTTCTGAAACAGTTGGATGCGGTCTTGGACGACGACAGTATCTTAATCGGCGACGGAGGCGACTTTGTGGGCACCGCCAGCTACGTAGTGCGTCCCCGTGGACCGCTTAGCTGGCTTGATCCCGGAGCCTTTGGCACATTGGGGTCAGGCGGCGGTTTTGCACTGGCTGCCGGTTGCGCTCGGCCCCAATCGGAGATTTGGCTGCTGTACGGCGACGGTTCTTGCGGCTATTCGTTGGCTGAATTTGATACCTACGCACGTCACGGCATACCAGTGATCGCCGTCGTGGGCAACGACGCCGGTTGGACTCAAATCGCCCGCGAGCAAGTTGAGCTTTTTGGCACGCCACTGAGCACTGAACTAGCCCGAACCGACTACGACGTAGTGGCACAGGGGTATGGTGGCGTTGGTTTGCGTATCGACCGACCCGATCAAGTACAATCCACGTTAGAGCAAGCCAAAGCCCTCGCCCGCCAAGGCAAGCCCGTCCTGATCAACCTCATGCTAGGCAAAACCGACTTCCGCAAGGGAAGCATTTCGATGTGAGACTTCGATGAATGGAGAACACGAATACCCGCTCTTTGACGCTAATCTCATCTACCGAAAGCAGATTCGGAAGCGACCAAGCCCAGTGAAACAGGGAAAGAAAATTTATAATGGACGGCAGGCAAATAGCTGGAAAGTCTAGTTGCGGTTTGCGATAGTGTGATCTTACATAGATACGGCGAGAAGCAATTGGCGGGTCACCAGTAGCTACCGATATATTCGTCTCTGCAGTTCCCCAAATAACATTTCGAACGTCCGCTGAATCAGTCGAATCTTTCGTAGTGCTACTGTCGTCGCTCGACAAGTACATTTCCTAAGGATATCCTCGATGACGGCACGGCTTCTGGCAAATGGATGAAGATGCTTGACGAAGAGTCTACGAAGCTGCATCAGACCACACTCCTGGAAGCGATTGACGAAGAATTGGAACAGGCCAGCGAGCAAAGTGATCTTGCGAGCTATTGTCTAATACAGCAGATCATGGAGAGACACCAGGATCCCTATTCTTCGGTTTATCGTGATTTCAATCCTGAAGTCCTTTGAACTTTGAAACATGACATCGCTTTGCGAATGCTACAAGGTACAGCGCCAAACCTCGGGCGACCGGAAAGTCACGGAGCTGGTGGGACTGGTTTGGGCTCTGGGCGTGGTGAGTAGTTTGAGTGTAGGCATTTGGCCTGGTCATATTGCAACCTGGAAGGTCGCAACCACGGGTGCTCGAACCCAAAGAATTATCCTGGAAGAGGCACTAGGCTTTGTTTCTGAAACCGTCATTTGACAAATTTCTGTTGTCACAAGCTTCTAGCTTGTCGAAGAAGTGTAACAATTACTTCACGAGCTAGAAGCTTGTCGCCACATTAGAAACAAAGCCTAGTGTTATTCTCGCGCGGCTTGGTTGAGATGACGTACCCATTGAGCTAAATCGTTGGGCCATGGCATTTCGAATTGTAGCGGCTTCTGTGTTATCGGATGAACAAAGGCCAGGCGATCGGAATGCAAGGCTTGACGCGGTGCTTGGCTGCAATCAGGCAACTGGCCGCCCGCTCGATCGACTACGTACAGCGGTTCGCCACACAGGCGGTGCCCGGCTTCGGACAGATGGATGCGTATCTGATGGGTACGACCAGTCTCCAGTCGACAACGAAACAGGCTGTAGCGCGCTTCGTCCAGCGGCTTGCAGCCCAAAATATGGGTCACCGCATGTTGAGCCGACTCCATCTGTTGGGGCGTAGCGTCTGGCGGTAGGCTGCCACGCAGTCCATCGCCGCGATCCCGCACTAACCACGACTCGATCGTCTGCGGCTGTAGCGCACCATGGCAGACTCCTACATATTCACGCCGTACCGTGTGCTGGCGAAACATGGCGATTAACCGTTGCTCTGCCAGCCGTGTTCTTGCAAAAATCATCAAACCACTGGTGTGCCTGTCCAGTCGATGCACCGGTAAAACTTGCAACTCGGCGGGCAGACGATGCGCGCTTTGAATCGGCAGTTGACCGCGCTGAGCCATCGAGCGGTTGGATCGCTGAGTCCCGCGATTCTGTCCCTTAGGCGGCAGCGGCGGCCAGCGAAGGTGTTGGACTTTGGCCAAAACAGGCGGCAATAGCTCCTCCAAAGTTGGTTGCAGTTGACGGCGTTTGACCGGTATGTCTCGTTCGCCCACGTGCCGAACACTGGTAACCCCTGCCGGTTTTTCCACGACTAATAGATGGTGATCCAAGTAGGCGATTCGAATTTCACTGGTTTCAATCGGCTTGGGACGTGGCTGTCGCCAAACTTTGATCACGTCGCCCTGGCCTACTCGACGCGCAGGATCAAGGCATAGATTCCCGTTTACTTCGACACAACGCCTGGCGATCCAGTCTTTGACCGTGCCCCAACTGGTGGTTGAAGAGGCCAATTCTTTTAGCGCAGAGGCCAACGTGTGTCCAGCCAATTCAGCGGCAAGATGGTACACTTGGAAGGGTGGCGGGTTAGGCGTGGTTTGACTTGAATCGCTCATGATCAGCCTATTATAACTAACCGATCTCGTGACAAAGGACTTGCAATGATGAACTGTAGAACATTTGGCAAACAATGTTATAAGATGATCGGCCTGCTGCTGGGGGCAAGCCTGCTATTGGTTTGTTTGACCGGTTGTCGAAAAGACAATCCTGGCAAGTGGCCTGTAGAACGCGTTACCGCGAAAGTGGCTGAAAGTCTGCAACTGTCCGAATTCAGTTTGTCACCTGCCACCAATGGCCTGGAGGGCAGCGGCAAGCGAGCCGATGGTGAAGCTTTGAAGGTGGTGGTCACACAGCATCCTGATACAAGTGAAATACGCTGGAACGCAAAAGGCGATCGCGGCTTTGAAGAAGAGGGTTCGTACCAGCTTCAATAATCCTCGTGAACGGTTAGTATTCTTTAGCGTTTGGGAATGACAAACACTAAGAAAGTGGTGATCGCGCATAGCCACGATAGCGGATACCCAAACGCTTGAACCATCGACCAACGTCCGTCGCGCCGCGGCTGCGCCAAAAGGGCCTGCGCCGCAAAACGCTGAGTGCCTTGAAGAAGTCTGCCCGAGCCGTCGATCTCTGCTGTAATGCCGGTGTTGGCTGCAACCAACATCGGACGGCGGTTCTCTACGCTGCATAAAATGGAGCTGGCCAAATGATGATCCAGCATGGAAGTGCCTTTGAACCAACTATCGTTGGTCAGGTTGATCAGCACCTGTGGGTCCGTGCCTTGCCGCTTTAACTGCTGAATCTGCCAACGAATCAGTGGCGGCACCATGCTTTCGAAGCAAATGTTCGGTGCCAAGTGAACATCGGCCACTTCAATTGCCTTGGGATGAAAGCCAGGTTGAGTGCCCGCGAAGCTGAACCAAGTTTCTAGCCACCCCAATAGTGGGCGTAGCGGAATATACTCGCCAAACACGACCAGGTGCATCTTGTGATAGATATCGGCAATGGTCCCGTCAGAACGAATCCACACAGCCGAATTATAACGATGCACTCGATCAGGAGCGTATCGCACGTGATCACAACCAACCAACAACTCGGGGCCTGGCTCCACCGGCAACTGAGTCCAAGACTCCATTCCTCGCGCAGCCAACAAAGCCAATCGGGCTTTCATCTGAAAATGATGTTGTGCCTGTTCAATGGATTGCTGCAGACCAGTACGAGTCATTTGATAGGTCTGTAGATCATTCTCCAACGATTTTGGCAAGGGTTCATCGTCCATATCCCATTGGGTCCAAGGAGTTGTCGCTGTGAAGGTGGATTCCGGCCAAACTACCAAATCAACATCCGACCAATCTGCCGCCGCCTTTCGACTGAGATTGGCATAGCTGGTCCAGGCCGACTGAGCCCGTTGGTAGTAGGCGTCTAGGTTCGGATTCATTTCAAAGATGCTGGGCGTATTCTCCTGCAACAATACACAACGAAGCAGAACGGGATTTTCCGCTGCAAGCTGATTCGCCTGCCGCAATCGCCAAGCACCGTAACCTAACATGCCACCAAGCAGAATGCAGGCAGTGGTACCAGCCGCCCAAAGCCTTGGTCGATTACCGACCATCCAATTACATCTGGCAGTCTCCAGACAAGCCGCAAACATCATGATCAGGAAGGACAGTCCACCGGTCCCAAGATGATCGGCGGTCTGAATCAAGGTAGGCTGAAAGGCCTGCGAGTGCGCCAGCGTATTGGCGGCGTATCCGGTAAACAAATAGGATCGAATCCATTCTAGCCCTGTCCAAGCCACTGGTGCCGACAGAATCAGTGGAACATGCCAGCGATGCACCATCAGTCGCGTTGCAGCCACAAACAGAGGTAAATAGATAGCCAGATACAGCGAGAGCGCTAGCCAACCCGCATACAACGCCCAAAAGGCCAGACGTATGCTGTGCAGTGACACCAACCAAAACAGACATCCGCTTAACCACAACGTCCAGTAGGCCTTGCGACCAAGTGGGGTTGGGCGTTGGCATAGGGACAGCCAACCCAGTGGTGCGATCCAGGCAGCAGGAAATAAATTCAAAGGTGGAAATGCCAGTAGCAGTCCAATACTGCTGATCAATGCAGGCAGCCAAACAGTCGACCGCACCCCGTCAATGGGTGTGGCAGGATCGGCAGATCGCTTTCCTGACTTTTGTAAATTCTGGCGTAAGTTCATGGATTCCATTCCATTGGCTCAGAGTTCAGTTTTTTACCTGGGGTCCGTGTGTGGCACCTTGGGTTTGCGATCTTGGACCCTGCGGATACAAACAGCAGTTCTCAGGGCAGAAGTCATGCAGCGGTGGCAGTGAACCGACACATTGTTTGATGGTCCGTTGCTGGCAACGTTCGTCGATCAAGTCCACCAACATGCTGATAAAGTCTGGGTGTGTCCCCACGGCCGGAGCACGCGAATACAGGATGCCCAATTCATCACACAACTGTTTGGCCTCGGTGTCTAAATCGTACATGACTTCCATGTGATCCGAAACAAAACCCATCGGCAAGACCACACAGGCTTGCACACCTTGCGCTGAAAGCTGGCGCAAGTGTTCGCCAATGTCGGGTTCCAACCAAGGCTGCGAAGGTGGTCCACTGCGACTTTGATAAACCATGTCCCACGGTACGTTTAGCGCTTGAGCTACCAACCTTGAAGACTCTTTGAGCTGTTGGACATAGCTACAATTGTCTGCCATCGATAGGGGTATGCTGTGCGCGGTTACAAGCAGCCGAGCTTGCTGTCGGTGGCTGGAGGGCAGATTCTCATAAGCTTGACGCGCTAAATCGATTTGTGCAGCAATGTATTTCGGATGATTAAAGCCAAAGCGCAGCCGAGGGGCAACTTGAGGTGCCCTATCGCCAAGTTCTTGAAGCGACAGAGCGATGTTCTCGCGATACTGGCGGCATCCCGAGTAGCTGCTGTACATGCTGGTAAATATCGGTAGGGCAAGTCGATGTCCGGCTTGATCAATCTCACGCAGTGCATCGGTAATGAAAGGTTGCCAATTGCGATTTCCCCAATAGATCGGCAAAGGGTTGCCCGCCGCTTGCAGAGCGTCAGACAATCGCGCGATGATATCGCGGTTTTGAGCATTGATAGGGCTCACGCCGCCAAAATGTTGATAGTGTTCGGCTACCTCCAGCAGGCGATCGCGAGGAACTGGCTTACCACGAAGCACATTCTCCAAGAAGGGAATGACGTCGTCTGGTCCTTCTGGACCGCCGAATGACACAAACAATAGACAATCGATTTCAGACTTTACGGTGTTCATGAGGTCTTATTGTAGCAAATTGGGAACCTGGACAGGCGGTGGCTCTACCGTAGGAGCATCAGGGGTGGCTGGTGCGTCTTGAACGGGACGATTGATGGGCGCTTGCTGCTGACGGGACAACTTGCCAGGCAAAATCTCACTTAGCGGAGTGCCTGATAGCCAAGTGAGTGCAAAAGTAATGATCAGATACATTAGATGCAGTAGCAACCCTTGTCCAATTTCCAGCTCCAGAGTCAATACCGCCGCCGTTGCACCCAGGGCCACCATCACGCCGATCATAAGAGCCATCATCAGTGCTGATGTTTCGCTTAAGCTTTGTTGATCGGCGACAAATCCTGGTACCCAAGCGTAAACTGCCCAACCAAGAGCGAACACAACCGCACAGATTGTACAACGCACCAGCAACTCGCGACCTGTGAACCCTTGCAGTTCGTCGTCTCGCAAGAACCAGTAACCTGCATAGACTAGCGGTGCAGCCAGCAGGATCGATGCAGCCGCCAGCAATGCGGCAGGTGGTGGTGTTGGATTCAGCCGGTACCCAAAGGCTACCCCCACTGCAACCAAAGCGGCAAGTGCCGAACCCACGATCACCGGCATGCTCAGCTTTGTTTCCTCCCGTCGAATCGGTTTGAGTACCGATTTGCCCTTGCTGTCCTTGGGCGCAGAATCAACCGGCGCGTGAACGACCACTTGTTCGCTCAACTCGGGGATCTTGATGATGGCCTTGCACTTGGGACAAGGACCACTCTTGCCAGCGAATTTCTCGCTAACTGAAAATCGCGTTAGGCAACTTGGGCAAGTGACTGGTATCGGCATGCGATGTTAGTGCATCCTGTAAAATGTAAACACCACGAAAAACTAGTGCAGGCAGTAGTTAATTCAGCAAAGAATTTTGAGACGGTATTTTAATCGAAAACCGTTGACACAGCCACAAAGGTTTGCGGCGAGCGATAGAAACGACGATACCACCGTGTGGCGACGGTAGCTACCACTGATTGGGCTCACGAGCACGAAGCGATTGAAATGCTCCTCGGCTTGCCCGTGAGATTGCTACGCTCTTGCACGCTCGGTTAGCACAATATTCAGATTTCTTCCTGCTGGATTTGCTGACGGCAAATCCAGCAGGAAGAAATCTGAGTGGCTGGGTGTCGCTGTGTAGCGAGAAGCCTAACCATCCACCGGACAAGCCAGTGGGATTGTACCACGCCAGCTTGCTTGTGGATGTTGTGAACCAAAGCAGGTTACTATGCTTTTCCAGCCAATTCGCGTTTCTTACGAGCGGCCACGACTTCTTCTTGGACATTGCTTGGGCACTTGCGATAGGCCAACAATTCCATGGTGAACGTTCCTTGGCCCTTGGTCATACTGCGCAGGTCGGTCGCATAACCAAATGTTTCAGCCAACGGTACTTCCGCAATGATATAAGAAATACCGTCGCGAATATCGGTCGATGCGATCAAGCCTCGACGTCGAATCACGTCGCCAACCACGTCACCCTGATAGAGTTCGGGGCATTCCAGCTCCACCTTCATGATGGGTTCCAGCAGGACCGTCTTGGCTTTTAGCATGCTTTCGCGGAAGCAGCCTTGAGCACAAATGTAAAACGCTCGTTCCGACGAATCGACATCGTGGTAGCTACCATCGCGTAAGTCGATTCGCACACCGACGACTGGATAGTCGGCCAACGGACCTTTACCCAGTGAGTCTCGCATGCCCTTTTCGACCGGCGGAATGAACTGCTTGGGAATTCGGCCGCCCACGACGTGTTCTTCGAATATGAACGGCACTTCGCCTTCCGGATCCATTGGGCTCAGTTCGCCTTTGATATGAGCGTACTGTCCCGAACCACCCGTTTGCTTCTTGTGCTTGTAATCAAACTCGACCATCTGAGTTGGCGTTTCGCGGTAGCTAACCTTGGGAGCACCAGCCTGAACTTCAATCTTATATTCGCGGCGCATGCGCTCGATGTAGATGTCCAAGTGCAACTCGCCCATTCCGCAGATGATCGTCTCACTGGTTTCCTCGTCATTGTAGACTTGGAAAGTTGGATCCTCTTTGCGGAATCGTTGCAGAGCCTTGCTCATCTTGTCCGCATCGGCGCGGCTGGCTGGGGTCACCGACACTTTGATGACCGGCTCGGGTACGAACATACTTTCCAAAGAGCAATAACCACGCTCGTTGGAGTAGGTGTCCCCGCTGGCACAATCGATACCCATGATGGCCACGATGTCTCCAGCCCCTGCTTCGTCGATCTCTTCTCGCTGATCGGCGTGCATTCGAACGATGCGACTGAAACGATCCTTTCGGCTGGTACGCTGATTGGTGTACATTTCACCCTTTGCGACTTTACCTTGATAAATTCGCATAAACGTCAATTGGCCGTACGGATCTTCTACGATCTTAAAGGCCATGCCCACAAACGGCTCTTTAGGGTCCGCTTGCAGCGGAAATCGCTCGGCTTCGTTGTCGAAGCGTCGAGCCTTAATCTCACGTTCCAGGGGGCTTGGCAGGTATCGGCAGACCGCATCCAGCAGCGGCTGAACCCCTTTGTCTTTGAAGGCAGAACCGACAAACACTGGAGTGAGCCCTTGGTTTTGGACCGCATCCTTGGTCACCTTGTGGATCAGTTCTTCAGTGATCTCTTCTTCGCTCAGCAACAGCTCCATCATTTCGTCGTTGTACATCGATAGGCTTTCCAGCATCGCATGGCGATACTGCTTGGCCTCGTCCAGAATGTCGGCAGGGATGTCGTATTCTTCAACCTTCTCGCCGCGATCACCGACAAAGCGTAACGCCTTCATGGTGACCAGATCGATACAACCGGCAAATGTTTCACCAGCACCGATAGGCAACTGCATCAGTACCGCATCGGTGTTCAATTTGTCGCGCATCATCTGCACGACCTTCTTGGCGTCGGCACCTGTGCGGTCCATCTTGTTGATAAACGCCAATCGAGGCACGTTATATCGTCGCATTTGTCGGTCGACTGTTAGCGACTGGCTTTGAACACCACCGACCGCACACAGAACCAGTACCGCTCCGTCCAGTACACGTAGCGACCGTTCGACTTCGATCGTAAAGTCAACGTGGCCAGGGGTATCAATCAGATTGATATGGTGTGGTTCTGTAATATACTGGCTCTGCCCAGTACCCCAGGAAACACTGGTAGCGGCGCTGGTGATCGTGATGCCACGCTCCTGCTCCAATTCCATGTGGTCCATCGTAGCACCGTCGCCACCGCCTTTGACCTCTTCGATCTTATGGATACGGCCTGTATAAAACAGAATACGCTCGCTGAGCGTCGTTTTGCCCGAGTCGATGTGAGCACTGATACCGATATTGCGAACTCTTGAAAGATCCATAAATCACCTGGAAAGACAGAAACAGTCGACGGAAAATCCAACTCTTGACTGCCAGACAAGCAGCCGGAACGCGGACTACAAGCAGTGGTTGAGCAGGCCTTAAAGTGCCCAAACTCAACCCGACGACCGGGGGGGACAGTAAGCTACAGCCAACGATGCAAGTTTCGTTCCCCGAACATCTTACATTTTTCGCGTTTCTCGGAAAGACCAAAAATTGTGATGTTTGCAGACCTTAACTACCCAAAGCCCCCAAAAATCCGACTTTTCTCGACGATCGTCACCGACCAAGTGCCGGTGGAATCAAGACTGGAAGGCTACTAGTGAGATCAACCCTTTTCAGGCAACTAACCCCCCGATAACCCCATGGCCAAACAAAAACCAACCAGCTTCAGCCTGAAAGATCATCTCTTTAATGCGGATCGCGTGCAGTTTTTGGCTGGCCAGTTTTCCACCGCCGACCGCAGTTTCGACGCGGTCGGATTCACCCGGGTCGTCATGAAGCGACTGAAGCAGTTGGAGCTGAAGCAACGGATCGTTCACATTGCTGAAACACTGGAACAGTACTTAGCCGGCGATTTTCAGTTGGCCGCCCGGCAGATCATCGCTGCTCTGCCTGCCGAGCTGGACCCGACAAAGACCGACGACGACTTCGGTGATTTTATCATGGCACCGCTGGGTGAGTTTGTCGTGAGGCGCGGCATGGCGACCAGAGATGTCACGATGTCGTTAAAAACGCTGAAGGAGATCACCAAACGGTTTTCCATGGAGGACGCTCTGCGATCGTTCATCAACGCGCATCCTGAAAAGACTCTGCGCGAGTTGGAGAAATGGTCAACGGATCGCAACTACCACGTCCGGCGACTGGTCAGCGAGAGCACTCGCCCACGACTTCCCTGGTCAGGACGATTAACCATCGATCACTCGGTGCCGCTTCCATTTCTGGAAAAACTGCACGGCGACTCGACTCGCTACGTGACTCGCAGCGTTGCCAACCACATGAATGATATCTCCAAGGTCGATCCCTTACTGGTGTTAGAAACATTGGCTCGATGGCGCAAGGCAGGGCGACAGAGGCCAGATGAGCTTGAATGGTTGTGTCAGCATGCGCTGCGCACGCTGATCAAGCAAGGTCATGAACAGACGATGCAATTCATCGGCGTGCGAACCAAACCAAAAGTCACTGTTGGTCCCATCGAACTTTGCCAGTCGACCATAACAGCCGGCCAGTCACTCGAATTTGCCGTTACCATAACCTCTCACCGCGAAGAGTCCTTGGTTGTGGATTACGTCATCGATTTTGTAAAAGCAAACGGCAGTCATTCCCCCAAAGTGTTCAAGGCAAAAAAGCTGCAACTACGATCAGGCCAGTCGGTCACAATACGCAAGCGCCATCCGTTACGAGCTGGTGCCACGACCTACACGCTCTTTCCAGGCACACATCGGTTAACCATCCAAATCAACGGACGCTCCTGGTCCACCACGACCTTTGAGTTAGCCACCCCGTAGACGTCCGCAGGGCCAGAGATAAACACGCGGTTGGGAATACAACAGGCTGCACAAGGTAACGTCCAAAGTTCATCTGAGCAGCTACCGCTGTTTGAATATGAAGATACCCCTACTCAACCAAGATGGGTCGAAGTCAACACCGGTGCAATAAGGGTTGAAAACTGCCGAGAATTTGGCGGGCCTTGGCTGGCAATGCAAGTGATCGAACGGTTGAAGCTCGATGAGTTCTTGGATGATTGTTTACGACCAGGCAAAGAGCGCGTTCGTTGGTCTCTTACTTCGATGATCCTCGTCATTGCAAGATTGCTTAATCCTTCCAGTGAGCTGTTCATCTCTGAACAATGGTATCCCAACTCTGCTTTGCCAGAACTTACGGGAGTGCCTGCCGCGCGCGTCGATGACAATCGTCTATATCGATGTTTGGATGAGTTATTGCCACACAAAGAGGTGTTGGAAGTGCATTTGAAGAATCGCTTAGGCGAGCTTTTTGACCTCGAATATGACCTGTTACTATACGACGTTACAAGCACTTTCTTCGAAGGCCAAGCGAGTGGTAATCCAAAGGCCCAACGTGGCTACTCACGGGATCAACGCAGTGACTGCAAACAAGTTTGCATAGGCTTAGTCGTTTCGCGCTGTGGTATTCCGCTGGGCTATGAAGTCTTTGCTGGCAACTCAGCCGATGTGACAACTGTCAAGCGAATCGTAGAGGAAATGGAGAAACGCTACGGCAAGTCAGATCGCGTCTGGGTAATGGATCGCGGGATGGTTTCAGAAAACAACTTAGAGTTTCTTCGCAGCCAGGGGCGACGTTACATCGTCGGTACGCCCAAGTCGATGTTAAAGAAGTTTGAACAAGAGATCCTTAAATCAGACTGGCATTCGATTCGAGATGGGATTGAAGTAAAACTGTGCCATCCACCCATCGAAGAATACTCAGACGAACTTGATAAAAGCCAGATGGAAACGTTCATTTTATGTCGGAGCAAAGATCGTGCTGAAAAGGATGCAGCCATCGTGCGGAGGTCGGAAGAAAAAATTGAAGCGAGCTTAAAATCGCTGACCGAACGATGCGAAAAGCAAAAACGCGATCCGATGAAGGTCGAGCGCGAGATCGGAAGAATGCTCGGACAGAATACTCGTGCCGCGAGATTGTTTGAAGTGAATGTAACCAGGACCGATGCTGGTCACGCCATGGTGGCTTGGAAAAAGGTAAAGCCGGTACAAGATTGGAACGCGCTTGCAGACGGTTGCTACCTGTTGCGAACCAATGTCCGCGATTGGACCGAAGAGGAACTGTGGAAGGCGTACATTCAGCTGACGGAAGCCGAAGCTGCGTTTCAGATTCACAAATCCGACTTGTCGATCCGCCCCATTTGGCATCACAAAGAGGAACGCGTCGACGCACACATCTTGTTCTGTTTCTTGGCCTACGTCCTATGGAAGACGCTTGGCCAAATGTGCATCGCGGCAGGACTCGGCAACGAACCGCGCCGTGTATTGAATGAGCTTTCACAGATTCGACTTATTGACGTCGTCCTGCCAACGCGGACTGGCATCGACATCCGTGGTCAATGCGTCACTCGCCCAACCGAATATCAACAAATCCTCCTCGACAAACTCAAGTTGAGGCTACCCGCTGCAATAATTCAAAATCAAATGTAGTGACGACCAAACCCTAAATTCCCTGAAAATAACATACTTTTGACTCGTTGTTGGGGAAGTTGGGCTAAGCTCAACTTCACTCGGCTGATGTGTTACTAAAAATCTTATGTTCATCAGACCAATTGGGCTCGGGAGGGCTCTTCTAAGGAGCAGCTTTCGGCATGACTTTTCGATTTTTTTTGAAAGACTGAGAATTTCGCGGTTTTTCGGGTTGGCTGATTCGTCTCTATGAATAGATATCGTTGGTATTCAAGAACGTAAGTACCGTCCGCAGTATCCGTTCATGGCAAACCACTGAAGAATTACTATTTTCTTATGAATTTTTTCAAGAAGTTTGATCAGCTGATTGTAAAGCGTCCCTTCGCTAGCTACAAAGCCTGCGTCATTCGTTTTATTCCGTATAGTCGCCTGTATTCTTCACACATCCTGAAGCCGTATTCGGCTGTTGATGCTACCTGCACACCTCGGAGGCACTCATGCAAGCCCGCTCGTCGTCCAGCTCCCGCCGTTTTTCCCGCAATGATTCCCAACGCCGCCGCGCATTGTCTTTGGAGCTGTTGGAGATTCGAAACCTGTTCAGCAGTACTCCACTGTACTACATGGTTGACGGCCAGCGCATCGAACTCAAGCCGTCACCGCATGAGTATGCGGTGCAAGTTTCGGGCGATGGGAAGGCAACGGTGGGCAGCCTGAACGGAGCGTTCGGTGGGCTGTCAGGATTTTCGACCGAAGAGAAGTTAAAAGAAAACGTGTGGCGAGTGAGCAAGTTGGCTGGAGACGCATGGTCGAGCCAGGATGTGATCACTTCCGATTCGGCGGACTTACCGTCAGGTGTGGACTGGATCGCTCCGACTTACACGGTCGTTAGTAGTGGAGCGACAGTGGCGGTGCTGGACGAGGCTGTGGTGGCCTTGAACTCAGGTGTCCGTCCGGAGGATGTGTTCGTCAAGCAAGAGATCGTCAGTTTCCGACCGTTGCTGGGGACGCCGGACCAGTTCGTCGTGACACTGCCAAAAGGTGGCAATACGACGCTGGAGTATGCTATTGCCATAGCTGAGAACCCGCAGGTGGCGTGGGCGACGCCGAATTTCTATCGGAACATGACGCGTTCATACATCCCTAACGACACCCTGTTTCCAAATCAGTGGCACCTGAACAACACGGGATCCCAGATCGCGGATGCAATCGCTGGGGCCGACATCAAGGCGGTGGGCGCCTGGAACCTGAGTACTGGCACCGGTGTGACAATCGCCATCCTGGACGACGGCATTGAGCGCACGCACTCTGACTTGGCCGCCAATATTTTTGTCAATCCTGGCGAGATACCAGGCGACGGCATCGACAACGATGGCAACGGCTACACCGACGATGTCAGCGGCTGGAGCTTCGCCACGAACAGTCCCAACCCCAGTGTCGGCTCTAATGACGAACACGGGACCTCGGTGGCAGGTGTGGCTGCGGGCGTAGGTAACAACAACCTTGGCGTGGCGGGTTCAGCTTTCAACGCGAAGATATTGCCTGTGCAGATGTTTAATGGATCGTCGTACGTTGGCGATGCCAATACGGCATCGGCCATCTATTACGCAGCCGGGCGGACGGCAGATGGGCTGGGCACCTGGAACGCCGCCCAGGTCATCAATGCTTCGTGGAGCGGCGGGGCTCCAAACAGCGCTCTGAATGCCGCCTTCACCTGGGCCAACAATGTGGCTCGGGGCGGCAAAGGTGTGGCCTCGTTTATCGCTTCTGGCAACGACTATTCCTCCAGTGTAGGCTACCCAGCCAACCTGTCATCGACTTTAAGCGGTGTGATGGCGGTCGGAGCGTCCAATCAGCGGGACCAGCGTTCGGAGTACAGCAATTACGGTTCAGCCTTGGACTTAGTGGCACCTAGTAGCGATATCGATGCTCCAGTCACCGGCGGTATTACGACCACGGACCGCACCCGGTCACTCGGTTATAATACTGGCGACTACACGAACAACACAGCTGCCAACGGGTTCGGCGGTACATCATCCGCGTCGCCGCTGGCGGCTGGGGTTGGGGCGTTGCTCTTGTCTGCCGATCCAAACCTGACGGCAGCCCAGGTAAAGCAGACGCTACGGTCTACAGCGGACAAAGTGGGCGGAGTGGTTTACGACAGTAATGGGTTCAACAGTCAGTACGGCTACGGCCGGATCAACGCTTTCGCCGCTCTGCAAACGCTGGGAATGCGTGTCATCGCCAGTACGCCAGCGAATAGTACCACGGTATTCTCCCCGCCAGCGCTCGTGGGCGGCTACAGTGCGGACTTCAACTTCGCCTACGAGCCAGACGCAAGCGAAATCGACTTGACCAAAGTCGCGGTCAACGGCGTCTCGCCAACCGGCGTCACGGCCATCGACTCGGACACGCTACAGTTCAACTTCGCCTCCAACCCCATAAGCGGCGAGGGGCTGCAGACCTTCACCATCGATGCCGGAGCGGTTAAGCGTCAGAGCAACGGTGAGCTGAATGCAGCTTACACGGGTACCTTCCGCTACGACAATTTGGCCTTGGCCGTCACTGGTACTAGCCCTACGGCCGGCTCGGTGATCACCATGCCATTTAACACTCTGGATCTCAACTTTAACGAGCCGATCCTGGCCTCTTCGGTTCAGCCGGCAGACTTCGCCGTCAATTTGGGCAACGTCGTAGGGGCCTCACTGCTAGATGCCGATACCGTCCGACTGACCCTGGGTGGGCTGACCAGCGAAGGCACCCTCATTGTCTCTCTCGCCCCTGGGGCTCTTACCGACAATTTCGGTAACGGCAACGTGGCGTTCAGTGGTAGTTACATACTTGACAATGGCACGGTTGCCTTCCCGGTACCACTGGCGGCGAAGGCACCTTTGGCTTCACTGGTATACGATCGCAGCGTTGAAGGAATCATTGGCTTTGCAGGAGACGTGGACTCGTTCACTTTGAACATCGATCCGAACCAGACGATCTCGGTCATCGTTACGCCGATAACGGCTGGCCTGCAGCCGCGCGTCGAGTTGTTCAGCCCGGCCAACGCCTCGCTCGGATTCGCGTCGGCCGGGGCTCCAGGCCAAGTGACTGGCATTCAGACAATAGGGACGACCGGCGGCGGTATTTACCGGATCGAAGTCAGCGGCTTGTCGGGGAGTCAGGGGCTGTATTCCGTACAGGTAATTCTCAATGGTGCCTTTGAGAACGAAGGCAAAATAGTCGGCTCAACGAACAATACGGCCGCAACGGCCCAAAATATCAACGGCTCGTTCATCAACCTGGACACGACCTTAGCCAACGTCCAGCGTGGGGCGGTCCTGGGTACAACGAATGGGGCACCCATGGCGGAGGTTGAGCCAAACAATTCCCGAGTGAGCGCTCAGAATCTTGAGAGCGCGACATGGAGCCTAGCCCTCAATGCCTTTATCACCAATTCGACCACCGTGCCCCATGTGTCGATCAACGGGACTGGCGACGGCACTTTCGATTACTACTCATTCCAAGTCACCACGGCTGGGTCGGTCGGCTATTTCGACATTGACTTCGCGAATTTCGATACGATGCTGTTCCTGTTCGATAGCACCGGGGCCCTGCTGGCCTCCAACGACGATAGCGGAAATGATACTGGTAGTTCTAGTTCGTTGGATTCGTTTATCAGCTACACCTTTGCGACCACCGGTACCTACGTCATCGCCGTCGGTGAGTTCGTATCATCAGCTTCGGGTGGTGTGGTCAGCGGGAATCCTCCTGACTCTGGGGATGCCTATACCCTCCATTTCTCCGTTGCTAACCATGTGTCTCCGTCCGCCACGATGGACTTCTATAGGTTCGACGTGGCGGCTGGGCAGCGCGTCAGCCTGGCGCTGACGAATTTGACAACCGGCAACGTGGACGTGCAGTTGATCGGCCAGAACGGCGCGACGGTCCTAGCCAGCGGCGTGGGCGGGGCGGCCAACCTGAACGAGGCAATTCAGAGCTTCTTGATCGGTTCGGCCGGTACGTATTTCGCCCGTGTAAGCGGCAACGCTGGCGTCGAGTACAGCCTAGTCGTGACGAAGGACGCGGTCTTCGATACCGAGGCTAACAACACGCTGTTGACGGCCCAGGACGTGACGGGTTCGCAGGGTGCGATAGGCCACTTGCAGATGCAGGGTCTGACAGCGTACGATTTCGAGAACGGCCAGCAGGGCTGGACGATTAACAACAACATGATTGGTGCCGGCACGGCGGCTGGTCTGTGGAACCTGACTACCAGGCGGGCCACGGACGCTAATCACTCTCCCGTCACCAGTTTCTGGTACGGCAATCCGGCGACGGGAAATTACGACACTGGTAGCCGCAACGCAGGGGCGATTGTCTCGCCCTCGTTCGTGGTTCAGTCCGACACCGAGATTAGCTTTAAGTACTTCCTGGACACAGAGGGAGGAGTGACCTTCGACAAGGCCACTGTCCAAGTCAGCACGAACGGCGGCGTGTCCTGGACTACCGTTCTTAACCCGCTCTTGGAAAGTTCCGTTTTCACGAGTGCCTCGGCCAGCCTGGCGTCCTACGCGGGCCAAACAGCCCAGGTCCGGTTCGTATTCGACACCATCGATAGTAACCTCAACACCTTCGAGGGCTGGTACGTAGATGATATAACAATCAACGCAGCCCCCGACGACGACTGGTACAAGGTCACCCTCGCCGCCGACCAGACAGTCGTCGAGGTCGAGACGCGTACTCCAGCAGACGGAACGGGTCAGTTCATTAACACTCTCAACCCAAGAATCCAGTTCTTCAACTCCGCAGGTACCGATATCACGCCGACAGTCACCATCCTGCCGGACGGTCGCAACGAGAAATTCACAGCCACCGGATTGATCCCTGGGCAGACCTACTACGTGAAGGTTACAGCTCAGAGCGGCCCGCTAGGCGAGTACTTCGTGGGCATCAAGCCGCTGCGGACAACGGCAATCACAAGCACGAAGGATGACGGCGACTGGGGCTTTCAGTTGAATGGGCCCGGTTGGAGCGTACAGACTGGCACCGGCTATCAGAACGACTACCGACTGCATCCCGTCAGCGCGCCATCCTCGGCCACGAACGTGGCGCGTTGGGTCATGACCCCTCCGGGACCAACGGCTGAAGTGTTTGTGGCATGGGTAGCGCGGCCGACGAATGCCACCAATGCCACTTACAAGATCTACGATGGTGCCACGCTCCGAGGTACCATCGTGGTTGATCAAACACGCTCGCCTAACGACGCACTGCTATACGGCGCAACGAACGCGAAGAGCCTCGGAACGTTTGCGTTCGCCACTAAGCAGATGCGGCTGGAACTGTTGACGCTGGGTGCGAACGGAGACCTGGTGGCAGACGGTGTGTTTAGTTGGCCCGTCAGTTCTGTGCCAACTACCACGAGTCAAGCAGTATCAGCGGCAGCGTCTCGAACGACCGGTCAACCCACTAACGAACCAAGTCAGACAACACTGAAGACTGAAATCGCATCGACGATCCAACAAGCAGTTCAAATGCCTAACACGGCCTTTCCGACGCAGTTGTCTGCGAGGGATTCCCTGTTTGCTTTGATGGCGACGCGACCTTTGCCGCAAACGCGAGGCGGTCGAACCGTTGGCTCGTCAGAATGGATTGACGATCTATTGCGCGATGATAGCGACCCGGCCAAGCAAGGCCAACTGGTCACAACCAAAGACGCCAACCCAAAACTAAGGCGAGGACGCTAGTCTTTATGACAGCAAGAATCGTTTCAATAACTTGATTTTCGAGGCTGCACAAATTACCATTGTCAACTCAGCGAGGGCTAGGGCAGGTTTCAAGAGCACTGGAGCGAGTGAAGTGAAATATCACAGATTATTCAGCCTGACGATTGTCACAGTATGTATACTCGTTGCTTTGCCAACGGCACGTGCCGGTCTTAGTCACACCGACCCCCAAGGGGACACCTTCGGAGCGCTGGGCGCGCCAGACATTGTGGCAGTGACAACAGAGTTCACAAGCCCGGCGATGGATGAGATGAAGTTTACGGTAGACTTCGATAACTCCATCGATGTCTTAGACTTCATCGGATACCTGGATATCGACAATGACCGCGACCCAGCGACGGGGGGATTCGGGGGTTGGGGCACCGACCTGCAGCCTGGGTCTCCCAATTCGTGGTTGAACAATTTTATCGGCCAGTCGCTGGTTCCGGGGCTGCCGGTACAGCTCGGGGGCGAGTACTACATCGACCTTGGCAGCGCGATGTTTAGCGTTGATGTTGCGGCAGACGTTTATGAAGCGTCCAGTGCCAGCTTGGTAGGTACTACTTCGGCATTGTCCTTTGGGGCGAACAGTCTGGAATTCACTTTGCCACTGTCACTGCTAGGGGGCAACAAACATTTCAACTATGGGCTGATCGCTGGAACATCGGGCGGCCCGTCAGACCGAGTGTCCAATGGAACCGCGCCGCTCACGACGGTTCCCGAGCCAAGTTCCGCAGTCTTGATAACACTATTGTTCGGTATCGCGATACCACTCTATCGCCCTCGGCGAGTTATGCTACATGTTTAGCCCGACGCCCATCGGCTCGAATTAGGAGTGAGCTTCATCGCATTGGCAGCCTCTCTTAAGAGTCGGTGCTTATCAAGCTTGGTTAGATTGATGGATGTTGCTGTTCGAGTGAAGAAGTCAATCCACTATTAGGCATTGCTGGACTTACTTTCACAAGTGTGTACTATAGAACCAAGAACTAGTCTACAAAGGAAATGCTCATACGGATTCTCGCAAGGAACTCCAATGATGTACCGCATTGCATTCGCCGGTTTTCTTGTATGTTTCACAACAAGTGTCTTGTTTGCCCAAGAGCAAGTGACGCTCAAAACAGGTACGCAACTGATCGGAAGTGTTTCGCTGTCTGCGGATAGCCGGTCGGTTACCTTGAAGATCGGCGAGTCTTCCATCTCGGTTCCGATGGACGAAGTTGATTCGATCGGCCCTGTTGGTTCAAAATTGTCGCCATCGCCAGACCGGTTGTTGATGATCGCTTTGGAATCTCAATTGCAACATGGTTCTGGAGCGGGACAAATTGGCTTGTTGGCAGAAGCTTATCGGCAAGCACCTCAGGATGCAAGGATTGCGTATTGGTATGCTCGCAGTTTAGTCGATGCGCGCCTGGGTAGCACCGCTCAAAAGATTGTTGAGGAACATCGGCAGGCCATCGAAGTGGCCTATCCTGGGATATTGGCCAAGCTCGAGGAAGAGATAAGCCAGCGGGTAAGTCTGGAAGGGCTGCCTGCAGATTTTGTGAAACGGATCGATCAAATTACCGACTCGATTGGACGATCCCTCCCCCGTGAAGACCGTATTCCCATGTTTGTTAGGTTCGCGCTAGTCGATAGCGATGGCGTTCCACTGGAGCGACAGGCTTATCGCATCAGTGCAAGTGGAGCTGAAGAACGGCTGGAAACATTTGCGCAAGGCAACCATCTTTTTAGTTTCAATTTATACCGAGGCAATGAGAATCACAGTTGTAAGTTGACAGTTTCTGGTCCAGGACTTAAATCACAAACCTTTGATCTGCCAGCCTCATCAGTGATGGTAGCGGATGCGGGACGATTCGAGGTCAAACGCTATATCGATTCGGAAATGGTGACACGGACATTTCTAGTTTTGAATGAAAATGATAAACCGATTCCGGGTGCCAATATTCACCTGAGTATAGACAGTCGCGGACCACAACCGACCGAAAAAGCGATTACAGATGAAAGTGGTCGAGCGACGATCAAACAATTTCCGTTGGAATACCAGTATTTAGTGGAAAATCACGGCTATTTGAGAGATCACGGGAAGGTTGCTTTTCGAGAGGGCATACCGTCAGATGAGATTGTGGTTAAGTTATTTCCATTGATGAATGCCAAGGCTCGCATTGCCTGGGTCAGTCAGCTGCTGCAAGGGCCGACCGCTTCAACCAACGGTGAGAGCGTGTTGACATTGGGTAGAGATCCTTCACCACACCCATAATCAGCCTCTCCATTTCAACTGATCCAAGTCAAAAATCAGGTCTCCCTAGCAATTGGCAGAAGTAACTACGGTTCCTATGCCGGAGCGATGGGAATGAAATCATGGTTCGGCCGGGTTCCCGCCGAAACGTTGCAGAACGAGCCTGAGCAATATTTCGGCTCGATCGACTTGAAGAAAATCGACCAGTTGCATGCGCAGTGTGAGATTTTGGAGGTTAAAGCTTCCGGATCACCGGAATTGGCTCGAAATTCAGTTCTAGTGAAACAAGGCGATGTGTATGCTGGACAGTTTATCAGTATGGACCCGCGAACCGGCCAGCCAACTTCGATCGCTGCCAAAGTGTACATCGAACAAGTTTTAGAACCCACCAAATAATTCGGATGTCACGCGGTGCCAGCGATCTGGCAGCGGCGGTTGTATCGCGTATGAATCGGTATCAAGTTAGCGGCCAGATTCGGTTGCCCGGAATTGAAGCGGACATAGTGATCGTTCGCGATGAAAAGGGAATGCCGTATATCCACGCTCAGCTTTGTCAATCCACTTCGACGGTCCGGATTGGGGTCGGGAATTCCAGGTACCGGACCTTTGGCTGCGGCTGGATCCGGTGAAACACTTTATCGCGGATGGTATGCCTACGACGATCCCTACCATGTCATCTCGACGGCGGCTCTGCGAATGGTCGTCGACTTGGGTGACAACGAAAAGGTAACAGCGGTTGTGGCCGGCGGCACCGCAGCCAGGACGTTTCACCCACATCCACAAGATCAAGTCGACGCCTACATGTCTGTCCAGCCGCTTCATTGGTGGTTTAGTGGCCAAGCAATCCAAGCTCACGCGACCAGCCGACTAACCTTGTCCCCAAGTATATGAGACTGGACCATTGAGACTCGACCATAGCCAATCTTCGTATTCTGAACAGAATCGCTAGTTGAACCAAGATTCGTGAACGCTTTCGCTGTTTGAGGGAATTCTTTGGTTAGTTGCGAAGACTCTTCGCACCTACTAACATATCTGAAAAGAATGAGAACATTGACGGCAAGCTGTGCTGTTGGAGTCTCATTGCGGTCGGCTTGAATCAGGGTGAAGCAGGTTATGGTCATATTTTTCAGCAATCTTGGGCTACATGTCCAAATGAATCGAATCATTAGGCTTCATCTGATCGCATTGCTTCTAGCGGTCGCTTGTGGATGTCCATCGGCATCGAATTCGTATATGCCTCCTCCGCCACCGGAAATCACAACGGTTCAGCCTCTGGTTCGTGACGTTGTCGTCTATTTAGACAAGAATGGCGAAACTGAGTCGGCGGGAAAGGCAGAAGTGCGATCTCGCGTGCGTGGAATCTTGAAGCAGATTCATTTCCAGTCCGGGCAGCTTGTTGATGAAGGCACATTGCTTTATTCGATCGAAGACGATGCCTACAAGGCATCCGAAGCGGCGGCTGTGGCTTCACTGGCTTCAGTGGAAGCAGAGGTTTTAGTCGCTCAAGCTAATGTGTCGGTCCAACTAGCATCCGTCGAACAGGCGCAAAGCGAGTTCTCAAGGCAAGAGCAGCTCATTGCGCAGCGAGCTACTTCTCAAGCCGAATTGGACGCTGCCAAGGCCAATCGATCCTCCGCTCAGGCTGCTTTGGAAGCTGCCAAAGCGTCACTGGTCGCAGTGAAAGCAAGTGTTCAAAAAGCTCAGGCTCAACTTGAGAATGCCCGGCTGGAACTTAGCTATACTCAAATCCAGTCGCCTATTCGAGGACGTTTGACACAATCATTGGTGCAACTCGGCAACCTCTTGGAACCAGGCGTCGAATTGGTGACCGTCGTCGATTCAGAGAAGCTTTATGTGAATTTCAGTTTGAGCGATCGCGAGGCGATCGACATTGGTGATGCTCGTAGTCAATTGAAAGATCAGCAGGCTCGAGGACCGGCCGCCTGGTCAAAGACGCCAGTACTAATCGCGCGAGAAACAGATAGGGACTTTCCGTTTGTCGGTCAGATGGAATACGTTTCGCAGGAGGGTGTGGATGTAACGACGGGAACGATCATGCTCCGAGCGATCGTTACGAATGATGACGGTCGATTGTTCCCAGGTATGTTTGTCAAACTGCGTGTCCCCGTACGAATGGTGCCCAGCACACTTCTATTGCCCGAATATGTGATTCAATCGGATCGAACCGGCAAGTACGTTTTCTTGCTCAGCGAAGAAATGCAACCCAAGCGACAACCGGTAAAGCTTGGCAAAAAAATGGGCGGTTGGTTTGTTGTGGAGGATGGAATCAATCAGCAGGACCAAATCGTCAGCGAGGGGTTTCATCTCTTGGCACCAGGCGGTATTACTCCGAAGTTGCGTTCGTACTCCGACAGTGAGCTTCCCAAGGTGGATGACGCCGAGGTCATCAAATTGTTCAGCCCGAAATAGACCGTTCATCGTTCGCTCTAGATTGGTTTAGCGATGTCTCGTTTTTTCATTCAGCGTCCGATCTTTGCCACGGTCATATCGATCGTGATCGTCATTGCAGGGTTCGTCTCGTTCGGGGCTTTGCCGGTTGCTAAGTTTCCTTCCATCTCGCCGCCGACGGTGAAGGTGACCGCCTTCTATCCGGGCGCCAGCGCGGCGACGATTGCCGAAACGGTCGCCGCACCCATCGAGCAGGAAGTTAACGGCGTGGAGGGCATGCTCTATATGTCCTCCAACAGCTCAGCCGACGGATCTTACGCTTTGACTGTCACGTTTGATCAAGATACCGACTTGGACATGGCGGCAGTCCTAGTTCAAAATCGGGTAGCGGTAGCGCAGTCAAAACTACCTCAAGAAGTTCGTCAGCAAGGTGTCACCACCAAGAAGCAGTCCACTCAGATCCTTCAGTTCATCACGCTTACCTCCGAAGGAAGTAACCCTGCAGGTTCGGATGATCTATTCTTGAGCAACTATGCGCTGAACGTGAAGGATCAACTGAGCCGCGTGGACGGAGTCGGTGAGGTTCAGGTCTTTGGTGCTGGTGAATACAGCATGCGAATCTGGTTGGACCCGGAGAAATTGAAGCTGCGTGGCATTACCACTGACGAGGCGGTTCAGGCTATCCGAGAGCAAAATGTCCAAGTTGCTGCTGGTCAGGTTGGTGCGGCACCCGCACCGGAGAATACAGGCTTTCAATTGGCGGTGACGATGCAGGGTAGACTTGCATCGCCCGAGCAATTCGAAAACATTATTCTGCGCACTGGTGCTGGACGAGGGACCTTGCGCCTAGGTGACGTGGCTCGCGTTGAATTGGGTGCCAAGGATTACTCGCTAAGCTCCTTCTTTAATGGAAAGCCCGCAGCCTCGCTGGCGGTTTATCAGTTGCCTTCGGCCAACGCAATTCAGACTGCGACATCGATCCGGCAACGCATGCAGGAATTATCTGCCGCGTCGGATTGGCCTGCTGGCGTCGCGTACGCTATTCCCTTCGACACGACCACTTTTGTTACGGCTTCCATCAAAGAGGTTTACAGCACTCTGGCAGTGGCGGTTCTACTGGTCGTAGCCGTTATCTATCTGTTCTTGCAAGATTGGCGAGCCACGGTTATCCCAACGGTTGCAATTCCAGTGTCTCTGATCGGCACGTTTGCGGTGATGAATGTGCTGGGCTTTTCGATCAACATGCTTTCGCTGTTTGGCATCGTATTGGCCGTGGGTATCGTTGTAGATGATGCCATCGTAGTCGTCGAGAATGTGACGCGATATCTTGCCGAAGGATTGGACGCTCGTTCGGCTGCCGTAAAGGCCATGGAGGAAATGACCGGGCCTGTTATTGCAACGACGCTAGTTCTGCTGGCCGTGTTTGTACCGACCGCTTTTATGTCAGGTATTACAGGACAGCTCTTCCGCCAGTTTGCCTTGACCATCTCAGCGGCGGTTGTCGTCAGTACGATCAATGCCTTGACGCTGAGTCCGGCGCTTTGCGGTTTGATACTCCGCAAGCCGCAAGCTCCAAGTTTTATCGGCTTCCGACTATTCAACTGGGGATTTGATTTTTCGACTCGCGGCTACCGATGGAGCATCGATCGCGTGCTTCGAAGTTCATTGCTGGTCTTGATGGTTTACGTGGGGCTGGTTGGTTGGACTGTCTGGTCGTTTGGGCGGATTCCCACAGGCTTTGTCCCTGAAGAAGATCAGGGCTATGTATTTGTCAATGCACAGTTGCCTGATGCCGCTTCCAAACAGCGTACCGACGCCGTCATGCGACAATTGGATCAAGTCTATCGGGAAGTACCTGGAATAGCCAATACCGTTACCATTTCGGGATACTCCTTGTTAGGAGGTTATGCGGGATCAAATCTAGGCTTCTCGGTACTGATTTTTGATCCCTGGGAAGACAGGAAAACACCGGAACTTTCTGTGCAAGGTATTACCGGAAAGCTCCGGCAACTATTCTCCACGATCAAGACGGCGCATATCTTTGCTTTTGTACCTCCAGCCATTGATGGTTTAGGAGCAGCCGGTGGCTTTCAACTGGAAGTGCTGGATCAATCCGGTGTCGGTTATCAGTCGCTGCAGGATTCTGCTGCGGAGCTTGCTCGTGAGGGAAACACGCAAAGCAGTCTGATGGGGGTCAACAGTACCTTCAGGGCTAGCGTGCCCCAAATTTTTGTCGATCTGGATCGCACTAAGGCAAAAACGATGGGCATACCGCTGGATTCGATCTTTGGGACTCTGCAAGCTTATTTGGGCTCAGTTTATATCAACGACTTCCAGTACAACAATCGGCTGTACCAGGTGCGGGCTCAAGCAGACGCAAAATTTCGAGCTTCCATGGAAGAGATACTGAAACTGGAAGTGCGAAATCAAGCTGGAGAGATGGTGCCGCTATCGGCAGTCTTGTCGGTACAAGAGACGCTCGGTCCCACTGCTGTCCGCCGATACAACTTGTTCCCAGCGGCCTCGGTCAACGGTGCGGCGGCACCAGGATTCAGCAGCGGACAGGCACTTAATGTATTGGAGACGATGGCTAGTTCGAAGCTGCCGCCAGGTTTTGGATTCCAGTGGACAGGAATTTCGTTTCAGGAAAAGCTCAGCTCTCAAGGACAGGGCTTGATTCTAGGTTTGGCTGTCGTCTTTGTGTTTTTGGTTTTGGCGGCGCAATATGAAAGTTGGTCCAGTCCTGCAGCCGTGTTGGCCATCGTTCCACTTTCGGCAGTTGGAGTGGTGCTGGCGTTGAATGCTTTGGCTGCTGACAACAACGTCTATACGCAGATTGGTCTGGTGCTGTTGATTGGACTAGCCAGTAAAAACGCGATATTGATTGTCGAGTTCGCCAGTGAGTTGCGTAGTAAAGGCAAGAGCATCCGTGAAGCTGCCTTGGACGCATCGGCCCTCAGGTTTCGCGCCATTCTCATGACGTCGCTCAGCGGCGTACTCGGGTTCTTGCCGTTGGCAGTAGCCACTGGCGCAGGGGCAGCCAGTCGCCGAGCCGTTGGGAACGTGGTGATCGGAGGCATGCTGGCTGCGACCGTTTTTTCGCTACTGTTTGTGGGCGCATTCTTTGTGATACTTCGAAGCCTGTCTGAGAAGGGTCTCAAGTCGAAAGATGCCAATACGAAGGCCGAAAAGGCCCACAGTGAGAGCGAAATGCTCACCGACAACTGACGTGCAAGAGAACGTTGTTCATGCTAATGATGGCTTCTACGGCGTCATGCAAGGCAACGTTGCGACGGTTTGTGACCACGACTTACAGGAGGCTTAGCACTGAAACGATGACCTATTGGAATCCAAAGCCTAATAAGTCCAGACGTCTGCTCTTAAAGCAGTCAGGAGCGGTAGGGCTGGGTTGGCTGTCGGCCAGCCTGGTATCGGCAGAGGTCTCAGAGCAAAGTACCTCCGGCGTTGCTTCTCTTGACACAGAATGGATTGGCAGGATCACCGACTCAGAGATTCGCTCTGGTGTCCAGGCGGCTGTCTTCAAGAACCTACTTCCTGCAGCGACGCAGCGAGTCTACGCCGGACACTTTACGATCAATGCCGATGGAGGTGGTTTTGGGAACGATACGACCTGGCCTGGCCTAGATTCCTGGCAAATGATAGGACCCTACTTGCGTCTTGGGCGTAAGCAAATGGTCGAAGACTACTTCGATTTTGTTCGGGCTTCCCAGCGCAACGATGGCAACATTCCGTTTGCTATCTTCAGTGGCAACACTCCTCCCGGCGGGTGTTTGCGTGGCTTGAAAGTTCCGAACGATCAGTTTACTTATGCTCCGCCAAAGCGAGATGGACTACCTGAAACAAGTCATCAGACTCGTAGGTGGGTTGGATTATTCGAACACTGGCAGACAAAAGGTAATCCCCTAAGCACATTGGCTCCCGTCTGTTACCTGCTGACCGCATCTGAAACATTTGCAGCCAGCGGATCACTTTCGTGGCTAAACGCACGAATCGACTCCATCGAATCCGCCGCACTTTATCTGTTGACCCTTCGTCAGGATAACGGCCTGATTGGCGGATCTGGATTCTACATCGAGGCACCTCCAAGAGAGGGTTGTGACGGAGTGACTCAGTGCTACTGCGTGCATGCCTTCCGCCAGCTTGCTGGGCTATTCCAAGCATGGGATGATCCGAAGAAAGCAGCGATTTGGTCTGATCATGCTGACGGCATTAGCAAAGCAATGACCGAAATATTCTGGCGCAACGATCACTTTGCCGAGTACCTGCACCCGCAGCGCGGACTGGTTGACTCACATGGATTGTCGGATGTGAATTGGGCTGCTGTCGCTTTTGAACTGGCCAGTCCGTCGCAGTTGGAAAACTTATGGCCGCTCTTGATGAACTCTCCTGAATTCTGGGCTGGTGATATGCCAACGCAAAGTGTCACTAAGCCGTCTACTTACGAGCCTTGGGAGTTCAGCCGATCGTCAGATTGCAACGCGGTGGACCCACTGAACGATGTGGCAGCCATGGGACGAGTCTGGTATTTGGAGGCGTTGGCCTGTCGCCGCATGCAGGAAAATCAACGTCTTGTGGATTCGGTCCGAAAGGTTTGCCGAGCGGCTCAGGAGGGTTACTGGCGAGAACGATATCACGTGAAAAGCGACGGAACGGTATCCGCCGATGGTTCGTTAAAATACTGCGAATATCCAGCAGTCCTCCTGCGTGTCGTTCTGGATAATTTTGCTCTGTTTGTATAGCAATTTTGCAAGCCAGTCCAAAACTGTTTTTACGGAGCATCCTACGCGACATCAGATTTGTTGTAACCGTTCACCGACCAACCGGAATAATCCCGATGAAACTGCTGACGATCTTCTTAATATTCTTAGCGCTCGCTATCGGCATAGCGGGTGTAGCCTTCTATCGTTTCTTTCGTGTTGTCCGTCAAACCGCGAAGGTCGAAGTAGGACCGTTTACCATCCAAGCCGATGCGGCGACCGGTAAGACATTTAACGTCAATTATGGTTTAGTCGATTCAACCAATGTCGCCTATTCGATTTGGTTCGATGGACAGCCAATTCAGGCACCTGGGCAACTCGAGTCCAACACGGGACTTCCTTTTCTATGGAAGGTCTACGAGGTGAGAGGTACCAGCGAACCAACGTTGATCACGGGCAGCCAAAGCCTGTTTATGGTCAAGATCAAGAACGGCCAGCCCGTGGTCACTCCCATCCACAAGCAGTTCTCGGATTTTGCCACTCTTCAGTTTCTGGACAGCCAATCCGGGCAGCCGGGCATAGTCCATACGGTCTGCATGTGTAGTAGCGATGAAGACATGGACAAGATCGAGGTGCTGGAAGGTGGTAGGCTGTTGTTGGTTTGTGGCTTAACCGTGCTAGATATCGAGTCTGGAGAAATTTGGAGCTTCAGCACTCAGGGCCGATCGTTGGACAATTATAGTTTTCCCTCGCCTCATGACGCCGGGGCACTGGCATTTTCGCCAGATCAGAAGAGTGTGTTGTTCCACGGTGCATTCCAGACATGGAACAACGATTTAACCGACTATGCTGAGTACGCTATGGTTGTCTTTGATTTCAAAACAGACAAAGGCTACGTCTTGCCCTATGACGAAAACGAACTGCGACTCACTAGCTTTGCCAATGTGAACTACGATTGGTTTGCCAGTCGATTCGAATGGGTGAAATCGGAAGCCGGGCATGATGTAGTACAACTTCGGCCTCACGAGCATCCCTATCCCTGGCTGGGACAGTACAAGCCTCAAGACAACTATTTCATCCTTTACCCTGTCAAGCTCGAGATGTTCGAACCATTTACTGATTTTGTCTTGAATCAGCTTGGCTGGGCGCGCCAGGCGATTGTTAAAGATGAGTCACAGGTATACTCAGGTCGAACAATCATGTTAGAAAGAGATGATATCAAGCTGGACATCAACATTCGCGAGGACGAAAGGCAGATCAGCCTCAGCAAGCATCTCTACCTGGACGTACCTTCAAGTGATACAACTTACACTTCCATAGTCAAGAAAATTGCCGAGGCTTTCAACCACCAGCTCAGTCAAGGCGAATACCAACAGTACTTTGACCAACCGCTGAGAGAGAATTATTAATCCAGACAAGTATCAAACAGATTTTAACATCTGGCGCCAACGGCTTCCGACCATCCCGGCTGGGTTCATTTGACGAATCTCTCCCCGTATCAGTTCGATCTTACCGGTCAAATGATTAAACGCACCCTTCTCGACCATTTGATCGTATTCTTGTGCAGTTACTTGCAATGAAGTGCTCATTTCGGCGACTCTTTGCTGTTTCCAATGCAAAAATAGTTTTCGGGCGACACCCCAATTCTAGCAACTCAGGCTCAGCTTCTCAATTGCGAGATGTTTTGATTTTTTGAAGATAAACAAACTATAGAACGTGGAAAGCTGAGTCTCTCAAGGCAAATTGTTCGTGTGTACTGATCCATCAAGTTTGACTCTACCTTTTCTTACAAATCCTATCCAAGAAAAGTCATTTCTTCACGAAATAGCCACCTGTGGTGAATTTATGCGATCCGATCGATCTGTCAGTTCCACCCTTGGCGGTATCAGTATCTTCGTGGCCTTTGGTGGCCTGTTTGTCGGACGGATGATGATCTATCCAGCCGCTGTCGCCAAAGTTGATTTTCTTCAGCGACTACAGACGGAAGCAATTGCCTGGGATTACGGTCATCGTGACGTGTAGTAAAGCTGGTAAGCGTCGGCTCATTTCATCAACAAAGTTCATGGGAACCTGCTCCGGTTAATAACCGCTTCGCCCCAAGCCGGCTTCTTTGAGTCGATAGTCATTTTTGGGTCCATTTTCTCATGCTAGTCTAGTATACAATCGTAGGGTGCAATCCATTCGCCTTGGGTGCACTGGCTGCTTTGGCGAGCGCAATTCGTCTCAAGAGGGAAACCGTGTATGATCGGGTCCCCTATAATGCAGGAACAATTTCATAAGAGCACTCGACTGTCGACTACGAATCTCAAGTCATTGCTGAAGCGCACAAACGGGTCTAGCTTCGCGAGATTTGCGCTTCAGTATAGCCTGCTACTGGGCGCCGCCGTCATCATCACGATGGATCATTCTACTGTGAACTATCCCAATGTCTGGTGGACCTGGAGTGGTGCTCTGCTGGTTTTTGGGCTCATGGTCATGTCACTGTTTGCTTTGGGGCATGAGACTGTTCACCGGTCGGCCTTCAAATCACCCTTGGCAAATGAATTAGTCTGCTGGATGGCCTGTCTGCCAATCTACTATGTCCCCGAGATATTTCGACAATTTTATTTTGCGCACCATCGCCACACTCACCATCCCGGACTCGATCCAGAAATTTCGATGGGAGGTAAAGCCGTTCCCAGTGTGACGTCCAATCTGCCTCTCTATTTCCTTTAGTTGAGCGGACTACCGGTTCTGTTTTACAAAGTGGCGGTCATGCTCGGCGGCAGCTTTGGGCACGGACGACTGGTGTGGCAGTATTTGATGCCCTATGTTCCGCAGCGAGCCAAAAATCGAGTGCGATGGGAATCCCGTGCGGCTCTCTGTTTTCACGTTGGCTATCTCTATGCTGCCTGGCAATGGCTACCTGGACTCTGGAATCTCCTGTGGGCTCAATGGCTCGGACACGCCATGCTGGCAATCTACTTGACAACCGAGCACAATGGTTTGCCACATGCAGGTTCTGCCATCGAACGAACTCGCACAATGCTGACCAATCGCGCGATCAAGTTTCTAATGTGGAACATGCCGTATCATGCCGAGCACCATGCCTACCCAGCCGTTCCCTGGCATGCTTTGCCCAAGCTTCATCAGCAGATTCAAGATGAACTGAGGCATACAGAGAGCAGTTACGCACGATTTCACGGCCGCGTTTTGTCTCAAGTTTCCCTTGGAAACACTTTTCAAGAAACGAGAGACCCAGTGAAATAAGGCAAACAGACTTCAGGAGGAAACTTGTCATAGCCATGGCGGATTACAGATTTATTAAGATCCACGCGCTACGGCACCGCAATTGGAATTCGGTCCTGCCTGGGAATCGATCCCAAGCTACCTTCGAATATCTTCACTCCGTCCGATTGCAACGCTCGCTCCAATCGCTCCAAGTGCTGCTCTCCGCCGTGCGCTTCTCCGCTGGCAATTCGCTCTTTTTGCTGCGCTAACTGAGTCGCCGTCTTTGGGTTCGACTCGAACACTCGCCAAATACTGTCCCGAACGGAATATCGACTCGATGGTCACCGAGAATTGGCGTTCATCATCTGCAAAGAAGCCAGTTGTGCTGTCTCCTAAGCCTGAGCTTGAACCCCGTCCATACCATCGATAGGAAGAGATTCCTTGCTCGGGATTGTAGGAGTAGAGTTCGATCTCGACATTAAAGTGCCGCGAGTCATCATCATTTGCAGCGGATCGACTTGAAATCCCCGCAAGCATGACGAGAACCGCAATGCACTGAATGGATAGTACGAAGTACTTGGTCATTTCTATTCCTCCGAGGAAAAGTACTGGGTGCTCTTATAGATCGGCCCTACTCCACACAAGTAAGTCGTTGTCTCGCGGCGTTCCAGAGTCATCTGACGTTGCTCGACTGCGACTGGTGGGCTGTTCGCGCTGGATAGCTTCCTCATCGGGAGACCGCCCTGAGGCCAATGCTGAAACTGGTAGCTGGCTATGAAATCTCTTCGATTGTCGCCACTGGCGCCGCTGAACATGGCTCGCCACGCCTAAGACAAACGCCCTTAGTTTCTCTGGGCCCCCACGCAGCGACCGCACCGCGTGCAATAATTGGACAAACGTCTCTGCAGTTTGCTCGTGAGCCAAATGATGGTCGCAGTGGTCGCAATAGAAAAACCGATACACGGGCCCTTCAAAATGTGAGACCAGTTCCTCGAAAGAATCGTGATCACCTTGCTTCAACTTTTCGAGGAATGGTTCATCGAATTCCACAGTTCCGTACCCAATGCAAATCCACTAACGTGCGATCCCTGACGCATACCCTATAGTGCCACACTCAAGCAAAAAAGTTGCAAAATTTCCTGCTCTTTGAGGCGATTCCACCGATGTTTTCGTCAGTCGTCTGTGACTGCCGAAATCTACGGTCTTCCTGAAACTGCCGAAAGTTCTTGGTGTTGGCGTAAGCGTTCGGCACAGCTATCGGCGTTGAAGCCGACGACGGAGGGCGCGACGGGCCTTGGTTTTGGCGGCGCGGGCCAGTGATTCCTGCTGGCGGTAGGTGCGGATCGACTCGGGGTGGGCTGCG
>JBIIJD010000092.1:0-15889 GCA_044234105.1 Aureliella sp. | reverse complement strand
CAAGTCTTCGGCCAACATAACCGGTAGCTCCTGTCAAAAAAAAATTGATCGGCTGGTAGACTCCCGCAATTTTCCGCAACTTGTTATGGTTCAACCGCTTGGCATCAATAAACTGATAAAGTAGTTAGGCTTCGGAAAAATTTCCTTCGTCCCAAACCAACGTGAACGCACCGACAATCGAATACCAAATCGCTTAGTTAAGCTACGGACTGGTACGTGGCTTGCCTTCCATGAACGCCTCAAAGCGAGCAGGGTCCTAAAATTGTCTAAGGCAAGGACAAGTTCTTGATTCTCTGCAACAAGGCTTACCGGCCGACCATCTATTACACAGTCTAGACGGCCGACCAAACTCAGTTTGGGGATTGGCCGTGATCCGAGGTACTGATCTTCATCTTACCGCTCAAGACCCACTCGGCGTGCTCGGCCTTCGCACCAGTCCCGCTTGGGATCTTGATGTGCATGTCTTCAAATTCATAGATAATCTGCGCATGCTTACCGGTCAATCGTTCATATAGGGCGATTGCAAGATCGGGCCAATTGGTCGTTTGTTCGTTGGTCATGGAAGAATCCTTGAGAGCGAATGAGTTAGCAAATTTAACCGAAATTTTTCTTAGTTCGTTTCCAATGAAGTTTTGGAACACTTTCTACGGCACAATTCGAGACTCGCAACTACTTTTGTCTGCAGCAGATGTACATCTTCCTTCTGTTCGGCACCATGGAATGCCGAGGCATCCAAAAGATGCTGCGATGGTCAAAATAAGAGCTACAAACTATTTCGTATCCAAGTTCGATTGTTTTGAATTTCCTTTCTGCGCAGACAATTCCGCATTCGAGAAATCCAAGATGCCTCGTCTCAATTGAGGCACGTGCTAGTCTATCCGTCACGCACAGTGTACATATGCACCCTTGCTGATGTTCAGATCGTTCAGGTTTGTGACCTTTTCTCCATTTTTCAATCCGAGCCAGCCACTATTCGAGTTGGTGTCGCGGCCAACCGTATCTAAACGGGATTATTGCGCACTGGAAGTCGACCATACAAGCCAAGCCAGACCGGATGCAGCCGTCGAAGCCAGGGAAGTTGCCAGCAAATGACCTCCTCCCCGGACTGATCCTGAATACAAAATTTCCCAAAAATGTCGATTTCGGAAACGCAAAAAATAAATGACTTAAAAATTCTGAGACCGGATCGATCGGCCTCCAAGATATGCCGCGTTAAGTAAAAGTCTTTTAACGGAAAGCCACTTTAGGCTGCTACCAATCCGGTCTCGAAAGCCAAAACTCCGTTTAGCAGCCAAAGAGACATCAGTTCGGCACACTTAAACGCGATCGCAAATTGGAGGAACCCCGTAAAGGACGAAAGGCTGCTCGTCGATCGCAGCCCCAAGTTGCTTGAGTTTCAGACTCACGATACAAAATAAGTAGTTGTGCGGAGGATAGGGCTCTGCAGAGATCGGGCCCGCCCGCAGCTTGGTCTCTGAGCGCCTCACTGTCGCGAAGTTGGAAGTTTGAGATATGCAAACTTGCCTTTCTTCGCTCTTCCCCGTGAGCAACCCTCTTCGCAAAAAATACTCTCTTTTTCGATTCTTTCTAAAGCATTGAATGGCAAGAATTTAAGTGAGATGTGACAAACTTCACAAGGGATCGAACAAGTACATCGCTGTACTGAGAACTCCGCACAGCACACCTCCCCAAAAAACATCGGCTAGCGTGACGGGAATTGTCCAAGCCTCCAAGACGGCTAGATTCGTGAAGTCGTACACGCCATACAGCACTACTCCATAGATGGCTCCCCATCCAAATGCGGATTTTAATCCAGCTTGTGCACTAATTTTTGGTCTGACGAACAGGATCAGTCCCGTAGGTATCAGGAGGTATACAATAGTCGCCGCTCCCCAACGCGGATTCATGCCCGTTTCATTCCGACGTATGATCTCTCCAACTTGCTGTCCATAGAAGTCTTTCACCAAAACTCCTAGCCATATCGCATCTAGCAATAGCAGCAGCGGTATCAGCATTGTCATAAGCTTGAGAAATTTTGACACATTCATCAGTTCATGCTCCACAAAGTTCCATTGAGAATCATCGCAAAAGATGTCCACGGTCGAAAGGGTGCTATCAACCAACCACATCACTTGGATTAACGGGTAGATTGAATTCAAGCGTGACTATCGCAGTATTTACAAGTTAGATTTCTACCAAAGCAAGGCAAACGAAGTCTGAGCTTGAAAAACAGGATGGACTAGACGGCGTTCAGTATCCATCGGATTACGAAACACAGTGGAGTCCATCGATCTTCCCACCGGCCAACGCGGGGTTGGCATCATTCTAATGTACAACCACAAGAGCGAAGCATCTATTGACAGAAAAACAAACGGCGTGGAGTTGCCAGGCTCGCAGCATGGTGGTCACAGGCATGCCGCGTAAGTCTCTCAATGCTCAGGACTGATAGCCTCCCAAACTTGTCAACATTTTGGAGTTGATGTCAAAAGCTGAGGGGCTCAGGATAAATTGATCGCATGCAGTTTGGTGAAGAGTAACCGGTTAGGGCATGATGTGCAAAGTTTGGACTTGGTAGCCAACAGCGTAAGCTGAAGAAAAAACACAAACAGATTGTCGAAGAAGCTTCAAAACTCTCGTTTGAATCAAAAAAGAGTGAGCAGAAGGCTTCTCAGGCTGATTAGATTCGCAGGCAGTTTGATGAGTTGAAAAAAATTAGGGTGAGTCTCTCTTATTTTCTGTACCACCAGGTAATTGTCAATGTTTCTCAGGATTTCTCCTCCATTTGACTCAGTAGGTAAAAATGAACAAAAAGAAGGTTGGAGTGTACCTCTTCATCAGTGCCGCTTTCCTATCTTTTCTCTTTTCAGTTTCGCTGTGGTTTACCGGATATCGAGAGGAGGGCGTCTTCGTTGGACTCTGGGTTCCATCAATTTTGGCTCTCGGAACCCTTCTCCTCTCCAGTGGAGGGTCAAGAAAGTGAGTAGTCTACCAATTTTTCTCGTCGGGCTGTTTGTTAGCGGATTGACATTTACAGCTGCATTTTTGATCGGCCAGCAGGAATCTGCCGATCGGGCACTTAGTCTTTCCGAAGCTATGGAAAAGCCTAGAAAATCGGAGTCTTCAACCTCCAGCAAGTCATTAGACAGTCGGTAGTTAACTTCAAGACTTGGATGACAATAAGTTTGGATTGTCAGAAGAATCACTCTGGACGTGACTCATTTTGCAGATTTTTAGAAGAGTTTAGTAGAGAGCCCATGGCTGGCACATTCGTGAATGCTGGAGGTTCCTCAGGTATCGGTTGGACATTGGTCAAGCGATTGCGGGGTAACGTGAATCGAATTCTGGTCCATTCCGTGAACTTGGGGCATCTTGATGTCAACCGCCTTCTGCAGTATCAGGAATACGACTTCTGCACCTCGCGAATGAATGATGCAAGTTTGATACAAGCTGCTTCCGAGAGTGTCTTCGGATTTCACGAAAGCTCGGAAGACCTACGGCAATTGACTCCCTCAAGGCAATATAGTCATGTTTCGTAAAATCCTGGAATCACTGACAAGACTTACCTCTTCGATTGTCCGACACCATTCCATCGAGAGAGAGATATTAGCCTGGTTAGAAAAAAAAGGATATCGGAGTCAATCGACTCAGTTCCATGAAGTAGAGTTACACGCTATCCAGGCTCCTGGATGGCTGCAAATTTTTCGCTTTCATATTGAAGTCAAGAACAACTCACTTCAATTGGTGCAGCTTTATGGTGCCCTCCGATCCGATGAGCGGTACGGGGCGTCACGAATACAGTTGTTTGAGGTTTCCGTCGAACGAGACCTTCAACTGAACGAGTGGTCAGAGGGTTTGATCGTTCGAAGAGCCAAGAAACGATAGTTCTCCCTTGTTTTCAGTGATGCGACCAACTTAGGAGATCCAAGAGTAAATGCAAAAGCCAGTAGTGATCGGAGATTCCGGAGCAATTGCCAGATGGTTCGGCCCGGAAGTTCAGCCGTGGCGGCATCCGAAAGCTTATACTTCCCCGAGTGCTTTGCCAGCCCAGACCATTTCGAAGTTTTTTCAATCGCAAAGTTCCTGAGGCAGTCTATGAGTTCAAGGCATAAGCCAACATGATAGTCGCGAACCTGCCGGAACATCTCAGCGAACGAACTCGCCTAGCAGTGGCAGAACGTTCACCCCCAACTGCAATCGCAAGCGGGAGAATGGTGCTTTACTGGATGTGCACCGGCATGCGCATTCATGAGAATCCAGCCTTGGATGTAGCTCGATTTTTTGCTATGGAACTGAAGCTTCCTCTGCTCGTCTACCAAGGACTATCAGAAAGGTACGATTACGCCTCTGACCGGCACCACACTTTCATCTTGGAGGGAGCCAGGGACGTTCAACTTGAGGCTGAGGCTGCAGGTCTCTGCTATGCTTTTCATCTAGAGCGATCGCAGAATCGACAGCCTCATCTCATTTCATTGGCTAAACAAGCCGCCGTGGTGATTACCGAGGACATGCCGGTAAATCCGCCAAGTAAGTTCTTATCCTCCCTACTTCGCATGTGCGATACTCCGGTAGTATTGGTCGACACTGCCTGCGTTGCACCCATGAATCTGGTGGGTCAAGCGTATACACGTGCTTTCCAGTTCCGTGAAGCCACGTCTTCCCTGTACGCTCATCGCTTGACGCGCGCCTGGCCAGACTTCGAAGGCAATGTTGATCAGTTTGATAAAAGTCAATTGCCATTTCCATCCATGGACTTGCAGAACCAGTCAATCGCGTCGCTGGTCGCCGCCTGTGATATCGACCACGCAATCGGGCCAGTGCGAGATACTCGCGGAGGGTCGACTACCGGTTATCATCGCTGGAGGGCGTTTGTCAATACGGGGCTGCGCGGCTACGTCAAACGTCGGAATGATGCATTGACAAGTGGCGTCAGCCGGATGTCAGCCTATCTCCACTACGGCATGGTCTCCCCGTTTCGCATCGCGAGAGAAGCCGCGACAGTCAAGCATGAAGGTGCGGAAAAGTATTTGGATGAACTCTTGATCTGGCGAGAGCTGGCCTACGCATTCTGCCGCTTTCGTAGCGATCATGAGAGCTGGTCGGCCCTCCCTGAATGGGCTCAACAGACATTAATAGTACATCAAACCGATCCACGAACGGCAGTCTACAGTTGGGAAGCGTTAGCTCGAGCAGAAACGTCTGATGAGTTATGGAATGCAGCGCAACTCTCCTTGTTACGACATGGCGAACTGCACAACAACCTTCGAATGACTTGGGGAAAGGCCATCTTGCAGTGGACTCGCACTCCTCAAGAGGCTTTGCAACTGATGATCGATCTGAATCACCGCTATGCCCTGGATGGGCGAGACCCCGCCTCCTACGGCGGTATCTTGTGGTGCTTGGGGCAGTTTGATCGGCCCTTCCAACCGGAACAGCCCATACTGGGAACGGTCCGTGGCCGCCCAACCAGTGAACACGCTGTCCGTCTAGATGTAAGGAGATATCAGCAGAAGATTCTCCAGCCTCGTACGCCTACCTCGCGTCGAGTAGCCGTTATCGGAGCCGGAATCTCGGGAGCGATGGCCGCCAGAACTTTGCATGACCATGGTGTCGACGTTACCATCTTCGAGAAGAGCCGTGGAGCCGGAGGCCGTATGGCTACTCGGCGTCTTGATAGCGGTATAGCCTTTGACCACGGTGCGCAGTATTTTACCGCCCGAGATCTAAGGTTCGATCGCTACTGTCAGTCCTGGTTGCAGCAGGGGTGGATCGCGCGCTGGCCAAATCCAGCCAGTGAGATGGCTCAACGAATCGCTGTTTTTCGCCAGGGTCGCATGGCCTCTTGGTCCGACGGACAGGAACGCTATGTAGGCGTTCCATCGATGAATTCTGTTTGTAAGCATCTGTTGTGTGGAATTCCACAGCATTACGAGACCCGCGTGCAGTCGATTCAACACAGTGAAGATAGGTTGATCCTGAACAACGAAGGCGGTGAATCGCTGGGCGAGTTTGATCGTGTGGTCGTTTCTGCGCCAGCTCCCCAAACCGCACAGCTACTGGCGGGAGTTTCCGCTCTGGCACAACCTTGCGAGGCGATCACCATGCGCCCCTGCTGGGCCGCTATGATCGAACTATCGAAACCGCTTACGGATCAGTGGGTGGGTGCGTTTGTACACGATTCGTGGGTCCAATGGATAGCTCGTGTCACTACCAAACCCGGCCGAGGTAGCAACATTGAACCACTTAGCCAAACCGAAGCAATTGTCGTTCACGCCAGCCCCGACTGGACTAGGAAGCACTTCGAATTCCCGGCAGACTGGGTTGCCCAAGAGGCGTTGAAGGAGTTGCAGCGGGCAATTTCCATGGACGGCCTGCAGCCAGTTGCATCTACCGCGCATCGGTGGAATTACGCAATCTGTCCAGAAGAGCGTGGTCAGACGGATTGGTTTGATTCCATTGCCGGCATTGCTGTTTGTGGCGATTGGACACATGGCTCGCGGGTTGAAGGAGCCTTTCTCAGTGGCATGGCCGCAGCCGGACGAATATTCGGAAGCTTCGATGAACAACCCATTCCATCGCGATCCTCACAGCAATTATTGCTCTTCGAATCATCCTAACCGCTGGCGGACTTTGCGTGAGGCTCAGATTGACCGGAAACCCGTGTAATCCACTGCAACGCTCAGAATGCTTCTGAAGGTTCAATTACATCTTTGTAATCTGCAAAGTTTTAAAATTGATGCTCCAGAAAATCAGTCAGACAGGTTTGAGCCTCTCGAGCGGTCGTTGAATAGCAAAAATTCTCGTCGATGGCGACTAGGTTTGCTTCGTTAGAATCAAGATTCGTAGTCTTTCGTGCATTTTGATAGCGAGATATGCTCGGTAGACTTGACACTTTGGTGGCGATTAGATAGCAGCGTCATAAATTGCGAATATGGATGAGGTCTTAAATGCAAAACACTCTGGTACTACTCATCAATTTGATAGCGACTTGGTACATGGTAGGACTCATTTGGATGGTGCAAATAGTTCACTATCCACTGTTTCGGGATGTAGGCAACAACCAATTTGCCAAATATGAACAACTTCATAGTTCGCGAATTACTCCGATCGTTGGTATCCCTATGGCTATTGAGCTGCTGACCGCAATTGCTCTCTGCTACTCAGCGCCCAGCAGCCAACCTAAATGGCTGGCTTGGGCCGGCCTTGCTCTGTTAGTCGGTATCTGGTTTTCGACTGCCTGCTTGCAGGTTCCCTGCCACCAGAAGTTGAGTAGCGGTTTTGATGCCAACGCTTATCGATTTCTAGTGGTTTCGAACTGGCTTCGGACGAGTCTTTGGACTGCGCGCGGCGGAACCATGGCCTACGCAATGTGGCTTGTGGTAACTGATCAGAAGCGTATGTGAGATAGGACACTCTGGACACCACCCAACAAGTCGGATGGCTACATCTTTCATGCTATCTCTTCGGTTTCGCACGGTATCCGAGATTCGTTGGATGCGTTTTTTTCGGCCCACGAGCAACTGCGATTTACACTTATTCCAGGAAATCACGTCGAGGCATTCACGCATTGATCAATAGTTGGCCTATCGAAATTCTCCACTCAAGTAATTCGATTGGTTCCGTTTCTAATCTTCCTCAAGAGCCTAGCCGGTCGACTAGACTATGTGGTCACCTTCATCCGGCGTACCGCTTTGCCTCCAAGGTGGACTCTGTCGGGAAGTTACCCTGCTTTTGGCTATCGAATCGGCAATTTGTTTTGCCCGCAATCCGTGAGTTCATTGGTACGAAAGCCATTCATCCAAGTAAATCAAATCAAACATTTGCCATCGCAGATGACCGGATCATTCAGGTATAAAGTCATGGAGCTAACGCCTTCTAATATCGACCGTATCATTCAAATGGCGTGGGAGGATCTAACCGCATTCGACGCGATACGGTCTCAGTTTGGCCTGACCTCCGGCGAGGTGATCAAGCTTATGCGAGCTGAAATGAAGCCATCCTCTTTTCGACTTTGGCGTGCCCGAACCGCAGGTCGAAAGACCAAACACGTTGCACTGCGAGATGTTAAAGTTAATCGCTTCCGCTGCCCTGATCAAAAAGGATCGTGAGGTGAACAGACGATTTGTCAAGTCTTGTTAAGAAAATTTGAGCCTGAAACTCTGCCCGCTTTTTCAGGAAGCGTTTGGACAGATTTTCAGGTAGCGTTTGGACAGAAGATGTTACAACTTTGAGCATGAGTTTTCGATTCAGGCACGTCAACGACTGTAAAGAAGTGGCGATTGACTCAGTCCACGAGCGATCGTTCGCATTAGAGAGGTTTGACTAGTGCGTTTGGGTTCAGAAATTCCAAGTTTACGTTTCCGAAATGACGTAGGAAGCGACCACCTACTTGGACCGTCCATCAACCTCGACCGAAGCTCGCTAGATCTCAGACACCTATTCAGGTTGGTAACCCGAGGTCTATCTTGCATCTGCTCGAAGTCGATTCAGTGCTTTTAACAAACGTAAACAATCAACTTACCATTTAGCTGGGTAATATTACCGAATCCACGACATGGATCACACCGTTGGTGCAATGAATGTCCGCTGAAACAACGGTTGCGCTGTCAATCATGACTTTGCCATCCTTGATTGCAATTTTGATCGGCTTGGTAGCCACCGTTGTGGCTGTCGTCAGCTTCATCACGTCCGCAGCAGTCACTTTTCCAGCGACCACGTGGTGCGTCAGGATACCAATCAACTGATCCTTATTTCCGGGTAAGAGCAGAGTGTCCACCGTTCCGGCGGGAAGCTTCGCAAATGCGTCATCGGTAGGAGCAAAAACCGTGAATGGTCCTGCGCTTTTGAGAGTATCGACCAGACCGGCTGCTCCGAGTGCGGCAGCAAGGGTCTTGAATGTACCTGCACCAACTGCTGTATCAACTATATCCAACATAAACTACTCCTGTTCTGCTTACTTGACTCGCGACGCCAGAACATCCGGTCGAATTCACGAGCAAGACTTCGAGAACTCTCCTTTTATAGGCTGTCGAAAAGCCCCATGGGATGGCGGCGTATCGCATGCTACACTCGTTTGGCGGTTTAAATACGAATTTGCTAGTGAGGCTACATGATGATTGGGTTGCTTGAAGATCGACTGTCAGGTCGGAAGTAGTTCTTGGTGCAACTGACTCCTAAGCCTGACAAACCGAACAGGCGAACATTTGCCTATTGCCTAGCAACCAACTCTCTGTCTTCGAAATACAAAGTGGTCATCGGTCTTTCTTGTAGATCAAAAGCTGCTCTTCGGAGCTAAGTCGGCAAAGCGGTTTGACCGTTTCGCCGCGATCCACTGTAATAATTCGATTGTACTAAACTCCGACTGCCAGCAAGCGTAGGGACATCTTCCAAAGGTTATCGAACTAGTTACGCGTAAGCGAAGAACTAGGTCTTGACGGATGAATTTTTTGCAAGAAAAGAATCTCGGCTCGATAGATGTTTACAATCCTTGCAATGATCGACTGGTCGAGAAGCAACTGCCGAATAGGCTTCTTGCTTTTCTGCATTCGACTCCAAACTCGCTATGGATCGGCATCAGAACGAAGTGGGTCTTCGCCTAGCTTTAACTTAGAGTCGCGAGCCTGCTTCGAGCTGAGGATTTCACACTGATTCGGGCTATTCAGGTCAAACGTGTGAGCTTGTCCAACGAATCGAACACGTACCGCACCCCGCAGTTCTGGTGGAGGAGATTGGTGCACCCAAAACTTGCCATACAACCCAAGTTGAATATGTAGGACAAGTTGCCTTGAAAAACAGAAGTGAAAATGTTTTCCTTCGCGGCGGCTGGGGATTTGATTGTGATCAACACAATAAAACTAGCGATCGAATTCCTGGTTTGGCTGATTCCTATGCCATTCGTTGATTCTGTCCTAGAGATCCTCAACAAGTCGCTCTGTGCAGGTCTTGCTGCCATTTACGCTTACAGTCCGTTTCTCGCGTTACTCGTCAGTCTTATGCTCTTTATCGTCTACTCTTTTATTTTCTCAAGAGTTACTCGCTATCTACGATACACAAAATCGGAACTCGCTACTGCACTTGGTTGACAACACATGCTTTGGGTACAGTTACCATCAAATTTTCATCCCCAGGGATTTTGGCAGATCGATATGTGTTAAGTATTGGTGGTGACGAAGTATCCGTAGATGTTCGCAAAGGAACGATCGCCAGAGAAGCGACTTATAGCCACGTCAACTCAGCAAACACAGTCGCAACTTAGAGCACTGTGCAACTACACGAACTTGCACAAATGTGTCTTCCACGATCGTCGTGGATTTGACATTCGACAAAACCGATGCGAAGACCGCGTTGAACAAGTTTGCCCGTAGCAATGAGGCGTTTACTGACGACAGGTCGCATGAAATGAATATGTAGATCTATCGTTGAGAAATCTTGGCCTGCATCCAAAGTTCGACCGAAGGCAATGCCCATCGCAGCGTCTGCTAGCACAGCCAAAATCCCTCCATGAACTCTTCCCATAGGGTTGTGCAACCGATCGTCGACGGCCAATTCAACAATTGCCTGACCGAGTGTCTCATCTTCTTCTGTAGCTAAATGGACATGAAAGCCGATCAACTGAGAAATCGGCGCTTCTGAAAATCTATCGGACATTTTTTCGGATGGTTAAGGGTGTTGGCTCGCTCAGATTGAATTCTTCCAACGCAAAATCGACGTCCATCCGCCGAACACTTTTCAACTGAATATCGCCTGTGGTCGAATTGATATGCAATTTGATTCTCGCTGATTCTACCAGGGCAGACTCGCTCATTCAAGGTTTGGGTGGTTTCAAGGCAGCAATCGCCGTCTTGAAACCACCCAAACCTTGCCGATTTCTAGCGATGGTGAGTTCAATGGACACCTGCCGATCAGAAAATGCGCGTTGATGTAGGCAAAATGCGCGTCGAGCCCACCGAAGGTGCGCAGCGTCCTCGTTCCGCCCCGGATCGGTATTAACTAGTAGATTTCCAAGAAGCTGTCGATGTCGACACAGGTCAACTCCTGCGACTCTTCGGCTTTCTTTTGGCGCATCGATCGTGTAGCTGGAGTAGTAACTAACACAGGACGAACCGTCAGTGCCAACGATGATCATGGCTCTCTTGTCACGCCCTCCTTACGCACGAATGGTCGTTAACGAGTTCGCGACCTGGCGGCTGGATGCACCCCGAGGAGACGAAGATTATGGATATTTACGTCTGGAGGAGACATGCACGCCATTCAGGCTGGTCTCCCCGGATAGCAATACTGGGAAGATTGTAAAACGGGGACACCACAGGTGACTGCACTGGGGGACGCACATTAGTCGTTCTTGATTTCTCAAGCACGATCAATTGCCGAGTCGCCTCATCGTCCGTGTGTGGCTCAAGTTCGGCTTATTGCTGAATGCCCGGTGGGGACAGAATACCGGAGGTGCGCTACGAAATCCGTTCGTAGAGGTTGTATCCTCGGAGGCTATGTGAAATTTGTTGCAAAAAAAACAGCCCCCGGCACTTTTGTACCGGGTTGCTGTATGTAAGTCATTTTCGCAATTGGAGCTAAACTGGAGTCTGCACGCCTATGAATCTTCGTCAAGCTGCAGTTGCTGAATCGCAACTAGGCTCGTCTTCGTCGGAGGCCGCAGAGGCCAATTAGACTGGAAAGAGCCAAAAGAGCGCTAGATGGTTCTGGCACTGCGGTGATCGTAGCCGTCACGCTCACAAAGTGACCATCATTCGCCTGAATGCGGTCAACCACATCGCCAGGCCCTGGATAGTCGTCAGCGGTAGCTCCACCCAGCGGTCCGTTGGCACCCAACCGGACCGCAGCTTCGTCACCGCCGCCAACGTTTTGAGGAGAACGTGCCTCGGTGGAGAAAGTGAAGCGTAGTGAAAAATTCTGTGGACCTACGAACGAACCGAGATTGATCGAGTTCGAAGCCGACTTGTTTCTTTCTTGTGCATCATTGACTCCCGTGCCAGTTGAGAAGTTCTCGGCGATTCCAGTAAGGCTCAGTCCTGCGGTAGGAGATCCATTAAGGCGTCCAGTAACATCAGAGATTTGCGCCCCACCAGCCCCTGCAGCAATATCGTCCAAAAGTGTCAGTTCACCCAGAATCGAAGAGTTTACGATCAGGTTGTAGGTGTGAGTAACTGGTGCCGATGTGGAAATCGTAAGCGTGTAATCTGTGTTGATAGTCCTACGAGCGGTAGAACCACTAAAGGCGATAGGTCGGTCAGCCGCTACGTTGCTGATGTAGCGAGTTGAGCCACTGACTGACGAACCTAAAGTATCCGCTACCGATGCACCGGCATTTGTCACTGCCAAGCTCTGATTAAATCCACTATCACCGCCAGGGCCAGCAGTTGTAGTAGTCGTATTGTTGGTCGCGGTAACGCTCAAGACCAAAGCCGCGTGGCTGTTGCCGGAACCGCTCAGCCAAATCGCCATAGCCAACCCAGCCAAAGAGCAAAATTTCAGTCTCATTTTCTATTTCTCCTGAGGACCCGCAAAGGACCGCTGCTTCTCGATTAATCGTTAGACATGGACAACCAAACCCGGCCAATCACCTGTCCCGAAATCGTTATCTACAACGCCTACACAGATTGCGCAGACTGAGATACCCTTGAGGGTATACGAAGTATTAAGTAAAGTCAATCAGTACGCGCAGATTTTTCTATTTTCATCATTGCACTTAACAGTTCAGAAATGATTGCGCCTGGTGAGTAATCGCAAGCGAGTTGCGCTGGCCAACATTGGGGGGTAACAAAGCGTTTGTCGGCGAGAGCCCAGCTGGATGGTCAATTCGGCATACTTTGACTACTCAGCCTGACCGTAAGCGATGAAATGGAGCTCGGCAGGCTACTGATAGGAAATTTGATTCCCGCTAAGTCTACCAGGGGAGACTCGCTAATTCAAGGTTTGGGTGAGTTCAATGGAGTCCTGCCGAGCAGAAAATACGCGTTGATGCCACGGCCGGGGCGCAGCGTCCTCGTACCGACCCGCGTTGAGGGTGATTAGAAACTCGCCAGGAATGTATCGATGCCCCCCGTACGGCAACTTCCGGGAATTGTCGGCTTTCTTTTGCACATTGATCGAGTGGCTGAAGTAGCAACTGACATAGGTCGAACCGTCATTTAGCGTTTTGGCTGCGAGCCTAAAGCCGCGTTGTCGCGACATTCACGATCGGACAAATGCCAATCGATATGCGATAGTTGACCTGTCGATCAGCTTCGTTTTTTGTGTTGCAAATCTCTAAAACTCATCCGGCCAGGTTTCAATGTTACTGTGGCGTCTGTTCCGGGCAGCACACATCCCAACATTGAAGCGCACACAGATGCTCCCACCAGGCAGTCCAGCCAGTGGTTATCAGGCTGCTCTGGTCTTTGTTTCCATTCGTCCACCGTTCTACCGCGAGCCTGGGTTTTGATAAAGTACTCAGATGTCAGATGCTCAGCCAGCATCCGGTGGGTCTCTGGATTCGTACCAAAGATGGACAGAGCCCCTCGATCTCCCATTGAAACCCAAAGGCGTGCGTTGACAAACGACTTCCACCAATTGGTGTCGTAAACCACGTGACGGATGGCTCGCTTGCCATGCACATTGGGTATACGCCAATTGAGTCCCACGCGATCTCCTGGCCGACGCCTGTATTCGCTAAATGGCAAGCTCGATGCACCAACAAACCGACCGTGGCTGGGCATAATCACAACGGCATGCTTTGATTGCCGGCAAAACTGGTAGACCACATCGGTCGATTGTCCCCAGTTGGCATCGATCACCGCGATGGAAGCCAAAGGATATTGGACCAGCCCCGGTGGCAAGACGCCCCACGCGACCTTGTACAGCGCGATCCTTCGCGACTTGGCCAAGGGCGACGACAGCAAGTTCGTGAAGACCGAACGTGGACGCTTCACTGTTCGAGGCTAGGAGACCCAGCCGGTGAAACACTTTTACGATTTGCGAACGGTGGATGACCTGGCCGACGGCGAGATCGCAACCCCAGAGGCAGGCATCACCTACGACCTGCGAACGATTAACAATCGCAGACTTGATGTCGGCAGCGTTGTTGACGTGATCCGACAAAGTCCAACCCTGTTCGCCCGAACGACCAAGGGAGACTCGATCGCAGTCTCCGGCCACGGCGCTGCCATCTTGGTACCGCACGATTTGTAGACAAGCCCGAAGCACGGAACGGTTCCCACCAATCGCCCCACGTTTACGCCGTGTGGGCGTTTTCTCGTTGGTGCAAACATAAGCCCAACAAGTAACACAACGCGACACGTCGCAAAACTGCAGTTCTCCGGTACATCCACATGTTTCGCAAAATTTTGCAAGACATGGTCGCATGTTGGCTTGATGTATTGGGCATTCGTCGGCTGACTGTTGGGGTTCGACTAATCACGCCGGATTGGGAACTGGGTGTACGTCTCGGTTCAGGTTTGAACGACCAGTCGCCCAACTTCTTCGCCAACGTCGGTGGCGGTATTCGGTTTTGACAGCCCTAGCCTCCGTCTTGTTGGTTTGCGGCTACTGCGTGCTGCTGGCTACGAGGCCTGTGGCTACGCGTCCGCAGCGGAGTACTTGCTGGCCAGAGTCGGAGCGAAACCAGGTTGCATCGTGCTGGATGTCCGTATGCCAGGTTTGAGCGGTATCGATCTCCAAGCGAGACTCGCCGAACAGGACAACGCACTGCCAATTATCTTCCTGACAGGACATGGTGACATTCCCATGAGCGTCAAGGCAATGAAAGCCGGTAGTGTGGACTTTCTCACGAAGCCCGTGCAGCGGGAAGAACTCTTTTCGGCAATCCGGGTCGCGCTCGCCCGGGATGCCGAGGCCAGGAGCACCCAAGACAAGGCACGCCGGTTACATTCTTGCTACGAGAGTTTAACAACTCGCGAACGCGACGTACTGGCACTTGTAGTGGCTGGCAATCTCAATAAACACATCGCCAAAGAACTGAAAATATCGGAACGAACCGTCAAAGCGCACCGAGCTCAAGTGATGATGAAGTTGCAAGCCCGTTCGCTCGCCGAAGCGTGCTGAAGTGTAAAGCGGACGGAAAGGGCGGTCAATCCATTGAGAATCTTGGACCGCTGACCAAGAAGCGTATGGAGACCATCGATGATGAAAGTATGGCTGCCGCCAAAGACTTCATCACGCGCCAGGCCAAGGCTGGCCAGCCGTTCTTCTGCTGGTGGAATGGGACACGGATGCACTTCCGCACCCATGTAAAGCCTGAACACATCGGCTTATCCGGTCAAGATGAATATGGCGACGGCATGGTCTAGCACGACATGCACGTTGGAGAACTGTTGAAGTTGATTGATGATCTCGGCCTGGCGGACAATACGATTGTACAGTACTCGACCGATAACGGCCCCGCACTACAATACTTGGCCCGATGCCGGTACCACGCCGTTCCGTGGCGAGAAGAACAGTAACTGGGAAGGGGCATTTCGTGTGCCATGCTTCGTTAAGTGGCCAGGTAAATTTCCCGCTGGCACCACGCTCAACGGCATCGTTTCGCACGAAGATTGGTTGCCGACCTTTGCGGCTGCCGCTGGTGCAACGGACATCAAGGAAAAGCTGCTCAAAGGTGGTGTGGAGCTGAATGGACGAACCTATAAGAATCACATCGATGGCTACAATCAGCTGGATTACCTAAGCGGCAAAGTAAAGGACTCGCCGCGTAAAGAGTTCATCTATTTGAACGACGGTGCAGAAGTGGTTTCCATCCGCGTGGGCGACTGGAAGGCAACCTATCTGGAGAACCGCGCGCATCAGTTAGATGTGTGGCGGGAACCCTTCGTCCACCTCCGTCTGCCACTGCTATTCAACCTGCGTCGTGATCCATTTGAAAAGTCCCAGCACAATTCGA
>JBIIJD010000003.1:0-185453 GCA_044234105.1 Aureliella sp. | reverse complement strand
TCGTCCCGCCGTGAAGGAGTGATTGAGCAGTTCAAGCAAGATCCCAGCAAACATGTGATCCTGATGAGCTACGGTGCTGGAAGTGTTGGGCTGAATCTGCAATTCTGTGAATACGTCTTTTTGTTTGATCGTTGGTGGAATCCGGCAGTAGAAGATCAAGCCATCAATCGGGCTCATCGCATCGGGGCCACTGGAGCGGTCACTGTGACTCGTATGATTGCGACTAACACCATAGAACAGCAAATTCATGATGTCTTGGAGCAAAAGCGGGAGCTGTTCAATCAACTGTTTGCCGACGCCGGTCCACCGCGTTCATCTGGGCTGAGCCAAGAAGAGATTTTTGGACTGTTCAAGTTGTCGGTTCCCAAACACAAGAAGCATGCCGCCTGAGATCAAGTCATCATGCTAAAGAAGTTGATTGCTCGTGCAGTGTATTATCCCACGCTGGGATTCAATATTCTGCTGGGTCGATGGCTGAAAGTTCGCAATTGGTGGGACCGAGTCGATACGCACTGTATCCTTGGGGCGGTGCCGCTGGGAAGTGATCCGGATCGCCTAAAAGAGCTGGGCGTTACTGGCGTGATCAATATGTGCGAAGAGTATGCTGGTCCATTGCGGCATTACCGGCGGCTGGGGATCGAGCAATTGTGGTTGCCTACAACCGACTTCCATCATCCATCCAAGCAGATGGTAAATCAAGGAGCCGAGTTCCTTGAGCGACACAAGCAACAAGGAGGCCAGGTTTATGTCCATTGCAAGGCTGGTCGAGCGCGCAGTGCGACCATTGTGCTTTGGTGGCTGGTTCGCTTCGGAGGGCTAACGCCGCAGCAGGCACAGCAAGAACTGCAGCGAGTGCGACCTCATGTGAATCCGCAGGTCTACCAGCGTCCAGTGATCAAAGAGCTTGTCAGAGAGTTCAATCTGAATAGCTAATCGGACCGCCATTATCTACGAAGCAACGGACATTGCGACTGGCATGACGTAATCACTGGCGCGACGAAGCTGGATATTGCTGCATCGGCCCAGTTGGAAACGACGCGGCTCACAGCGACTCAGGCATAGCGCAAGAAAGCTATCTCCGGATACAAATCGAATCGGGCTGACTACTCGCCGAGTGCGTTGTCCCTTGGAGTCGGTGTATTCGAGGGTGATTACCAGGTCATCGGAAAGTCCCATTGCTTTGGAAATCAGCGTGCGGTTCATCGTGGTTTTCTCCAGAATAGAAATTGATGTCATCTGAACGACTGAGTCGACACAAGTAGTATCGATCCCCCCATGACACCTTTGGTCACAGCCGCCAAAAAACGGGTAATTCCTGGTAATTTAGGACACGTCTCGCCGATCGCCAACAAAGTAGCAGGCACAAACCGTGGGCCGTCCGCAAACCCTTACAAATACTGATACGAACGGATTCTATGTACTGCATAGGACTTGAACTTAAACCTAAGACACGGGAGAAAACAGAGGTGAGACATAGAGTTGCCTAACGACAATGTCTGTTTTCTTAGTTTGCTCATGTACTTGGTATTCGATACTTCTGGGTTATCCGAGCCCGAGCAAGAGTGTACCATTTCACCAGAGCACGGGCACGATCTAGTTCACAACCTTCTGTGCGATCAACGAGAAGTGTCGCATTATCAGATATGCTAAGCAGGAAACCCCTGCTAACTTGATTGTTTCTTCGCTTGTTGTCGAATCAAGGCCAAGCCGGTCCCGATGATTACCAGTGAACCGGCCACGGTCCAGCGGTCGGGGGAATCGCCGAAGAACCACATACCAGCTAACATGGCCCATAGAATCTGAGTGTAGTGAAATGGGGCGGCGATGGCTGCTGGCGCGTAGCGGAAGCCCAGGCAGGTCAGCAACAGGCCCGCAGCGTACAGCGCACCACCCAAAGTCAAAAACGCACCATCGATCAGCGTAGGCATGCGACCATGGGTCAGAGCAGGCAGGAAGGTTGCAAGCGAAATCGCCAGCGCCGGAAAAAGAGCTAAGGAAAGAGGCGTTTCCTGATCTCCCATGAGTCGAACCGAAGCGTTGCGAATGGAACCGAACAAAGCGGTGACCAACACGGCCAGCACTGGTGGACTAAAACCATAGATGTCGGGGCGCATGGCGATCAGCACCCCGACAAAGCCCAAGGCAATCAGACACCACTGAATCGGCAGCACCTTCTCGCGAACAAACCATGCTGACAGCAGAGCGGTCAAAAAGGGGGTTAGGAAAATCACCGCATAGACGTTGGCCATGGGCATTTTAGAAAATGCGTAAAAATTGAGAGCCTGCGTAGGGGCCGAAACCAATCCGCGAAGCAGGTGTAATCGCCGGTGCCCCGTCCCCAAGGTCGCTTGCAATCCACCGAGAGAACGCGAGAATATCAAAAGCAAAACAACCGCAGTCAAAGCGTATTGGCAAGAGATCTGCGGAGCACTGTAGTCGAACTGCCGCATATACTTGGCAACCACGTCGCTAGCAGAGAAAAACAGATAGCCGATGGCTGCACAGGCTATGCCGCGAAGCGGTGAGTTAATACTGGTTGTCAACGATAAACTCCTTCACGTTTCATAAAGCCTGCTTGCCACGCGGCGCTGAGTCGTACGTCTCATGAATCGGATTCACAAAATGATATCACAGACCAGACCGTAAGTCTTTGGGCTCAGTCTCGTTCGATGGAACAAGGTTGCAAGCGCAAGCCAACTGACAGGATTGCAAACCGAGAACTTCGTTTCCACTGTTGCATTCTGTACAGTTCGACGGTAGCAAGTTCGTTACAAAGGGGTTCGCGCTTAACCACAGCTTGCAGTTTTCAAAAAGTAATCAATTTTGTATCCGATTGCAACTTTCAGGCATTTTTTGGGGGGATAGGTTGCTGTCATACGGTCGCAAGTACGGTAGAATCGGATTGAAAGAATTTTTGAGTGGGCCAAAGCAGGAGTTGCAACAACAGAAAAAATGGATTGGAAAAACGTCAAGCATTGGCTGGTTCCGTCTTTGCCCAAGTTGCACGCACCGCTTAGTTTGCCAGCGGGGCTGAGGCATTATCGACGCGAGCGAAATGGGCAATTAGTTCGAATGCACTTGCGCGTTGAGCACAGTGGACAGGCTCTTCTTCTAGCGGCTGCTACCGAGGCGGTGCGATTGACTCAGGTTGGAGCCATAGCGGCTTACGGAATCTTAGAAGGCCATTCGGATCAGCAGATCACCGAGTATTTAGCGGACTCACCGGACTCTGCCATGTTCATTGCTTCGGTACGGCGTTTGATTGATGAACTTGGACTGCCGAGCAAACGTTATCCGATATTTAATCTACTAGATACAATGGAGGGTGAGCAACCGTTGGGACTGGTTGCACCCCTCCAGGCAGACGTGGAGGTTGGCGATCCTGGGGCGACTAAAATCTATCTTCAGAAATTATGGGCAGCAGGCATACCGCACGTGCGTTTTGTCCAGGCAGATGCAATCGATTGGAGTGACCAACATCTAGCTTCACTTCGCAGCGTTGTGGACTATGCAGAGTCGATTGGGATGATCGCTGGAGTTCGCTTGCCAGCACGCGTTTTGATGCAGCAGGACGCTACTAATCAGCGCTCAGTAATTGATCAACTGGCGGAGCTTGGCCTGGATTATGTAGTGGTCCCATGGGCAGTCAATAAACCGTGTCATCATCAAGTCTTCGGCTCGGAGGATCTTCTGTGCCTAGCCGAGTTGATTGAAAGGACTGATCACTGGGAAATCCCTGTGGTTCTTGAGTCCGGTTTGATCCCTCAAACCATGGCGGGCTTCGCTGAACATCTGGAGCCTTGGATTGCGCGCGGAATACAATACGTAGAGGTCTTTGCGGTTGCGAGTGCTAACACCGATATATCCAGTGGTCAGATCGCTCCAGTAGAAGTGGTTCCTTGGAGCGTTTTTCCGGCCTGTCACTTAAGGCAGCTTGCCTGTTGGACGGAGGATTTGGCGGATAATCGCAACATACAAATCACATGGCTACCGCCGCAGGCGGCGGAGATGACTGACAGTCAAAATTCCATCATCGAAATTCTACGCGGTGGCCCGCGAGCAGGCGGCGATGTGTGCGTGCGAATCGATTTAGAGGGTAATATGTACCCACCACGTGGTCCTTACATAAGCATCGGCAAGATACACCAGTTGCCATGGTCCGAACTATGGAATCATCCCTGTTTTGGCCGGTATCGCGATCTAGTTTGTCACCATGATCATTGCCAACAGTGTACGTTTTTGACTGTCTGTGCAACTCATTGTCCAGCAGATCCAGACTGTTGGGCCGCCAGTAGGAGATCGAGGGTATCATGAGTTTAGGGCGGATTTTTCAAATCTTGGTCGTGCTTGGCATTCTGTCGCTGTCTGCTTTTCAGGCATCTGCACAGAGCGCCAACTATCGCTTTAACGTTTCCAAGATGGAACTGCAGGTGTACGTCCAGCCAGACGCTTCTGCAAAGCTGGTCTACAACATTGAATTTAAGAATTCGCCAGGTGCCCATGCGATCGATATCGTTGATATTGGATTGCCCCATGGTGGCTACGACCTGTCCAATATGAAAGCCGCAGTCGATGGTCAACCGATAAGAGACATTCGGAGATCGACCTATATCAGTACGGGCGTCGAAGTGCATTTGCAGGGGTATCAGATTCGCGCGGGGCAGTCGGGAAGATTCATGTTCGAATGCACGATGCCGGATATGGTTTATCGCGATACCACTGATAAGCAATATGCCAGTTTGCAGGTCATGCCCACCTATTTTGATCCAAGCATTCAAGAAGGGCGTACGGAGCTTAACGTGGCCATACACTTGCTGCCCGAAGTGAATGCCCAGGAGGTCAAGTATCAGAACGAACAGTACAAGTACACCGACTTAGTTCTGTTTGGCGAAGGCCAGGCCAAACACCCGGTTGCCATCTGGCAATATGAATCGATGTTATTGTCTCAGGCAAACCCGAAGCTGGCGATATCGTTTCCAAGCGCTGGAATGCAGCGTATGATCAAGATCACAGCTTGGGGGCTATTCATGAAGTGGTTTCGCGAGAACCCGAGGGTCCAAGCATTTTCACTTGTTGGCACATTGCTACTGTTCGCCTTCACCTTCTTTCGGTTCTCGCATGGCACAGGGATCGTCTTGTTCTTGCTATTGGCTGGGATACAGGCGATTTTGACCTACACCAGTCCCGTACTTAATTTGTTAGCCTGGCCTGTTGTAGTTGGTTTGACGCTGCTGAACGAACGAGCGTTGAGACGACGGAAGCGAAATAGCCAGTACCTGCCAGCCATGGCCACCGTGGAAGGTGGGGGAATTAAGCGAGGCTTGACGGCACCGCAGGCTGCGGTCTTGCTGGAGTTACCGATGGGCAAGATACTCACGTTGGTCGTTTTTGGATTGATGCGCAAAGGGATTGTCCAGAAACTTCAAGACGATCCGCTGCAGGTCAAAGTGCTTCCGGAATTCGTCGGCTCCCAGGAGGAACGATTGCGTAAGGCGGCCGAAGCGGGGCAGGTATTACACGACTATGAACATGCTTTTGTCGAAGGTCTCGAGCGTTGCAGTGGACCTGTTAAGTCCTGCGATTTGAACAACGCCTTGAGTGGACTGATCCAGTCGGTGGTCAATCGCATGGCGGGGTTTGATCTGAAAGAAACCAAAGCCTACTACCAGGCCATTATTGCTCGGGCCTTCAAGGAGGCCGAATCGCTGGGCGAAGTCCAGCAGCGCGATGAAGTGGTGGATCGTAACTTCGAATGGATATTGCTGGACGAGAACTGGATCGACTTCTTTGAACGGTTAGCTAGGCGAGGCTACCGATATCGGCCGCGTTGGGATCGTCCCGATTGGCAGCGTTCGCGTGGCGGGTCTGGCATGGGACCGGTCATCGTCATCAATAGCGGTGGACCTGTTGGCAGCGGAAGTAGCGTACCGTCTAGTGGTGGAGGCGCCGGTGGGTCGGAGTTGCCTGGAGGGACTAGTTTGAAAGAAGTTGCGGCCTCGTTCGCTGGCTGGACCGAGAACACCATGGCAAGTCTTGCTTCGGCCATCGAACCGGCGCAAATTGGGCTTGGCGGCAGCAAGTCTGGTGGCATATTGGATCTAAGCGCCGTCGATCGAGTTACGGCGGATGTGTTCGAGGCTTTAGCCAAGGAGGCGGCCAAAGGTGGACGTAGCGGAGGAGGCGGCGGGCGACGAGGAGGCGGTGGAGGTTGCGCATGCGCCTGTGCTGGCTGTGCCTGCGCTTGTGCGTGTGCCGGTGGTGGACGGTAGTCAACATCGATCCCCTGCCCTGCCCGCGTTGAAATTGGCAAGTAGGCAGGCGGACTGGTTGCGCGCCGCGCGGACGCGGTTGCTGCGTCAAACACAATTGGCCAGCGCTAGAAACATTGTGGAGTTAGGCTGTGGATGGGGGATCGTGACCCAGGAGCTGGCCCAGCGTAGCGCTGCTCAGGTGATAGGAATTGACAAAGATCTAGCGGCGATCGAACATGCAATCGGCAACGTGCCACGCGAACTTTCAGAACGACTGAGTTTTATCGTTGGCGACGCTTATCAAATTCCGTTACCGGATAGCTCTCAAGATATCGTTTTGGCCCAATGTGCTTTGTTATGGATGCGGGACCCGGCAAGAGTGCTCAGCGAATGCCGGCGAATCTTACGACCTGTCAGCGGTCGTCTTGTGATCATCGAACCTGATTATGACGGATTGATGGAGTACCCGCCTGAGATAGTCACTCGGCAGCTGTGGACAGATGCACTGCGAGCAAGTGGGGCAGACCCGACGATTGGTCGTAGGCTAGGCGTCTTGTGTCACATGGCGGGACTGGTGTGCCAACAGTATTTGTTGGATCGATACGAACCGCCGAAGGCTGACTACCTCGAGTTTCTACGTGAGTTACCGCTTTCCCCGATTCAGTGTAAAGAACTGCAGCAAGTCGAAACAGCCATAGTACGGCTTCCCAGCGAGCGATTAACGGTGCATTTGCCATTCTGGTTGATCACTGCTGCAAGCCAAACAGGACCAGATTGATGCCCAGGCGTGCGGCATCTTCCCGAACGTAACCTTTACACTGTAGCGAATGACGGCTTTCCAACGCACAGCTCATGTCCAGCGGCGAAAAGGCGACCACCATTCGGCCGTCAACATATCCAGCTTCGATGATTGGTGACGACTTGCGTGTCATCGCGACGATTTGACCACCTTCTGCTTTGGTTGGGTCCATAACCGAAACTTGCTTCAGGTCAAAACCCTGGTATTTGTTAGAAAATAGTGGATGACTAGCGTCAAGCGCTGTGAGTGGTTGACCGAGGACTTGCTGCATCTCCTGTCGGAAGCTGTCGACAAACTGAATATCGCCGCAAATCGCGTTACAGATTAAGAATCCGCCAGCGGAGAAGTGATCGCGTAGGGCTTGTTTCTGGGGTTCGTCCAACTTAAGGATACCGCGTCCGTGCATAAAACCAACGGGATAGAGTTGCAGTTGGTCGGAACTAATTGAAATCAACCGCTTCTCGCTGCTCATCTGAAACGGATTCTCCTGGTTGAGCCATTCGATCAAAGTCTTGACCGCTCGGGGCGCGTCGTCGGCTCCCGCGTTGTGATTCAAAACGGGCAGCATGAATAGACCACGATCGGTTGCTGTAGCTTTGACAACCTGCTTTAAGATGCTGACCGTGTCCAGTTTTTGCTTCAGTTCCTTTCCAGATGCGTAGGTTAAAACGTTGATCCCCAACTTGGTAGCCGTATCGATATCCGATTGAATGGATTCAGAATATTTATCGCGATTTCCGTACGGTAGTTTCAATTCCCAACGACAGGAAAGGCTGTAGGGGCAGTAGACGACGCCTAGTCGGCAGCATGTCTGTACACCGTACAACCACGCTCCGGAAGGCAAATCTTTCGGCTGAACCTGAGCCTGCGCTGACCATATAGGATGATCTGGAGACAGTTTTTCGAGCGGCTGCTGAAACAATTCAACAACAAGGTCTTGGAAATATTTCTCGAACTGAACACCTTGGCAACCGTCGCCGTTACACGCTTCCGCAAAGATGAAGCCACCTTGTTGCTCTACAAAGTCTTTCAGCAGTTTCTTATGTTCCTGAGACAGATTAAGAGCCGAACGACCAGAGATAAACAGCACAGGAGCCTCCACCAAATCGGCCACGCGTGCTGTCTCAAGTCGCACGATCTGCCAAGCCAGATCTCGCTTCCAAGCCTGTTCCGTGTGTGCCACCAGGTGCTGAGTGGACAACGGATGCTGGTTCCAGTCTTGTGACTGACCGTATTCAAGGCGATTGACAACTACCTGTCTTTTGCCTTTGGCCAGAAACAACAATCCGAATGACACCTCGCTGATCTCGTTGCCATAGCTTGAGGTTCCAAAAGTTCCACTTTCGTTCTGAATCCGCAAAAGAGCCAACGCGCCCTCGCGATACCAATCGATGCGAATTTGATTTTGGTTAGTAAAATAACGCAAGCCGGCCAACCGTCCAACGCGCTCCATAGCATACATGTAGTAAAGGTAATGCTGTTGGCTGCCGCCGGGATTGGTGGTAACGCTAAAGTTGCTCGCCAGCCAACTTAAGCTGCGTTGCACTTGTTGTCCGCTGTCGCGCTGTTGGCCGCAACACAGGATTGCGGTGACGGCGGATGCCTGCAGTTGATCACTTTGGGAGCCTACGATGATCAGCGAAGCGATGCCTGCCGCCGTCATGCTTCCACTGGGGGAACTTCCGCTGTACGAGAAACTGCCGTCTTCGGCTTGTTGCTTAAGCCAATACTGCCTGGCCATTTCAAAGCATTTCTGCCTCTGCTGTTCAGCCAGCGGAATGCCAGCTCGCTGTACTTCATGCAGCGCAAGCAAAGCAAATTGACTGTTGGAAGGGTCTGTCGATGACTGCACGTGTCCGTAGCCCCAACCACCGTTCGGCATCTGGTTTTTGATTAGCCACTGAGCATTCCTTTGGATTTGCGGAGCATAACGACTTGGATTTGCAGCGCACATCGCCATGGTCTGGAGCGAAACGGAGTAGGTGGAAGCCAGCTCTTTGGCCGTGATGTAATTAAGCGCTCGTTGCATGGCAGGATTATCTGGCGGCACACCTGCACTCAGCAACGCTAGGGTGGCCAGCGACGAAGCTCCACGGTCGTGGTCTGAGACTTCAGGCCAGCCGCCATCGTCGGCGCGCTGCATGCTCAGCAAGTACTGGACGGCTCGGTCGATACCCCGCTGAACTTGTGCGGGAGTCAGCTCCACCTGGGCTAGTGTCCTGCCGCTGAACGTCATAACCGTTAGAATTGTGCTCAGTCCGACAATCAGATTCCGGATAGGCGGCATAATGGTCTTCCTGTCATTAGGCACATTGGCTGATAATACGGCAAGAGATCTCAGGCTGAGTAGTCGGTGAGGCAGGGTCGTTGGGTGTGAGCTGTAGATCGCCTGCAGGATTATAACGGATCCCCAGGCCAGCGTCACCTGCTAAGCATGCAACTGCATCCCACCTGTGAGTAGTTGGTTCCGCTATTAAGTATAGGATTGCAAGACGTGTCCACTAAACCAAAAAACGTAGGCGATTTGCTAAAGGAGTTCCGCGATCATCGGGACACCATGCGGCAGGAACTGGCCAAGGTGATCGTTGGTCAGTCGGAGGTCGTTGAGCAGTTGCTGGCAGCTATCTTCACGCGCGGTCACTGTCTGCTTGAAGGTGTACCTGGACTGGCCAAGACACTGATGGTCAGCACGTTAGCGCGCATCATCGATGTCAGCTTTAATCGAGTGCAGTTTACACCGGACCTGATGCCCTCGGACATCACCGGTACGAATGTACTTGATGAAGATGAATCTGGACGGCGTCAGTTCAACTTTGTGCAGGGGCCGATCTTCACCAATATTCTGTTGGCGGACGAAATCAACCGAACACCTCCGAAGACTCAGGCGGCTTTGCTGCAAGCCATGCAAGAGCGTGAGGTTTCTGTAGGCCGAACAACCTACGCGCTGCCTGATCCGTTTTTCACGATTGCAACTCAAAATCCCATCGAACAGGAGGGAACCTATCCACTGCCTGAAGCTCAGTTGGACCGGTTTATGTTCAACATCAAGGTAGGCTATCCCACTTTGGAGGAGGAAGAGCAGATTCTGCTGAATACGACTCGCAACGAGAAGCCTGAAATTCAGACGATCCTTTCGGCGCGAGCGGTGCTGAACATTCAAAAGCTGGTTCAAAGCGTGGCGGTCAGTCCGTATATCGTCAAATACGTCGCCCATCTTGTGCGGGCAACGCGACCGGCCGATGATCGTGCGCCAAAATTTGTCCGAGAGCTGGTGGATTGGGGGGCTGGGCCTCGAGCGGGACAGTTTTTAATCAACGGGGGTAAAGCGATTGCTGCAATGGATGGTCGCTTTAGTGTTGGCATCGAAGACGTTCGCCGAGTAGCTGTGCCGGTTCTGCGTCACCGCCTAAGCACCAATTTTCAGGCGCAAGCTGAAGGTCTTGATAGTGAGCAGATCGTGAAGCGATTGGTCAAGGAGATACCAGCTCCGGACGTCCCTAAGTTTGAATCAGCATCGGGCCAGAAATAGAGATCAAAATCCATGGTCGCTGTTGAACAGTATCTCAAGCCACAATTAGCCGCTCAAATCAAGCGACTCGATTTACGAGCGCAGATGGTCGTGCGTGGTTTTCTGCAGGGCCTGCATGCTAGCCCCTATCACGGATTTAGCGTCGAATTCAGCGAGCATCGGCGATATACACCGGGCGATGATCCCAAGGATATCGACTGGGTAGCATACGCCAAGACTGGCAAATATTACGTAAAGAAATTTGAAGCCGAAACCAACATTACTGGATATTTAGCCATCGATCTGAGCCAATCGATGAACTACACCTATCGCCAAAGCCTGACGAAGCTGGATTACTCGATTTGTCTGGCAGCCGCACTGGCCTATCTAATGATCAGCCAGCAAGATCCAGTGGGCTTGGTAACTTTTGATACGAAGCTTGGTGCTTGTGTGCCGCCGCGTAGCCGTCGCGGGCAGTTGCCAACAATTCTTAGCCAATTAACGCGGCTGAAGGTATCAGGACAAACCGATCTGGCAGGCTCGCTAGCTCAGTTATCCGCCATGCTGCGTCACCGTAGTCTGTTGATGTTGTTTAGCGATTTATTGACCGATCAGGAGTCGATGCTGCGAGCTTTTCGAAATCTTAGGCACGCGGGGCACGACATCATCGTGTTTCATGTCTTGGACGAGGCGGAGGTCACCTTTCCCTTTCAGGGTAATTTGCGCATGCGTGACCCAGAGACCGGTGAAGTCGAACCTGTGTTGGCTGCAGATGCTGCAGCCGACTATCGGAGCCGAATCAAAGCGTTTCGCGAGACACTGAAGCAAAGGCTGTCAGAATCGCGAATAGATTATGTACCACTAGATACAAGTCAACCATACGATCGAGCGTTGATGGAGTATTTGCTACGAAGACGAAACCGTTTTTGATCAGTCGAAGGATGCATCTGGTCTATGAATTTTGCTCATCTCTCGCTGTTAGGTGGCATGGCCCTTGTGCTTATTCCGGTCGCCCTACATCTGCTGGGTAGACAGCAACCGCAATTGATCGATTTTCCTGCGCTGCGTTTTGTTCGTCAGACGCGACTTGAGGAGAGTGCAAGCTGGCGACTGAGACACTTTTTGCTAATGCTTCTGCGCGTTTTGTTGGTAGCGGCACTGATTCTGGCATTGGCGCGTCCGCGCGTTCACAGCGCTATGTTGGGCAGCACGATTGCGATTGCTGGCTTGGTGGTGTTGGCAGCGCTGGCAACCTTGGCTTCTGCAATCGCGTGGTCTTCGCGACGACCAAGGATGGTCTGGGGCGTAACTGCGCTGATCGCCATTTTATTGTGGATGGGTTCGGCTTTGTGGGGTGCAGTAACTATGACTCGCGGCCCTGCCCTGCCCTCGGCCGATGCCAATGCACCGGTAGCTATGGTTCTTGTCATCGATACCGGGCCAAGCATGTCTTACCAGTCCAACAATCAGACTCGATTGGAGGCGGCTCAAGAGATGGCGTTGTGGCTATTGGATCGCGCTCCACCGGATAGCCATGTGGCAATTCTAAGTGATGCACCGGTCAGTTCTCTATCAATCAGCCCAAGAATTGCTGTTGGTCTTGTCGAACGATTGCAGAAGACGACGGGCCGTGTCGATTTGGCAGCCAGACTGCGCACTGCGATGAATCTGGTCGTGGCTGACCCGTTAGAGCGAAAAGAGGTCTACGTTTTGACCGATTTGAATCTGGCTGCCTGGTCGACGGCGCAGCCAGATCTGGTCGCTCTGGTTACGGAAAATCAGAACCAGGTGTTAATTCAAATCGTGGATGTTGGAGTACCCCAACCTGTCAATTGGCATTTGGGGGATCCACGCATTGATGCGCCAACTGTTCCCGAGGGATCTGACGTGAACTTCCAAGTCGCGGTCGGTCAGCGGGGCTCAGAAGGATCGAATCAGACGGCCAGTGTCGAACTTTGGCAATTCATGCACGATCCTCGGCTACCTGTCATCAATCGAGGTCAGTTACAATTGCCGGCAAGCAACGTGGTTGATCGGCAATTGGTGCAAATATCCCAGTCCAATGCGACTCAGGTGGAGTTGAGTGCTCGCCAGTTGAGCGCTGGGATTCATCACTTTAAGATCCGATTAGACAAGTCTGATCCGCTGACTATCGACAACGAACGCTTTGTTTCGATCGTTGCTCAGAAGCCTCAGCCCACTTTGATCGCTTGTGATCAGACCGAGATTGCACAGATGCTGCAGTTGATCACTGGCCCCGGACAGGCTGCTCATGCCAACAGCACAGCTTTGATCAATGTGGTCAGCTACTTGCAGTTGCCTCAAGCCGAGCTTGAACGATACCAAGTGATTGTGATGTTCGATCCGCCCAACTTGGCGAAGTCAACCGTTGATGCTCTTGAGAAGCAAGTTGAATCGGGAAAGGGGCTAATGCTGATCCTCGGTCCGGCTCTGGAGCAGGTTAAGGCTAGTTTGGACGGTTTCCCGATATCGCAATTGCTGCCTGGGAAATCTGCGCGAATCGCAAGTCGTCCTGGCACGGATAGGACCGGTTTCTGGCAACCCAATGCGGCCTCGCATTTGGTATATCAGGAGTTGCAGTATCCTGTCACTGAAATCGCGTGGCAAAGGATGCCAATTTTTCGTAGTTGGGATTTTCAGCAATTGCACTCGAGTACACAAGTCTTGGCAACTGTTGCAAATCACAATTCAACTCTATTGACTCAGCAGACTATTGGTAAAGGACAGGTGCTGACGTTGACCACACCTCTGCCGGAACCGGAATCAACCGTTCGTCCTCTATGGAATGAGATGTGGATCTCAGATCAATTCTGGGTGGCTTTTGGAATTCTTCGTGGAGCACTCAGGTCGCTAAGTGGTATTGACGCGGGTGGTTTGACTTATGCGTCAGGAGCTACGGTTCAACTTAGTAACGACACGACGATTTGGCCGAGTCGCTGGGAGCTCTACTGGCCCGATGCTCAGCGAACTTCGCTTCAGTCGTTGGATGGAAGTTTGATGGTAGGCCAGCCGTCCGATCCAGGCATCTATTTCTTGCGTGGCACGATGGGAGGGCCGGTCAGCCGCGGATTTTCTGTAAACATTCCCGCCTCGGACACTCAGTTGACTCAGGCAACCACCGAGCAACTAGACCTGTTGTTGGGGGCTGGAGCCTACCGCATCGCGCGAGATCGTGAGGAGGTAGATAGCAGTGTGGGACAAGCAAGGTTTGGGCGAGAGTTGTATCCGCTGATGATGCTATTTGTGGCAGCTTTGTTTTTGGCTGAACAAATAATGTCGAACCGCTTCTATCAAATTCCGCTTCGCTTGGGCAAAGAGGGAGCATAGATGGTGAAGCTAACAAGCGTTTCGGCTGAGTTGAGCGTTCTTCTGCTCGCACAACTGGCGGTTGATCCAATATACGGCCTATGGGTGGTGGTTGCATTAACGCTGATTACGCTGGCGAGTTTGCTTTTGACGCTCAGTGCAAAGCAGATAAGCCGTTCCAAGCGATGGTTGTTGGTGTCACTTCGAGTTTTATCGTCGGCGATGTTACTATTGGCCTGGATGCGACCGGCACTGCTGTCTACCACCCATCGCGCATCGGAAGGTGCCATTGCCGTGCTGATGGATCGCAGTCAAAGTATGACACTGCCCAGTAGCGCAGCAGGTATGACACGTTGGAACGCACAGCAGGAGGTCTGGCAGGCGCTTGTCCGGGCCACTGACTTGTCGATAGATGGGGCCAAGTTGATTCCCTACTTTTTTGATCGCACTGCATCGGTCGCATCTCAACAGGACATGCCAGCGCTGGACAATTCGTTCTCGCAGGAGCCTGAAGGTCGCGGAACAGACTTGGGGGCAGCGCTAGCCCAGGTTGTCAAGACGCAGACTGATCCGCCGCTTCGTGGCGTCGTGATGATGAGCGATGCCACTCAAACTCAATTGCCGCCTCAAAGCGACCCTTTGTTGACCGCCAAACAGATGGCTCAGATGGACCAGCCGATCTACTTTGTTGGGATTGGTTCTCGAGGCGCAAGTGACTTGCTTAGGGACGTCGCAGTCGAAAACTTGCAAGATGAAATCACCGCGTTTGCTAACAAGGAGATCAGCGTTCCGCTAGTGATTTCTGCTACCGGCATGCAGAATCAACCAATTGAAGTCACGCTGACGCTTCGGTCGGCTCAACAACCTGATCGCGAGCTGAAACGCCGCCGCGTCTTACCCTCACAATCAGCGGAAAAAATCCCGTTGGATTTTCGGGTTCAGTTATCGGAACCAGGGGACTACTTGTTGGTAGCCCAAGCGCGAGTCGACACCAATGAGCAGGTCAGTTCCAATAATCAGCAGCTTAGTTTCGTGACGGTTCGCGAAGGCGGTGTGCGCATTTTGATGCTAGAAGGACAGCCACGGTACGAACAGCGCTACCTGAAGCTTTCTTTGGATGCTTCGGTTGACTTCGACGTCCAGTACGCTTGGTTGCCCGAGCGACAGCGAGCGCGTTGGCCGATTGACTTAAGTAGCCAAATCGACTTCGAGGGTGTTGAAGTCTTCGTGATCGGGGATCTGGATTCCGCTGCTTTGCATGATAATACTCAGAAAAGAATTTTGGATCGTGTCTCACAGGGGGCTGGTCTGTTGTTCTTGGGAGGCTATCTCAGCTTTGATGCCGGTGGATATCAAAGCAGCCAATTGGCAGCCGCAATTCCGGTGCAGATGTTGCCCGATCGTCAAAAGTGGGATCAAAAGATCGATCAGCGGTTTCATCTGGTCCAGCCGGTTCAATTGCTGCCCACACGACCGCATCCAGTGACCAGTTTGTTACCCGAACCCGACAACACGAGACTTTGGGAAAAGCTTAAGCCGATGGATGGCATGAATCGCTTTCAGAAGTTATCAACGGCACCGGGCACTCAGGTCTTATTGGCTGACACACTAGGTCAACCAGGCTTGGTTGCTGGTCAATTCGGAAGTGGACGTGTTTTAGCTTTCGCCGGGGACTCAACCTGGCGATGGTATTTGGCTGGAGCGGAGTTTGGACAAAAGAAAGCCCACCAGACCTTCTGGCGGCAAGCCATGTTATGGCTAGTCAGTCGCGATAAGCTGGAAGAAGGTTTTCGTCTAACTATCGATTCTAGGCGGCAGGACATCGATGCAACACCTAGAATAGGAATTGAATGGTACGGCGGCAGTGAACAAGCTCCGATGCCATCCGAGTTGCAAATAACACTTAGCCGCGATCGAACTTCTCTTAGGCAAATCGAATCCACTTCGGTTGGGGAGAATCTTCGAGAATGCAATTTGTCCGGACTGGATCGACCGGGGCTCTACCAAGTGGATTTGACCGCTACCAATTCGACAGGCAAGAAGCATAATGGTCAGATTGCATTTATGGTTCAGGACATTTCCCGCGAGCTGACTATGCCCGAGACCGATTGGCAGATGATGAGCAATCTGGTTGCCGCTGGTTCTAGTTCTGGTAGTGAATTGTTCTTGCCGGAAGACGTTGGCAAGTTGATCGCAAAGATTCAGCAACGCCAGACAGACACAACGACGCAAATCATCCAGCGTCGAAGCCTAGGAGATGAAGCTTGGGATTCATGGCTCTTTGCGCTGTTGTTCTGTGGCTTGATGAGCGCAGAATGGGCCTTGCGCAAACGCTGGCAGTTGCCGTAGCGTTTATGGAGTTACGACTTTGATGGAACTGAATCGCTTTCGCAGGCGCAAGAACCATCTTTCGAGCGTGTGCCATGAAACAACTGCGACCCAATAAGTGATACCGAACATCAATAGGACGTACACGATTCCGGCGATGATTTCGCTGCCCAGCAGATCGGTTAACTTGGTTGACGAAACCCAGGGGTGCAAAAGAACGATCAGTGGCAATTGAAAGATGTACATGGCATAACTATATTTCCCAAGCAACCGCATCGGTGAGCATTCCAATACGCGTCGCTCAACAGATCGCTGTGGCGAAGCCAACGCGGACAGTAGTAATGCTGCCGCCAAGAGCGAGACCACGGTATATCGAATGGTCAGATCGTTGCTGCCCGCCGCAAGCGTCGCTAGATAGGCGAAGGCAATAATCACACACAGAATTCTCCATAACAGTTGGCGTCTCAACAACGACGGATGCAATCGGCTAGCGGTCGCCGCCATGGCTCCTAATAGCAATCCATCCATTCGGAAGAGCGTGAAAGTCTTTTCGGTAACATCGCCGATCGCAAGGTAGCTGGCTAGGACTCGTAAGCTAGCGAAGAACAGCAGAGCAACCGTGCAGCCTTGCAGTAAACGACGACTGGAGATTAGATAAACTAGAAGTGGCCAAACCAAATAGAACTGCTCTTCGATGGCTAGCGACCAATAGTGATTCAGACTGCCGTAAGACCAAGCGTTGAGCCAGGCCATGTTGAGATTGCACGTGTATAGCCATAGGTGCAGATGGGAACCAGTGATGGAATCTAGAACTGCTGAATTGAGAAACAATTGCGGAAGGATGTACAGAAATAGAGCTAACGACAGAAAGTACAGTGGGAAAATGCGAAGTGAACGTCTCGCGTAGAAATTGGTGAAATAGCGGGTGTCATTGCCTTTGGCTTCCAGTAGGATGCCTGTGATCAGAAAGCCGGACAGGACAAAAAAGAAATCGACGCCTGCTGCACCAATCAAGATGGCCTTACTTGGCAGATTACTAATCACTTCGGCTGATAATGATACTTCGGCGAAACGATATAGTGTCACCATCAGTATTGCTAGCCCGCGAAATCCATCTAACACCGGCACATGCGGTCGATTGCCGATGTCGTTCGCGCGATAGCCTACGTCAGAACCTTCGCCGCTGCTACCAGGAATAGTGTAGAGTGTCGGGTCTGAATTGTTCAGGGATTGACTTTTAGTCATCTAACAGATCCTGAAACAACTCGGTTAGCTCGACCGTACGTCCACGAGCACTGGCTGGTCCAAGGATACTGCCGTCATTTCCGACCGAGGAATCCTGTCTACATCGCCACCACAAGGCGATATCGCGCGGCAGGCAAAGCCATGGGTTATCCTTTTGGCTGACGGCATGCTCACAGAAGCGTTGGTATTGTCCGAGATTTTCGACAGTCGTTAAATAGTCTGGATGTGTGATCAACATGGCCATTCCTGCAAGTCGCTTAAGTACATTCATCTTATTCACCCAAGCTCCAAAAGGTGGCTGTCCTAAAGAGACCAACAAGGTGTGATCTTGAGGGAGCGTATAGGGCAACTCCACCAATTTACCGACGATGAACGGCCAAACACCGCCAACGCCACCAGGCATCGATTGAAAGGGATCAATATCGAAACATGAAGCGTCGTAGGCAAACTCAAGTTGCTGCATCCACTCCAAGTTGCGATGAACCATGGGAGCACGAAAGCCTTTGGCTTGTAGCAGCCTGCCAGCTTTGTTAATATAGTTGGCGCGATAGCTGAAGATAGCTTTTGAAGTAAATAGCCTTCCATCATGATTGTACCCGTGAATTCCCACCTCGTGGCCACGAGCCTTAAGATCCGCGATCAGCTTTTGGTCAAGCTTGTACTTGTACGGGATGAAATACCACGCTGAGCGCAAACCTAGCCTCTCTTCCATTTCTGCAATATCTGAAACCAATCGTTGGCCGTGGGACGTCTCAATGTCGTGAGTCAATGATAAAGCATAACGATGGCCATCAGGCCAAGGGTGGATCACTTTAGCCCGCAGATCAATTGACCTTAGAGCGTCGCGAAATTCAGCAAGAAATTCGACAGGAATATACCAGTCGTCATTGGTCTCTATCGAACGGTTGCGAGTGCGCTGCAAGGCCTGTCGAAGAGCAATGGGAATCAATGGCCTGAGCAAATAGTAAAGTCTGAATTTCGTACTGAGCAAAGCGTTTGCTGAGTCACGAGAAAAGTGCTTTGCCAGCACATTCTCCAGAACGCCATCAAAGGCAAATTGAACTGTTTCGGACATGCTGAATTCTTCTCAGACCTGACTCTAACTGGTGATTCGGGAAGCGCGTTTCAAGGGGTGACAAAGCGTGATTTGATGAGACTGCTGGTTAAACCAATTGTGGAGGTCGACTGGATGGTCATAATCACCATGGGGCGTCTGGTCGATGAAGCATTTTTGCGGCCTAGCAGTCGCCTGAGCGAGGCTTCGCGATTCGCAGTCAACAAATGTCATTCTCTAATTGGTCTTCTTCAGGATCTCGATGATTTGCGAAGTTCCGGCAGAAACTTCATCACCAACTTTGACGCAGACCTTTAAGTTTTCCTGGTACGGAACTAATAGGTCCACTTGTGATCCAAACGTAATTCGCCCAACGCGATCGCCTTGCTGAACTACTTGTCCAGCCTTGACAAAAGGAACGATCCGACGAACAAGACGCGATGCGATCTGCACGATTCCAACCTTCAGGTTGTCGTTCTCAAAGACCATCAACACCCGTTCGTTCTCCAATAAAGATTCAATATGTTTAAGCGATGCAAATAGCCCGGGTATAGGCTTTAGCATGCTAATCGTCCCCGCGATCGGACTTCGGTTCACGTGGACATTCAAGTAATTCATTGCGATCCCAATATGAATTCCTCGATCTGGAATCAAGTCTACCGTAGTGAACTCTTTCAACGGTATTTCATTGCCGTTTTTAACAGCAAAAGGAAAACGCGAACTATGGATCTCCTTAACGTAAATCACGGTGCCATCGGCCGGCGACATGATCCAATTGTTACAGTGCGGCGAAATTCGATTGGGATCACGAAAAAAGAAAAACAACATCGCAACAATCGAGACAATAAGCCCAACAAACAGGGTAGACGCCGCGATGACAAGTGAAGGAAAGTCTGGAAAGCGGTAAGATAGCCAGCAGGTCATGCCGGCCACCAACATCGCTATAAAAACCGACCAGGGCAGATAGTGGCGTATCTTCAGTTCCCATTTCCTGCCAGCCGCAAAAATGATAGTAAAAGTGAGGGTGCTGGCCAACGTTTCAATAAGCATAAAGTTCAAAAGCCTCCACGTAGCAGCGAGCGCTAAGTAAGAATCAAAAACGGATTAAAACCCTTTTTTCAACCAAAGGTAAGGTGCCATCAAGACCTCGATAATCGATGGCAAAGGATCGGACCATGACCATACGGAGAATCCCTTGCGAGCAGTCAAAGTTGGCAAGTATTCGCGGCGAAGCGACATCCGTCCTAAAACGACTTCTCGAATCACTGTAGGCACATCAGTGATCATTCGCATCCAACGCGCGTCTTTCACTGTTGGATTGGGCCGCTTTACTTCGTGCCCTAACATCAAGTGAAAAAGATCTGCTGGAAAATTCAAGCCGGCCACTTGAGTCAGTACATGCCAACCCCAAAACCGACCATTCATTTCTATGAACGTGTATTTTCCCGATCTTTCATCCAACATGAACTCCACTTCAGCAACACCCCTATATTTGAGCGCACGCAAGAATTTAGTTGCCAGTTGTTCCAAGATTGGGTTGTCTCGCTGTTCAGCGTAGGTTGTTGCATGCCCAAAGTCCATGGGATGCTGGCGCAGGCGAGCTGCGGCTAAGCCAGATACGCTTCGTTCACCATCAAAAAGTGTTGCGTACGAAAATAGGTTGCGTGTACCACCAGCGATCATCTCCTGAGCCAAGATCTGGCTGCCGGGAATCAGTTTTCGCATTGCCGCGTATTCACGACGGAGTTCAGCTTCGTTGTTAACACGAATCGCCTTGTTTCCAGTCTTTTCGTAGTAGTGCTTCTTAAAGGATGGTTTCAAAACCAACGGATAATCGGGCTGGGCTTGGATGATGCTTTCCAACTGATCCGCCTTATACTGGCGAGGTATAGAGATACCGCAAGACTCTGCCAATGCATAAGCCTTGTCCTTTTCATAGAAGTTCTGCGCTATCTCCCACGGTGGTACCGCCAATACGAAAGTCTGTGCAAGTTCCTCATGTTTCTTGGCCAGAAAAGCAATTGTCTCGTCATTGACACAGAAAACCACCCAACCCGTTAGCCCCTCACGTTGCGCAAGGTTACTTAGATAGTCAACTGCGTTGGGGTCGTCCAAAAGATCATACTTGCGCGCTTGTCGCCGGGCGTGCCTTGAATGGACTGCGATTCCACGCTCTGGTGCTAGTAGAAAACAGGGGATGCCTTCAGAAGCCAAAGCACGCATTACCCCGACAGCTTGGAAGTCTCCCCCAATCAACAACACGCCTCGCTCTATAATCGGCCCTAATCCTTCACGCAACCTTCGCTAAGAACCTTGGATTTCGGAAGGTTACCTATCGACAAGTCACGTGCGTTGTCGCCAATATTTCGGCTGACCCCGAATAACTTATCATAGGCGTCAATCAACTGGATCGATTGATGATTCCATGTCAGTCCGTTAAGAACACGGCTCCGTCCAATCTGGCCCATTTTCTCACGCAAATCAGTATTATCCATGAGACGATCCATTAGTGCTGCGTACTGCTTGACATCATTATTCTTAGCATAAAGCGCGGCATCGCCAGCCGTTTTGATATTCTCTGAGGTTTCGAAGCAAACTACTGGCTTGCCTAAAGCCATGTATTCCATGGTCTTGATCGTAGTGCAACTGTCGTTATACGAATTGCTAGGATCTGGTGTGCTGCAGATATCAAACGCAGCGATGTACGCTGGAACTTCTGAAAATGGAATCATCCCTGAAAAATAGAAAAGCTCCCAGAGTCCTAATGATTTGACTAAGGCTTTTAACTCATCCACTGCCGGGCCGCCTCCAACGATAATGACCTGGAGATCAGTTCTTTGGAATTCAGTTACCAGCAAGTGAACTGCACGTACCAAGTAATCGACACCATCTTGCACACCGATGACACCAACGTAACCGATGTTCAATCGACCTGGCTGACGCAATTTGTGTTTGGGCGAGACATCTCGCAGAAAACTGTCATTCGGGCCATTGCGAACAACAAAGCATTTGGCTTCAGCAGCACCACAACGATGGACTTGAACGTCGCGTTGAGTTTCATTCGTGGCGATAAGAACGTTGGCCGTTCGCGAGGCAAATTTCTCACATTGCAATAGTAGCCAGTGAAGTATTTTGCTTCCTTCACCGCCGCGTTGCGCCAAATACAACTCAGGAGACAGATCATGAAGATCATAGACAAACTTTTTACCAACCAATTTGAAGAAGACTGGAATGATGGCGTTCATGTCGGGCGGAGTATGCATGTGAATGGCATCAAATCCGCGACGCAAAAAGAGGTAAACGGTGAACAAAAACTGCATCAATATTGAGTAACCGTACTCAAACACGTAGCCAAAGAATCCGTTGTAGTGCGGGGGTTTCGGATATCGATACACACGTACACCGTCAATTGTCTCTACTCTGCGGGTACTATTTTTATCTGTCGGACATATTACTGAAACCTGATAACCTGCCGCCAATAACGATTCGGCTTGTAAAAGAACACGACAATCCTCCGGGTAGGACTCGTTCTCCAGCAGCATCAAGACTCGGAATTTACGCTCAGATTTCATTGGTAGGGGACCGCTTTCGACGAAAACTGTTTTTTGCTCGAGTGGTGAAGCTGGTTATTGACGTAAAATGGTATCTAGCTGACTTTTGGGGGCAATGTATTCGCGAACAGTTTCGTATACTGACTGCGCGGTCTTCAACTTCCATGGTGCGTAGATTTTTCTGTATCGGCCATAGTTTGACTGTTGTCCGCCAAACTTGGACTTAAATCGCCCTGGACCATATTCTTCCCCTTCCCATCCGCCACCTGCAAAATCAAAGATCTCGAAACCTTCTCGAGCAAACTGTCGAATAGCCTCCCAAAAGACTCTCGACACGGCCGGAACACCTGGCAGTCGCTTCGTTCCGGCGTACCAACAGATGACCCTTTTTTTGAAAGTCAGAAAGCAAACCACAGCTATCGGCGTTTCGTTGTATATGGCAGTCATTACACGAAATTGGGACCTAGAAAGGATGGAAGCTGCGGATTGAAACAGGGTAGAATCGACCATCGGGACTTTGGAGTGTGCGTAGCTCTCAGAAATCAATGAGTAGATCAGTTCCACACAGTCCGCCGGATCCACTTCGTCCACACGGACGCCCTTCCTGTTCGCGCAGCGGACGTTATTCCTACTTTTTTGTCCGATCGCGGAAAAAAGCTCAACTTCGCTTCCTGCTAAATTCAGTTCGTAGTTCAGATATCCTCGTCGCTGATAGCCATTTTCAATCAGTTGTGAGTGAAAGCCAGATACTTCATGCACAAGTCGCATCTCTGCAAAAAGTGTCGTCTTGCACATACACTGGTCGTGATGTCGTAGCAGAACGTTATAGCCGGCATGTCCTTCAGGCGTGTCTAAACAAATGGGTTCTGCGTAAAAGATGGAGCGTGAAGTTAGCGTACTGGGGACTCCCGTTAACATACTAACCCGCACGGCAACCAATAGCGCACAAAGGTTCTCGTTAGAGTCCAGAACACCAAATGCGTGTGGAATATGTCGCTTGGTACACTCCTCACAACGAATCATGTCGGTGGTATGCAAGATGGTGCCGTGAGGATGAGCTTCTACAAAGGCATCCCAATCAGGAATTTCATTGTATTTGCGGATCGTCAACTTGCTTTGTTCAAGCTTCATCAGGCGGTTATCCCTGTATGCTGAAAGAGCTGCTGGTCCTGCGACAATGCCTTGTGATAGACGGCAATTATCCGCTCGGCTACTCCTTCCAGGCTCAGTTGTCGCGCCTGGAGTATCTCTCTACCATTGGATGAAGCCGCGGAATTTAGCACGTTTGCCAAAGCCTGTCCAATCTGGAGAGGGTCACGGGAAGTGCGGCAACAACCCTCGACTCCTTGCAACATTTCATGAACATCACCAACCGGGACGCCTATCACACTCAAATTACAGGCCATGGCCTCCTTAACTACATTAGGTGACCCTTCAAACACGCTTGTCATCACCATGGCGTTACAGGCATTCATGTAAACAGCCACCTTGTCTGCATTGACACGCCATAAGGGCACCAAGTCAATCGACCGGTTAATCAACTTCTCCGCAATTCTCACCGCTGAAGTGGCTAACTGATGCCCTTTTCTAGGGTTATCTGGGTTGCCTGGAAACAATACATGAAGTTGACGATGGTCAAGGCCGATCTGGTCGCATGCCTGTTCACGTGCCATCGGCTTAAACACTTCTAGGTCAACTCCATTCGGAATTACGTGACAACTCACATGTCGAACTCGACCCGCCATTTCTTCGCTCTTGACAATCACTTGATCGTATTGATTAGCCAGCGCGACGTTGATTTTCATTTCCAGTTTGCTCAGCCGCTCTAAATCTCCTTGTTCGTTATAAGGTGTGCCCAACAAATCACTACCCATGAAAGAAATAACGATGGGTACCTTGCGAGATACAAGGGCTCTACTGATTAGTGCTAGCCAACCACAGTATCCAAAGTGTGCATGGATTAGGTCCACGTTCGGAATAGCTTTGCGTATTCGAGGAACCATTTGTAGGTACTTCAACTTCGGTATTCCGCGCATATCGCAGACTTGAGTCTCAATGCCTGCACGTTGTATGGAATAAATTTGTCGAGCACCAGGTGCCATCGTGCCAGGCTTGCTGGCAGTCGGTAATTCGGGGCAGATCATCAAGACTCTCATGCATGAGCCTCCGAATAGTAGGCACCTGACGTTGGAAACTCACCTTGCTGGTACAACCGATGCCAAGCCGCGAAAATGAGCAATAGCCAAATTTTGCGGGCATGGTCCGCACTACCATCGCGATGTTCACGCAATATTTGTTGGACTTTTTTCTGACTGAACAATTCGGACGGCAAATAACCACCTGGCCCTAAATAGTCATTGACCATGGGCGACAAACTGCTGCGAAACCAATCGCGCAGCGGAACGGCAAATCCTTGCTTGCCTTTACGAATCGACCGTTTGGGCAACTTGTCTCGAAGCACTTGCCTCAAAACGTGCTTGCCTCGGGATCCCCTTATTTTCATTCGGGTTGGCATCTTCGCAGCCAGTTCAGCCACATGATGATCCAAAAGCGGAGATCGGACTTCGAGTGAATTTGCCATACTCATTCGATCCACCTTGACTAGGATGTCATCCAGCATATACGACTGCAAATCCATCTCTGTCAGTCGGCTGACCAAGTCGCGATCCTGCCGCATCATGATTTCAGTCAGTCGTGCTGGTAAGAATTGTTCGCCAAGATAGAGAGACACTTGAGCTGCATCTGAAGTGAACAGTTCCTTCAACTCGGAAGATCGCCATATCGAGACCTTGTCACGATAAGCTTGCGCCAAAGGTAATGCGCTATCTCGAAAGACTTTCGAAAACCTTAGTCCTTGGTAGCCCCACGCTCCGGGAAGAAGCCTTGAAGTTGTGCGTAAGCCAAACGGCAGTAGATGGCGACCGATCAGGTACGGCACATACTTGCGATACGATTCAGCGAACAACATGCCTCTATAATTTGAGTATCCTGCGAACAGTTCATCACCGCCGTCTCCGCTGAGTGCAACAGTGACATGCTGCTTGGCCAACCGAGAGACATGGTAGGTCGGCAAAGCAGAAGCATCGCCAAACGGCTCATCGCAATAGAACACGATTTTCAGAAGCGTGTCTTCCAGCGAATCCCGCATGTCTGCCTCGGATAGTCGCAATAAATGATGCTTGGTACCGTAGTGACGAGCGACGATGGCAGCATCCTCAGACTCATCCCACTCATCAACATCAAATCCAATTGTAAATGTATTAAGCGGCTTCAGACCTGCAAGGCTAGCATAGGCTACAATAGCGCTTGAATCGAGTCCACCGCTTAGAAACACGCCTAGCGGGACATCACTGCGCAATCGCACCTTGACGCTTTCCGCTAGAGTCGCATCCAGCCGCTGGCACCATTGCTCATCTGAAAGTGATTCATCCGGTTCAAAATTAAGCGCCCAGTAACGTTGGATTTGTAAATGCGAATGCTCGTAGACCGCATAATGACCTGCCGGTAGGCGGTGAATATTGCGGAAAATCGTACCAGGCTGGTGAATGTAGCCTAACTGAAAGAACTCACCCAAAGCAGCGTAATTGGGTTCCGATAGATTGGGCTCTGCGGCTAAAAGCGACTTCATCTCAGAACCAAATAAAAAGCGATCGCCGTATTCGGAGTAAAACAATGGCTTCTTGCCTAGTCGATCGCGAGCGATCAGGACTCGCCCGTGGCCGCGCAGATCCATGATGGCCAATCCAAACATGCCGCGCAGATGCGCTAAGCAATTGTCGCCGTACTCTTCGTACAGATGAACGATAACTTCAGTATCTGAGCCCGTTGAGAATCGATGTCCGCGGGATTTCAAGTCTTCCCGCAATTCGACATAGTTATAGATTTCACCATTACAGACTACATAGATGTCAGAACTTTCGTTAGCGATCGGTTGTTGGCCGCCAGCCAAATCAATAATGCTCAAACGCCGCATACCGATACTTCGCCCTGCGACCGCCGCATGACCCTGATCATCAGGACCGCGATGAACAAGCTGGTCGGCCATAGCGCGAGTACACATTTCAGCGCTATGCGCATCCAGTCTATTGTCGACAATTCCAACGATGCCACACATTTGCACTTACCTAGTCAATTTGGTTGCTCTGGGTTGAACTGATCACCTAGCGAATACGGATCACATCGGTTGGGTAGTCTTCAATAGGCTTGGCACGAGTCTTGAGATAGGACAAAACCGTGCGGTATGTACTTACGCTTCGAACCGCTAAGGAAAGACCGGCACCGTGCAGTCCGCCTTTCTTCATGATCTGGGCTACACCAAGCAATCCTATCGCAACTGGTAGCATCCATAGTTGTCCATAATATGCAACCACCGGCGTAGCGATAAGAAAAAGTAGAATGGTCAATGCAAATGAAACGACAAACGGTATCCCATCTAAACAAAACTGCACAGCACCTCCATAGACTCCCGCGTGTCGTACCACCGCGCCGTAGTCGTACATTTTCGTTCGACTGCGACGCAGCACCTCTCGAATCGTTTGACGGTTCTCCGTAAACTTGGTGGCCATCAATCCGGAGATTCTAGCCACCTTGAAGCCAGCGTTTCTGAGCCTCAAGCACAGTTCGTGATCTTCGGCAGTGGGCAGATGAGGATTGACTGGGCCCGCTACCTCCATAGCCCGACGACGAAAGAGAGCGATGCCGCCTAAGTTCTTGCAGTCGTTGACAGATTGATTGAGATTCTGTTGGAAGACGTTCGGCGCACCGCCGCAGTGAACGCCCAGGGAGTCGACATATTCTTCATCCAGCACTCCGGCGACGGCTGCATATTCAGGATGTTCTTCCATGAATCTGACTGCGGTGACCAACCATTCGGCTTCGGCGCGTGAGTCACCGTCTTGAAAAAAAACATAATCACCCCGAGAGTGCAGGTAGCCCGTGTAGCGGCCTGCGGCAACACAAAGCGGCCAATCTTTTCTTAGTTGCAAGACTTTGATGGGGTATTGTTTAGCGATATCGACACTTCGGTCAGTGGAAGCCGAGTCTGCAAAAATCACTTCCAGGCCTGCAAGTAGAGGTGCTGCGGCCAATACGGATTCTATGGCACCAGCTATGAACTGCTCTTCGTTGCGCCCAATGATCACCACCGATAGTTTAGGCGGGATCGTAGAATTCGTGGTCTCATCGTTTTGCATCATGAAAGGCGCTTATTAATCGATACAGTGCTAAGGATGATCAAGTGGGGCGATAGTTCAGCCAGCGCCACGTATTAGGCGCAATCGCAAATGTCCAACTGCCGTATATCAACATCGCGACTGCCCACACGGCCAGTTTGGGCCACGGACAAAATAGTATAATTGCGATTGCCACTAACGAAACAGGTAGTGTTCGTAAGACTTCCAAAAGTAACATGGGATTTCCTATCCGACGCTCGAATGTCCAGTAGTGGAGACCAGTGCTTAGGATGCTACCGAGCAGGGTACCGCAAGCCGCGCCTGTCAGTCCAAAGCTTCCAATCAGTGGCAGCCCCAACAATATGCTACTAAATACATTCACTACCACGATGCGGAAGACATTCCGTTCCGCTCCAACAGCCCACAATGCATGACCTAGGATGGGATTCAGTGGCTCCAGCAACAGGCTTAGCGATAAGATCTGCAATACCATAGCAGCGTCGCCAAAGCCCTTACTGCCATAAACCAAATTCAGGATTTCGCCAGCAAACAAGAAGACTGTTACGCAAGCCGGAAATGACAATCGTAACATGTGGCTTAGAATTCGATGTGCCAAGGCCGCCACTGCCTGTTGTCCTGTCTTCGCAGCAGTTACTAATGCCGGAAATGCGCTATGACCAACGCTGCGGTACAGGATTTGAATTGGCTGGAGGAGTTGAAATGCGGCGCTGAGCATACCGACTTCTCGTTCTGATGCACATTTGCTAAGCAGTAGTCCGTAAAGTGAGGCACCAAGGGCTGCAATACCGTCAGACCACAAGAATATTCTCGAGAAGTAGAGCAGGCACCAAGCCAATGTCCAACGAACCCTGCGAGCCGGCTGATTCTTGAATAGATCCATGGCTAGTTTGTGCAGCGTGTAGCAAGTTAAAATCCGAGAGATGACCACCACAGACGCCACAGCTAAAACGCCATACCCCAGCCAAAGGACAGCTAGACTGCCGAACACCATTACAGCGTTACCCGGAAAATTTCCGACCGGAATCAAGTGCATCTCCTGCTTTCCCTTGATGACTGCTTCGGTGATCATCGAAAGCGAGTAAAAGGGCACGGCCAGCGCCAAGGTGCTCACAACCCAAGTCGTCGACGGTTGATACCTCATCAAGAGTACAATCAGCAACATGCCCGCTGCAGCCAAACCAGAACTTAAAGCGGCAGCCAAATAGCCATGGGCTAGGTAGCGTCTGGCCAAGTGAGGCCGCTGAGCAACACGGCGCACCAAAATGGTTGGCAAGCCCGCGTAGCCGAATACGTGAAACGTATAAAGTAGCGTTAAGCCTAATGCGAGTTGCCCAAAGGGCTCCAGCCCAAGGACTCGCGAGACAGCAGCATATACAATAAAAGCGCTAGCCTTGTTAGCCACTTCGCCTCCGCCAATCGAGATTGCATTGAAGGCGATTTTTAAGAGGTTTGTCGAACTTGTCACTACCAATCACCTCCGATTCCGGCTGACACGGCGTCTGTAAGCTGAGGAGGCTTGGATCTGAGGACTGACCGAAAAGATCATCGTGCCGATGGCCGCCATCAATACGATCGATTCATACTCCAGGTTGATAAAGGCGATTTCAAAAAGGCCGCCCAGGGCAGCCATCAGAATCAATGCGCTGACCAAGGCTGCGTCGACATATCCCTGTCGAATTAGCGTTTGTGATCGGTGCAGCACCAAGAAGATTGTGAGCACTCCAATCACCAATCCCACTAAACCTACATTCAGAAGCGTTTCAAGGTAAGTTGAATGAGCGTGGTATAGCGCCCATCCGTTTAATCGTTCGAATTCAGCCAGACGTCCCACGGTCCAGAACGCTCCATAGCCGTGACCCAGGATTGGGCGATCTGCCACCTCTTGAATCGCATGCCGCCAAATCGGCAATCGCCCAGTTAGCTTCGTAGGGTCGGCAGACTCCTCGTTTCGGCCCATTGTGGCAATTCGCTGTGTTTCGATCGACTGACCTGTAGCACCTTGGTAGAGAAGTAGGCCAGAGAAACTAAGTATCACTCCAGCTATGCCCAAGATCAACCAGCCACGGATGTTGGAGTACTGAGATATCAACCAAACCGCAGAAACTAGCGCTGCGGCAGTTCCCGTACGAGCCTTCGTCAGGATTAAGAACGTGGCCGCTACTCCCACGATCAGAAGCATCCACGCCCTTCGTTCTCTCAGATAGATGGCCAAGCTGGCCAGCAGCAGAAAACCGCAGTTGAATGCCTGCTTGGCTGGGTGGAACAAACCCGAAAAACGATATTCGTCAACCGCCAGAAAGGAACGGTACCTCAGTTCAGTCAATATTCCGGCTGCTAGAAATAGACCGGATATCAAGACGATGCCCCAGGATAGGTTCTTTGCGTCCCAAACGCGTCCAATTCCCAAGCCGGTTACCACAACCAGTAATGCGGTGATCGAGCGCTTGAAGGTAGTTTCAGGATCGTCGGACCATAGTACGGATGCCAGCATATAAATCATTAGCAGAATCACTGGCAAGACAATGGTCCAGGCTGGATGTGACTGGGCCGAAGCGGGGCTGCCGCGCAGCAACATCAGTCCGCCAACCGACCCCAATCCCAAGAACGCTACTTGGCGAATGATGTTGCTGAGTACTCGCGGATTGTAAACCTCGTCACCGCCGATCGCGGCATATCCTTGGTCGGCAGAAACGACCATGCAGAATGTAAAGACAGTAGCTACAGGCAGCCAGAATTCGATCCGCAGCCAATTGGTGGCAGCAGAGAGTGAGTCACCCATTGCTTGCTGAGGACTCCAGTGATGTCTGGAAAGTCGTGCTGACTCATGCATGTGCGTTCAAAACGTGTGAGATCGGCTGAGGTAGAAAGTTCTTGGACTTGTTCAGCACCACGCCAATCAGATTAACATTGGATACTTCCAGCATGCGCAGAAGCCGACCTGCAGGCTTCAGCTCGGTTTTTCCGGATTCGAGAACCACGATCACATAGTCTAAGTGTTGAGCCAATCCGACGAGTTTGTCAGGACTTGACGCCGGCGGTAAATCTACAATAACAAGGTCCGACGATTTTTGAATCTGTGCGATAGCGGCAGCAAAGTCTCTACACGATGTTGCGTCTGGCTGGGAAGCAGTATATTCCGATGAACTGGAAACTAATCGTAAAGTCTGTCGCGGGATAGCCTGCAAACAGTCGACAGGCTCGGCCTTTCCCGCCGCCAATTCTGCGAGACCTGGTGAGCCATTTAAGCCGAACGCGCTTGAAATGGTTCGCCCGATGCGATCAGCTTCAACCAATACTGTCGAGATCTGGAAATCTTCGCTGCTGGTTACCGCCAAGGCCATCGCCATGGTGCTTGCTCCGCTACCCGCTTCGACGCCTATGACTCCCAGCGACAAACCGCTGGCTTGCGGGTCTCGTTCGTCTCTATGTACCAACAACTCAGACAACACGGACTGACATAGTTGCATCATGTCACGCGATGAACCCGAACGCTCCGATACGGCCCTCCGATGATTCAAGGCCGACTGGTAGTGAATCTCGCCTATCACTGGAACATCCAGTTGTTGAGATATCTGCGCGGCGGTGCGTATTGCACTTGAATTTATTTCTCTCAAGAAGGCCAACCCAAGACCGCCTAGAAGCCCCAACATGACAAAGGCTGCCATTAGCAACTTCTTATTCGGCTTGATAGGTCGCTCCACAAATGTTGCAGGCTGGAACTGGCTAACTGAAGAAATACCACCAGCTCTTAGCTCCTCAATGACTCGTGCTTCCTCTTCTTTCTCACGCAACAAACGCAGGCTCGAGGAGAACTGGTCTATGTCACGATCAATTTGTGACAACTGATTCGCATCTTGCAGCAACTTGGCAACTTCTCTCTCCATGTTCTTCATTTGAACGCGGCGTTGTAGAATCGCAGACTTAAGTCCGGCAATCAATGAGTCGTTTAGTTTCAATTCTTCCTGCAGTTTTTGTTTCAGAGGATTAGGGACAGTATTCGTGTCTTTCAATTCAGTCTTTTGGAATTCATCTAAAATCTTGCGTGCCCCGGCAAGTTCCTCGCGAGTGGCCTCCAGTAAACTATGTCCATCAGCATATTTGGCTGACTCTTTCAGCTCTTGTAATTCCAACTCGTAAACCCGCTGGCGCAGAATTCCCCATGTCGTACCTGTAGTTTCTTGCTCTGCCGCAACAGTGATGTCATCCAGTTGTACGATGTCGATGTCCAGTTGTTTCGATTTGGCAAGTGCCTGTTCTAGTTCCCTTTGGGTAGTTAATAAATCCATCTCAATCGACGAAATCTGTTCCTTGAGGATATCTTGTTTGGCTTCAATCGAAACAAACTTACGTTCTTCCAAGAAAGCTCGCTTTTTTTCCTGGGCTTCCTGTAGGCGTTTCGTCGAAAGTTCAGTTTGCGAGACGAAGAATCCTAAAGAACCCTTGGTCTGCATGGTTTGTCGGTGCAGAGTCTGAAAGGAATCCACCACGGTCTGGGAGATAGCCTGTGCCATTTCGGGCGACTTTGCTACCGCTTCAATTGTGATTACCGTCGACTTCTTGGGTGCTTCGTAGTTGATAGCCCCAACCAATTCCATTACGGCCATCTCTCTATTGCTGATATTGTCTCGCAGACCACTAGCGCTGATAACACTGTTTATTGCGTCGCGAGCCGAGCGCACGATAAGCTGAATCGTCGACGGCGCTTGAGGATGTCCTTCGCTGGGAAGGTAGCCGTCCAGAATGGAATCTTCTCCCAGTTTTTCCACGACCATTTCTAAGACTTGACGACTTTGTAAAATCTGCAGGGCAGAATTCACGTCCTCTTCTTGAGTCTTTTGCAGCAACAAGGTTTGGCTGGTGGTTACTGTGGGATCCAGGGCAACGCTTTCGCGACCTACTTGAAATAGCAGCTCCGCGTGAGATACAAAGGTCCGAGGCCAAACGATGATCGCAAACCACCCCAGTAGAACACTGCCTGTTAAACAGGTTAGCACTGTGTACTTGCGGGCAAATGGGATTTCGATCAAGTTCAGCAGAGGCATCGAGTGCAAATCTGGCATCAGTGCCGAGTTTCTTGGCTCGTATGAAGCCAGGGGCATCGCTTTGGATAGCTGGGTATCACCACTTGGCGTTCTTTCAATCAAATTCATGGTGCTGCTACCTATTGAAACTGCAAGTTGCGAAAGCTGTCTACTAAGAAGAAGTTACTTGGGTAAGTGTGAATTGACGTACGGCCTGTGCGACCCTTGCGACGTGATCTTCGGTCATCTCTGGATACATGGGTAATGACAGTATTTCCTGAGCATATTGACTGCACAAGGGAAGGTCCCAAGGTATTGTCGTTGCCCCTAGAAACGGCTGCGCCTTAAACAGTGGATTGGGGTAATGGACTCCACCATAGATCTTGTGTTGTGCTAAATGCGCCAGCAAGGCATCTCGCTTGGGATGTCGGACCACGTACAGGTGATAAACGTGACGATTGTCAGAAGCTTCCGAAGGCAGGATCAGATCTGTGCCTTCTAGGGCATCGGCGTACCACTGTGCAACCTGGCGGCGGCTCTCAGTCCAGCTTTCGATATATTGCATTTTGGTAATCAGCACACAGGCTTGCAATGTATCCAAACGACAGTTGTAACCCAGCAGGTCGTGTCGATTCTTGACTCGTTGGCCGTAGTTTCGTAGCAGTTGCAATTTTTCACACAGACCACTATCGCCAGTTGTGACGCCGCCTCCATCGCCGAAAGCACCTAGATTCTTGCCTGGGTAGAAGCTGAAGCAGCCGATGTCCCCAAACGAGCCGCAGCGCTGACCGTTGATCTCGGCACCGTGCGACTGAGCGCAGTCTTCTACGACTCGCAGTCCGTGGCGCGCGGCGATTTCAAGAATCTCTGGCATGGGAGCGGGATGTCCGTACAAGTGCACTGGCAAGATCGCCCTAGTACGACTAGTAATCGCCTCCTCGATCAAATTCGGATCTATGTTATAGGTCTGGGGATCGATATCCACGAAGACAGGTGTTGCCCCAGTGTAGGCAATCGCAAAGGCGGTAGCCGCAAATGAGTTTCCCACAGTGATGACCTCGTCCCCTGGGCCAATGTCAAGGGCTCGCAGAGCTAAATGCAATGCGTCAGTACCGTTGGCCACACCCACACAATGCTTTACCCCACAATAGTCAGCAAATAGTCGCTCGAATTCTTCTACTTCCTGTCCAAGGATGTAACGGCCTGCATCAATGACTTGGGCCATACGACTGAGTACCTGGTCGCGAATTTGCTGTGATTGTGTGGCTAGATCTACCAAGGGTATGGCAGGCAGTTGTTTGGATTGAGTCATGTCATGTTAGGTTAGGTTGCCAGCGAATTTGCTTAAATGGTTTGGTTGTAGTTGTACAAGTGTGACGGATGGTTGATGATCGGTAGTCCACGCTGAATAGATAGCGTAAAGGCTGCTATAAATCACTGCCTCTTAGCCATGCTGCTTGACCGGTTGCCGAAAATCAATGCTCGGAAGCCCTAAATTGGCTTGCTGAAGGAGCTGCTGCCTGTCATAACCGGAACGACCACACTCAGGACAGTCGCAGCAGCGCCAATCACCGGGCAGCGGATGGCCACATACGCACACATCGGTTACATGTTTGGCCGGAACCCCACGTACCAGGGAGAAGGGAGAAACCGGTGCGGTCACAACAGCGCCCGCTGCGATCATCGAGTAGGCCCCCAGTTCAATACCGGGACACAGGATGGCACCAGCACCAATCGAACAACCACGTTGCACCATCGTACGCTCGAGCCAGTTTTCCGTCGCCTCGTAGCGCTGTTTGGCCTGTGGCATTCTGGGCGAACGAGGATATCGATCGTTGGAAAACGTAACTCTCGGGCCAATAAAAACATCGTCTTGGATTGTGACTCCATCCCAAAGCAGAACCATATTCTTAATGGTCACTCGGTCACCGACTCGACAACCCGACTCCAAGAAGCAGTGGTCGCCAATATTGCAATCGGAGCCGATGACAACATTTTTCATGACGTGAACCATTGCCCAAATGCTGGTTCTCTGGCCAATGTCCTGGGTTTCTACAATCGCTGTTGGGTGGATCTTGATCATGTGAACGGGTATCAATTAACGAACACTGGAACTTGGCAGCTTCTTCTTTGATTTCTCCACATCAGCAAGATCGCCTACAGCAGCATCACCGACAGGAATCGGGCTACCGTGCGCCAGCAGCGACTGCTGGGCTGCTTCAAGAACTTCAACAACCTCTAGTCCGTTTTGACCGTCGGTAAGTGGAGACTTGCAGTCCTGGATGCAGCGAATGAAGTCCGCGCATTCAGCCTTCAACGGCTCACGCTCTTGGATGAAGGGGCTGTAACTGCCGCCATAACGGTATGAAATCTGAAACTCAGCGAAATCGCTGGATGCTGGTGGAGAGATAACACCTTTGTCATAGACCTTGATCTTCTCTTGGTCCAAGTCGTCGTAGATGGCCATCTTCTTGTCACCAACTACCGTCAGGACACGCTCTTTGCGAGGGTCAAGCCAACTTACGTGGAGCATTCCCATGCGATTGTCGCTAAAGTGCATCGTTAGATTGCAGACATCGTGATTGCCGGGTTGCAATAAATCGATGCCCGTGCAGCTTACTCGATGGGGTTTGCTACCAAGTAAATAGATCATCATCGAAATGTCGTGTGGAGCCAGATCATACAAAGCGCTTACATCACTGCGCACTGGTCCCAGATTCAGTCTGCGGCTGCTGATGTAGTTGATGCCACCCAGTTCGCCTGCCGAAATCAGTTCGCGTAGCTTCAGTACCGGAGAAGAGTGTAAGAACACATGGCCAACAAAAAGTGTGCAAGCATTGTCCTGAGCAGTGCGGATCATCTCGCGGCATTGTTCGCTGGTTTCAGCCAGTGGCTTTTCAGCCATGACATGCACTCCACGCTCCAGGGCTCGCATGGCTAACGAAAAGTGGGTTCGAGTGGGAGTTGCCAGCACCACTGCGTCCACTAGGTCGCTTCTGAGCAGTTCTTCGTAGTCCTCAAAGGCGCGGATTGCCGGATAGCGATCCTTGATCCGTGCTAGTTGTTTAGGCGATTTATCGCAAACCGCAGTCAATTGGCAACCAGCGATCTCTGAAAAGCAACGAGCTAGATTTGGGCCCCAATAGCCCAGCCCGACAACTCCAACGCGAATCATGTTGTATCTCTTGTTGTTTGTACTAATCGGATTATTCAGAATCCGATTGTGAAATATACTATGGTTATTGTAGGTTGCTAGTGATTGTCCCGCTTGATCAGCAAGCCGATCGTACGCACGGCGATCAGTAGGTCCAGCCACATCGAACGTCGATAGACGTACTCGATATCTTTTTCGATGGCTTGTTCAAAGGTCAAGCGGTTTTTGCCGCTGACCTGCCATAACCCGGTGACACCTGGCAATACACAGAACCTTTTTAGTTGTTCGGGTTGGTAGTCCGACCAATTCAGCACGTCGGGTCTGGGGCCAATCAGGCTCATGTCTCCGCGCAGGATGTTGACGAGCTGAGGCAATTCATCCAGTGATGATTTTCTAAGAAATTGTCCGCCTGGAATTAACCGCCCGCTCAGATTCGGTTTGTTGAACGCCAGCCCTGAACCGGTGCGGCTAACCAAGAACTGGCGGTGATGCAAGGTGGCCATTGGGCAGTGACGAAGCGTCCGGAATTTGTAGATCATAAAATCGCGGCCCATCATTCCCGTTCTCTGCTGCTTGAAAATAGGAGATTCTTTGGCAACAAATCGAATCCAGCCAGCGATCAATAGAAGCAGCGGCGTCAGGACGATCAGTAGGATTAGGCTGATCGAGATATCTGCACACCGCTTCCACCAAGGGGTATTTCTTGCTTGCAATAAACTGAACGCAATGTTCTTCTTATCTTCGGCACTCTTGACGATATCATGTGATCGCTTTGCGGCCGCAGTCTCGTCAGCCACCGTCGCTGACATTGCACGTGGTGTCTCAAGTTCAAGTTGGGCGTTTTGCATCGTGTCCCACTCCGGGAATAGCTTGCGGCAACCTTTCAAAGCAGAATTTTGCCGCTTTTAACAATGGGATGAATGCGTAATATGGTACGTGCTGGCAGTTGGTTCTGATAGCATCCTTTGAATAAAATGTGAGATTTAGCGAGCATTTAACGATCGTCAGGCGGATCAATCCCATCAAGGAGATGTGGTTTTTACCAAGCTTGAGGGGTGAGTCAAAGGCTAAGGGCGTTTTGCTCGGTCCGGCGAGATTTTTTGATTGGGAGTACGATTAAGATTCAGTCCGACGATGGTTCCTGTTCAGATTGGCCGGTTATTCCATTGAATAACGCTTGGAACTACCCCTTGTTGGCCGTGCCTGGTAAATCACCGGACTTGATGTGCCGTCCATATCAATACTTGGAACAGTTCAAGATATGGGACACAAGCCACTCAGTAAGAGAGCCGAGGGAAGCGTAAAAGAAAAAGGCTAGGAGCCAACGCACCTAGCCTTTCAAGAATCGAAATTACAGCTCGTAATCGGGCAAAACAAACCTAGCTGCGTCGGCGGCGAATTAGAGCCCCCGGCAAAGCTGACAAGCCCAACAACAACGCCGCGCTTGGTTCAGGTACCACGGTGACGTTGTCAATCAGCAAGCCTGAATCCACAGCCGCGCTTTGATCGTCGAAGACACCAAAGACCAGGCTGTAGTTGTTGCCAGAAGGCAGATTATTGATGGCCACTGTTCCCCAGCCTGTTTGTTTCGAGTAGGGAGTACCATTCGGAGTAGCAATAAAGGTCGAATTATTGATGTCTACAGAGCCTGATGAAACAAGTGTTGTACCATCAAACAAGCCATAAAAGGCAAAGTCATTATTCGGATTTACATCCGGTTCGTTTGTCAAAAAATTCCAATCGAACTCAATACCTGTTTCCCCAGCACCCAACGAAATCAGCAACTGGTACAAAATGGCACCCTCGGTTGCATTGGGATATGTCGCCTGAACCAAACCTTCAGCGGTACCAGGAGCGAGACCTAGGTCGTCGTCGATAAAAGCACCTAGAGCTGCGATTGGCACAGCGCCACCACCATTGCTCAAATGAGCTAGCAAGTTACTATCGGTAGGCAGAACGCCAGCGATGTCTGCAGCACCCGAGCCAGGACCAACCGAACTCCAGTTATTAAAGAACGATTCAAAGCTGCCGTTAACGATTCCAGCTTTGGCTTGGCCTGGTGCAAGCAGTGTGGCAATGACTAATCCAACTACTGCTGCCGGATTGGAACGGGTCATTAGTAACACTCCTCTAGTCGTGATTGAATAAGCCTTGTGGGAAGTTCACCAAACGTGGTTCCACAGGTCACGTCGCCTCATAGCGCCTTGGGAAATACCGCTTTTCAGCGCTTGGAAGCTAGACTACTGGTAAACACAGTTACATGAGGAAAACTCACGAACTCACGCCATGAGCTACTATTTGAGGCAAAAATTGCTTAACTGTCAATAGTTCGGAGAGAGGAATCACCATCAAAATCGGAAAAGTCTGTCCAACCGAAGCGATCGGCGGCTAGGACCAAGCCCTTGGACAACTCAATTTGGGGGATTCTCAAACATAATCTGCCTTTGATATCGCAAACAATCATTCGCACCGTTTGCTGAATTGAAATTTGACCGCATCCAAGGCTGCCGATCTCCAGCCCTGTCGGATTCCAAGCCATCGTGGAGGCGTTCAGCGTGAATCGTCGAATATCAACGATAAACGAATCGATTCCACTGGTGCCAATTGGCCAATAGCTAGAAGATTGCGCTCCTATCGGCTCGTCTTAATCCTCAGCAGCTTTATCCTGAGCGGACTTGAGCACGCTTTCAATCAGCGGCTTGCCCTGGCGATGCAGTTCAAGCTGCGTGCGCAACTGGGCAGCACTTGCGGCATCACCTTTGGCCTCAGCCATCGCCAAAGCCTGCTCAGCCGTCCGAATCGCCTCGTCCATCCGCCCTGCGGCTGCATAAGCAGCGGCCAATGTCCCCAGACTACCCTGATCCATGCCTCCGGGTAAGTTATTGGCGTGTTCGGCCAATCGAATCGCCTTTTCCGGGTCACGAATCGCCGGGTCTGGCTCGGTAGCCAGCAGCCAAGCCATATTATTGTTAGCAGAAAACTGATCCGGAGTCGACTCGATAGCCGCTTGGTAATATCCGATTGCACCCGACAGGTCTTTTTTTGCTAAAAGTACATCGCCCAACTGGGAATTCAGTTCCCCCGTCCACTGCTGAGTGTCTCTAGTAACTGTTATCGAATGCAAAAGTGACAGGGAATCTTGCAGAGCTTTTTCAGCTTCGTCGATTCGTCCCGAACGTAACAGTATATCGGCCAATTGCAGGCTAGCCTGAGGTTGGGCTGGTTCAAGCTCCAATGCTCGGCGGAGGCTTTGTTCTGCCTCGACATGCCTTCCAGCTTGCTTAAGCGCTAACCCCAGTAAAGAATAGCTGGCCGAATCGTCGGGAGAAGTTGCTGTTAATTCCTGAACTCGGTCGATAGCTCGATCAACAAGATGCACCTGAAGTTCGGCACCTGCCAGGTCGCGAACCAGATCCGCATTGCGATGATCCAAGCTGACTGCCGCTTCAAATCTTTGAATCGCTTCCTGAGTTCTACCAAGCTGCAGCAAAGTGATGCCACAGTTTCGCAGCACAATCGGTGGGGTACGAGGTTGTAGCTGGTTGACTGGTAGCTTCAGTTTTTGCTCTGCCAGCTCAAGTAGCGTTCTCGCTTCTGTCGCGTGGTCTGACTCCGCGTGAATGACCGCTAACATGCTAAGAGCCAGCGCGTTATCCGGGCTAAGTTCGATAGCCTGCTTGAGCAGTTTCATGGCCTCACCGCTGCGTCCCAACTCGCGGCAAGCAAATGCATGTAAGACGTAAAATCGGCTGTCCTCTTGAGTTACGGCATGAGTGTGCTCGATCGCACTTTCATGACGCCCCTGCTCTAACAACTTTTCGGCGACGATTAAGTGAGCCATCCAATTCGTGGGGTCATGGTCGATCGCTTCGTAAAAAGGGCCCAGTTCAGTTTGCCAGCGGACGCAGCGACGGTAGGTTGTGAGCGCCATTGCAGCAAAAAGAACCAAGATTAGAGCGCAGCTTGCCATCTGAAACTGCCGCAATAGCGATTGCTTGTGAAGCACTTTGCGTTGAATCGCAGTCAATACCTCTGCCGCCAGCCATACTATGGATAAGTAGATTCCCAAAGATGCGTTATACAAGTAGCGGTCCGCCATGGACTGGGCACCCACATGAACAATACCAATGACAGGCAGCATCGAGATTAAGAACCAAAACCATCCGGTTAACAAATAGGGACGACGTCCAGCATTCCAACATGCCCACATGCTCAAAAACCCAATAGCTAAAATCGAACCGACTACAGTTATTGGCGTAATCGAATGCCAATGAATTGGGTAATAGATGGACAATTCGGCTGGCCAGAAGATCCCACCCAGGTAGCGACAGTATGCGATAAATACGTTGCCCAATCGCAGGTGAGTAGGAAACACATCAGATGACTGAATTGCGTTTGATTGAGACATCACCGTGATTAGCGCGGCCAGCCCACTCACGACGGCAAAAGGCAACTTATCGGGCAATTGCCTAAGCACAGCGCGCATCAATTCAACCCAAGAAAATGTCGAGCGCTGTCCGACAGTCCCTGCAAAAACTCCCATCTCCGTTTCCCCACGCTTTGCAGAGGAGGTCGCCAGGTGATCGGAGTCTCTTGCCCCCTCTCGCTCGTGCTTGGTGGGTAAGTGCTTCCGATGAGCGAAATTCGTCCCCTCTCCCCCGGCTTTGCGGGAGAGATTGAAATTTGTCCCCTCTCCCCCGGCTTTGCGGGGGAGAGGGTTAGGGTGAGGGGGCATCGTTCCGCTGGACAACCCGCGTCTCAGCGGCCAAAAATCCAGCAAAACCAACAAAGCTGGCAACGTTACAAACGTCTGCTTGGCCATCAAAGACAACACAAAAGTGAACAGACACACGGCGTAGCACTTCCATGAACGCTGCCTTACGTAAGTCGCATAGGCTGCAATCGTCAGAAAGATGAAGAAGGTACTGATCAGCGTTTTTCGCTGAGCCACCCAGCCGACCACTTCGACATGCGTCGGATGCAGAGCAAACAAGGCAGCCAGGCAGAAACTCGGCAAAGCTTGGCCAGTCAAATACTTCATCACAGTAAAAAGGAGCACTACGTTGGCAACGTGCCAGGCAATGGACGACGCATGGTGCCCATGTGGATCTAGTCCGAAAAGCTCGACGTCCAGCATGTGGCTCAGCCAAGTAAGCGGGTGCCAGTTAGCTACACTCGCCCGTGTAAACGCCCTGATAATCGATTCTGAGCTTATGCCTTCGGTGACATTAGAATTCAGATAAACGTACTCTTGATCATCGAACGGCAAAAAATCTGCCTGGAAAGCCGGCAGATAGGCCAGTAGCGTTCCCACAATCAGCAGTATTCCTGCAGCTACCATCAGAATCGCGCTTCGCCGCATATTCCCCTGGGTTTCGCCAGTTGACTGTAGCTGCGTTCGCCAGAACGCGGAACGACCTTCAGTGTTTCCCGTGTTCTGGCGAAAATCGTTACGTGCCGTGGAGTCTCGTTTTTTCATGCTTTCTGAGTTTCCAGATTCTCGGGGGCACGGCTAAAAAACGGGTAAATTGGACATTTCGTCCAGTATGCACGCTCCAAGGATTTCTAGGAAGGTTTAATCAGTTTCCGAGCAATCCCTGCTAAACCAGCTCAACGCCATTCGAGGACTCATAGCGTACCAGACTGTAGTTGCCTGATTGCGTGAATTGGGCCGGACAATCTTCCTATGCCTGACAAATAGGGGAAAAACTACACAGCCAATGGGCCGGTTCGATAATTTTGGAAAGAAAAGCAGATTTTTAGGATTTTTCTTGATTCAACCGATTGCATCGATATCCTAATTAAGTATAGTGATCCACTGCAGACCGTCTAATGCCAATTAAGGGTGCGTTAGCAGGTATGTTTAAAGTGGTTCGCCCTAATGGCAAGGTGAACAAGAGTAGCGTGCTTTTGTTCCAGTGGGTTTTAAACTTTTTTAGGAGTGTATGTATGAGAAGAAAGATTTTGATGTTATGTTCTGCCCTGCTTCTCAGCGGCTGGGCAAGCCAATCGCAGGCAGCAATTGTCAACTGGAACATTGACAGTGCCGCCAGTTACGTTCGCTTGAACCTTCCTCTGAACGTCAATACGACGATATCCGGAATTGGCGCACAAATTCGATTGCGCAATGAAAATAATTCTACTTGGTCTGATGCAGGTGGCCGACGTTCGAATGTTCAAGGCTCAATTGCCACGAACTATTTTGATGGTAGCTCGACTATTCAGTATCTAGCCGGTGCTTCCAGTATGCAATCAATAAACTTCGGAAGCTTTCGTCCGAACCCTGCTCAGTTCAGCACCTCAGCTACAAACGCCTCCAGTGCAGGCGGTACCTACACGGGAACGGGGGGGGCTCCAAAGTCTTTCTACGTTCGAGCTAATGCTAATGCATTAGGTTTTGTGAACGTTACAGCAGCCCGACTGGGCATCCGAGACGTGCAGTACGATGCCGGTGGAGCTCCAATTGCCCTTTCTGGTGGTGGTGGTAACTACACTGCCTCATCCGGAGGTAATTTTGGTCTCATTGGCGGTTTGTACGATCTGGATGCCGATGTTCAAGGTGGACTTTTGTCTGCTATCGGTCAGATTACGGCCGACGTTGCAGGGGGCAGTTTGACTAGCTTGCTCGGTGGTCCGGTTAATGCGGCAAATACTGGGGCTCTCTCGATCACTAATCTGGGAGGCCTAGACCGGCGGTTGGATCAGGTGATCAATATTCCGCTTTCATTTGACTTGGGTGGATTCATTTTGAACGCATCCATTGAAGGTCAAATCAGAGCGTTTGCCACCGTACCAGTACCTGAGCCAGCGAGCTTAACATTAGCTGGTCTAGCGGTAACGGCAGTCGCCTTCCGGCGAAGACGCCGCAGTTAGCGTTCTGAGTCAGATCGATTTCAAGCTAGGCCTACTTGCACCCAATGATTGAAATCGGTTGAGATTTTTGAAAAATTTAGTGGCCTTGGCGAATTGTTGTTCGTCAAGGCCTTTTTTGTTAAACGCTAGCGGACTAAGTCAAGTTTCTGTTGTCGAGTTCCGAGCAGCCCAAATAAGTTGCCCTGAGTGCAAGCAGGGGACTTGACCAAAGACGCCCGGGAGCGCTTTGTCACTTAGGCGAACGGCGCTTGAAACATTACCAGCCCAACGCGCTAGTGCGTGTGTGCTTCGAATCAATCAAGTGACTCGCTCGCTGGCGCGTTTTGAAGTTGCGCAATTTTCTTAAGGCCGAAGGCCTGGCTTATCCTCTGCCGGTGTCGAAGGCACCAGATTGCCAGAAAGCCATAGGGAACAGGCCCGAAGGGTCGGCAGACAAGTTTTGATGTGCCGCCTCTTTGAGGCTAACCCCTTTATCGCCTCATACCGGGGCTTGGCAGCCCCGGCAAAGGATATGTCGGCCTTTAGGGCAACTTCAAAACTGGCGCGTCGGGCTGGTATTCTGTGTACATTTTCATCCGCAGTTCTCCAGCGGATTTTCAGGGAAATGGGAGTGTTATTCTGTTCGGATTTTCCTGAAGTTCGGATTTCGAGTACGAGCACCGCCGAGGGCTTAGCGCGAGCATGAAACTGCGGTTGATTCACGTTTCGAGGCTATCGGCTAGCAGTTGCCCGGAAAATCGCTAATCTCAGCAAGTTCTTCTTGCGTAGAATTGTTTTTCAGATAACATAAGAACGGTGGTAATGGTGGCCGTGGGTTACCTTAGTGAACTCATAAAGCGGCTGAACGTTCATTTACATGGAGAATTGAGGGGTGAATTGATGAGAAATTTTGTGTTGGGTGTTGCAGCTTTGGTGGCTGTCTTTGCTGGCCAGAGTCAGGCTGCACTGGTTTGGAGCATTGATTCCAATGTCAGCTACATTCGGCTGAACATTCCGGATCAACCCGTTCCCATCGACGAAGAGAATACTTTAAATGCCAAGTTGCGTGATTATCAGGTTAATGGTGGTCCGATGTTGGATAGCGATCCTGATGTACCAACCTCATGGACCGATCTGAATGGCCGTCGTTCGTTTGTTTCTGGCACTATCTCCAGTAACTATGTCGAAGGCAGTAGTATTCAGTTTGTACCGGGGACGCACAGTGCAGGCGCCATCGAATATGGCTTGTTTCTACCTGATCCATCTGCGGTTCCTGGTCCAGCAGCTTTCGCGGCAGATGTATGGAATACTTTTGAGGCCGACCCGGATAACTTTCCAGGGGAGTTGACATATCTGCGTTTAGGTCACGTACGGATCCGTAACATTAACTACGACTTGGATGGAACGGCAAGTCTGGCTGCAGGGCCTCCAACAACCTGGACCCAGTCGGGTGGATCGATCAACCTGGGAACATTGGCAGGTTCAGTGGTCGATGTTGATCTTCTAGGCATCTTGACGGATTACGGTGTCACTCTGGATCCATTCGGAGCCGCCAACCAAGGTTCATTGATGGTCGAGGACCTGGGTGCGAATCAGCGCAGGCTAACGATTGATGTAGATGTCCCCATTAGTTTGGACATCAATGGAATTCTCTTGACTGCAAGTATTTCTGGTCAAATCGTGGGACTGGCGACTGTCCCCGAGCCAGCAAGCGTCAGCTTAGTCGGGTTAGCTTTGTCTTTGTGTGCGTTGCGTCGTCGGCGCACGATTGTCTAATCTGCTTCGAAGCTTAAACTAAACGTAGAAATTACCTTAATGGACTGGTGTTGAACCAGTCCATTTTTGTTTTTGTGATGCCAGATTTTGCCGGGGGATATGGGACATTTGTACAGTTAAGGCGGGGTGGAAGTGAGTGTATCGCTTTTTCTACGGTGAAAATTTTCGACTGGTCAGCGTAAGTAGCTGAAAGAGATTGCCGAACTGCCCTTTTCAGATGTAATCAAATGTAAAATTCTGACGAAAGCGAATGAACTATCGCTGCCAATTACTTGCTTAGATTCCCGATCTGTTTACAATGGAACACATCGTAAATGTGAAGCATCAAGCCTTTACATGCTTACAGGGTCTTTTGGGTTCGCATTCCGTGTATCTTTAGTTTTTGCCAAGGAGTATCAGAAATAATGAACAGAACAATGAAGAGGTTTTTGCTTTCTCTCGCAGTGGTAGCTGGCTGCGGCTTGGCTACTGCGCGAGCTGCCGTAGTTGATTGGACAATTAATTCCGCCCAAAGCTATATTCGTCTTAATATTCCCGACCAGGATATTCCCATTGATGAGACGAATCTGCTGCCATTGGGTTTGAGAGATTACGTGAATGGCACAACGATAGCCCCATCTTGGACCGATGCGGGTGGCAAACGTTCGTTTGTTGGTGGTACTATCAAGACGGATTATGTGGAAGGCACTAGCTTACAATTTATCGCTGGTCAGCAAGATGTGAATGCCCTGGAGGGAGGTTCATTTCGTCCAGATCCTGCCGCTTGGAATGGCAGTTCTTACAATGCAAACACGGGTGCCGCTGCGGCATTTGGAGCTAATGTCATCTTGGGTCCTGGGACAGGAAGCGATATAGTTGCCGGTGACATTGCTCTACGTAACATCGATTACGATCTACTGGGTAGCGTACTGCTAGCGCCAGGCGGAGGCGGTTGGACGACCGCTAGTGTATATAATGTTGGTCTGAAGGCGGGTGCATTTGCCGATCTTGATTCGATTTTGGGATTGTATCTAAGAGAAGAAACTTTAGGCGATGCATTTGATGCCCCAAACACGCTTGGTTCTTTGACGATTACAAATTTGGGTGGCAATCAGCGCCGATTAACTTTGGTGATCAGTGTTCCACTGGAAATCACCGTCGATCCCGTTGTCCTAGACGCAAATATCACCGGTGTGATCGTAGCCGATGCCACGGTCGCAGCTCCGGCTCCGCAACTTGTCAATGCTCGCCCACTTCATAACGCTTTTGGTGGCAGTGATAAAGTGGATACTGGAGTTAGCTTGATTCAGCGAAATGCCGCTCCTCAAGTAGCTCAGTTGTCCAACATCATCAGTAGCACTCAGGGTATCAACGGTGTCGTTCTGGATTTTGATAATCTGGCAGCGCTGGGTGATATTACGCTTGAGTACAAGATGAGTCCTCAAAATGTGTTTGCGACTCCTGTCGCAAGTTGGGCTGATGTGCCGCCTGCTCCTACGGCAACTCTGCTGCCCGACGCGGGTCAAGCTGGCAGCGACCGAGTGCGTTTGACTTGGCCAAACGGAACGATCACCGATCGTTATCTGTGCATCAGAGTGATCGTAGGTGGAAATACGATTGCCGAGCTTTACCTGGGTCACCTGCGTGGTGAAATGACTGGTGCCAGCGGTAGCAAGTTCACCGTTCTGGTTGGTGACATTTTGGCTGTGCGAACCGACTTAACGCAGGCAAAAACTGCTAGCGGTCGAACCGATGTGGATAAGTCAGGAACCGTGCTGGTTCAAGACATCTTGGACACTCGCTCCAACCTGGCTAAAGAATTGTCTCAAGTAACAATTCCAGCGAATCCATAGTTCATTGGCCGTATAGGGTCTTGTACTCCGCATGTTTGGAGTACTAGATCGGTCAAGAAGAAGAACTGAAAAACGCAAAACTGCTCGGCATATTTTGCCGAGCAGTTTTTGTTTGCAGGGCTTCGGCCCTTCAGGGAACGGTGTGAAGCGGCTTTTGAACCGCAGTTGCTAGTTTTGATGTCCCGCTATTTTCTTAGGACCGAAGGTCCGGCATAACCTTTGCCGATATCGAAGGCATCGGACTGTGAGAGATCGCAGGATTTAGGCCCGAAGGGTCGGCACACGATATTGATGTACCGCCACCTCCGGGGCTGGCTCCTTCAATGGCCTCAAAACCGGGGGCTTGTCAGCCCCGGCAAAGGATATGTTGGCACTTCGTGCCTGATAAGATACACTTCGTGCCTGATATGTCGGCACTTCGTGCCTAAAATTGCTATCTACCACATCACGACGTAAACACTGACGTCACAGATCGTTCGATCGTCTCGCACAAGCCCTCCAGGTCCAGATCATCTTCGTCGTGCCCAAACGGTTCTTCAACGTGTTCGGAAACGATTTCCATACCGATCATGAAGTAGCTGATGATCATCGTCAGAGGGATCGTCCACCACTGGAAGTCTGCGGCCACGCCCCACGGGAATGAGAGCAAGAAAAGGATGACACATTGGCGAGCAAAGATGCGATAGGACCGCACAAAAGGCGTTCGAGCGATCCGTTCGCAACCGCCACAAATGTCGAGCAATTTGGCCAATTCGCAGTCGATGACTCGCAGTTCATCTCCATCGATCAGCCCTTGCTGCCGCTTATGGTGAACCCAATGATACAACTGCTGGACAACCGCCAATGGGCGGTGGACGCAGTTGGTTGAAGTCGGATGATCGGTCGACTGGGTGGGCATTCTGAGATGCTCCATCAGTCGCCTGGGGAATTCAGCAATTCGTCCGTTGAGAAACAGCTTGTCTTCGCTGGAAAGCTCGATCAGCGATGCCAGTTTGACGCTTAAGTTTCTTGACGAATTGACCAGGGCACCCCAAAGCGTTCTGGCTTCCCACCAGCGGGAGTAGGAGGAATTGGTACGAAAAACCAGCAGCGCACCCAGCACTAAAGAAAGCGCCGCGTGCATGTCCGAGGGCATTTCTCCGATATCGTGGTACTGAGTATATTCTTTCAGGATAGGCAGGACACTATAGGCCCCTAATGCAACCGCTAGAACACCAGTCCGGTTAAGGGTTCTACTGGTCAGCAGTGGAAAAATGGTGTCGCGCAGGAGCATAGACGATCACTGACCGCCTTCGGTGCGCTTGGACCACCAAGGCAGTTGGACTCCACCGTCCATCGTCAGCGTCGTGCCGGACATGTAAGACGCCTCTTGGCTGAGCGTAAAGCAGATGCCGTGGGCCATCTCTTCTGAAGTTCCCAGGCGTCCCATGGGCAACTGGGAAGCGCCATCGGCCAGTTGTTGTTCGGAGAAGAATTTGCGTTCACCGGGTGTATCTATCCAGCCAGGGTGGAACACGTTAACGCGAATGCCGTACTTGATCAGTTCGATGGCGGCCGTCCTTGCCATGTGATCAATCGCTGCTTTAGCCATGTTGTAGGCCATGGCGGTTGGAAAGGGGATCAAGGAATGTGGCGAGCTGACCACGGTGATCGCCCCCCCCCTACCCTGCCTTACCATCTGCTGAGCCGCAGCGCGGACGCCGTAAAAAGCACCCCACATGGAAACATCTATCGTTCGCCGAAAGCCCTCCATGTCGGCTTCAATCATCAACTGACGGTCGCTATAGACTGCGTTAGAGACAAACAGATCCAGGCTGCCAAAGGTGTCCACGGTTTGCTTAACCATGTCTTCAACGGCAGCCTGATCGGAAACGTCGCAGGCGACAACCAAAGCCTTCCGCCCCAGCTTCTGGATCTCATCCGCCACTTGATCGGCCTGGGTGCGGCTGGAGCTGCAGTTGACTGTTACGTTGGCCCCGCCGTGAGCCAATTCCAGAGCCACTGCGCGACCGATGCCCTTGGAAGAGCCGGTAACCAAGGCATTTTTTCCCTCAAACGAATAGTGCAGAGCCATCGAGTACTTCCCAAAAAACGTGTAAAAACGGAACTTATTGATGTATAATGCCGAACGAAAAAGGAATTCTGGAGAATCCCCCACGTTCTGGCGAACGTAGCTACATAATATGCTTATCGACGTTGCCCCTCACCCTGCCCTCTCCCCCGAAGCGGTGGAGAGGGTTCTGAGAGCGTCTCGCCCTGCCCTCTCCCCCGAAGCGTTGGAGAGGGTTCTGAGAGCGTCTCGCCCTTCCCTCTCCCCCGAAGAGGTGGAAAGGATTTTGGTAGGCATTCCTGTATGCCAGCCGAGCTTATAATTCCTCATAGGGCAATTCAAAGGTATCGTTCATTCGCGATAGATCGCCGGTCTCCAGGCCAAGAACGAACCAGCGCATCCGCTGAGACGCAGAGCCGTGGGTGAACGCGTCCAGAACCACACGACGGCCGGCATTTTTCATGATGGTATCGTCTCCAACCGCCGCTGCGGCTCGGATTCCGCTTTCGACATCGCCGCTTTCCAGGATGCCCTTCATTCGCTGAGCGTGATGAGCCCAAACGCCGGCCAGAAAATCTGCTTGCAACTCCAGCCTTACCAGCAGTCGATTGCTTTCCGCCTGCGGCACCTGTTGCTGCTTTCGCTGAACTTGGCCAAGCAGTCCGATTTGATTCTGGATATGATGCCCAACCTCATGGGCAATCACATAAGCCATAGCAAATTCACCGGGAGCTTTGAACTTAGTTTGTAATTCTTTAAAAAAGGATAAGTCAATGTAGACCTTACTATCGCCACCGCAGTAAAAAGGACCCACAGCAGAACTGGCTGCCCCGCAGCCTCGGGTTTCAACATGCCCGTCATAAAGAACCAAGCCAGGTTCCTGGTAGGGTTTTTTGAATGCCTTGGGATAAACCTGACTCCAGACATCCTCCAAGTCTTTAAAAACCACGCTGGAGAATTCAGCCAGAGCGTCATCGGCCCTTGGGTCGGTACTACTTTGAGCGGTACCAGCAGCCCCCTGTTGCTGCCGCATTTCTAATCCAACTTGCTGAACAACCTGCAGGGGATTCGCACCGTTCATCAAGGCGATGATCGCGCCAATGATTACGATTAAGAAGCTGCCGCCTACGACAGGCCCTTTGAGCCCTCGGCGATCTTCCACATTCTTGCTGCCTTCACGACCTTGCCAACGCATCGAATTGCTCCTTTCGAGACTCCAAAGTAAAGAAGCCAGAATTGTATTACAAAATCCCGACTTAAAAAAGCCTCAGCGATGGCATTTTCGTACTCAGATATCTCCGAAGTTCCGAACACGCGCATTAGTCGCTCACTCTCCGCGAAAAGCATCCCGCAGTCGCCTGCGCAGTGGTCCAGGCTGGCTTTCTTCGGGCGGGGTCGCTTGATCGGTTGAGCTGTTTTCCTGTTGGGCTCGCCGGTTATTTTGTCGGCGCTGCATGAGCTGCTGAAGAATTTCGACACCCGCCTGTACTGTCTGATCGGTCTGACCATCCGCCAATCGACTCAAAACATCAACCGCGCCGGCAGCCAATGGCGCTTCTTCGCCAAGAGCATCAGACATTGTCGCCAAAAGTCCGGCCGAATCTTGCCGAAGTGTCTTCCAGTCCAACTCCGGTTTGTCCAGCGTGCCTCGCACTGGCAAAGTCATGCTGGGAACACCCAATTGTTTAACCGACTGCCGCCGTGCTAACTGCTCGACCGGCACCGGTATTTCGATATTCAATTCCAATTTGCGATCCAACAGCCCTACATTGCCCTCCGTGGCGATCTGTAGCCGCTGATCGACCTTTGGTAGTCCCGCTCGAACGCCATCATGGTGAATGATACCGCTGTCAGCTCGAACGTTCACTACCGAACCATCAACAAACACGAACTCATGAGACACCTGAGTTTTGAACAATCTTCCCATCAGATCCAGGGCTCCAACAATGACTGGGGCTGTCGGGATCGAGCGCACCTGGTGCATCGTTAGTCGCGCGCTTCCCTGCGCTAAATGTGGATTGTCCAGCGGAATAGTAATCCGATCGGTTTCCAAAGTGACCCGTCCGTCAAACTCCGTCGACTGAGCCAGTAGGGGAACCGCTCGCGCAAGCCCCAAGCTGATCAATCGACTAGTAATTTCTACCTGCTCCAAAACCGTTGCAGGTTCAACAACAACCTGCGATGGAACATTCAATGACTGATAGCTAAAGTCCAAGTCAAAAGCGGGTACGACAACAACCGGTTCTGCACTCGAAGGCTCCTGCAGCGTCACATGCAAACCGCTTACGTGCAAGCTAACATCCAGTTTGGGTGTGCTAGCAGTTTTCCGGGTGTCCGCTGCCTCCGCATCGCTAGGCGAATTCGTGCCTGCATTCTGTGGAGCGGATCGGACTGCGTCAATAATCCGCTGTAGATTGCTTCCGTCTTCCAGCAACTGGAAATTCACATTGGGCTGATCGATATCGATCCTTCCAAGATCCCGGAAATTCCACAAGAAGCCTAGCAGACTTCGCTGGCAACGAACCGACCGAATCTTGACTAGCTCTGCTGTCTTGGAATCGCTCTCAGCCGAATCGATTGCGGACAACACGATGCCGTCTAAACTGATGGGCGTGAACCAACCTAACTGAGCCTTTTGGATGGTCAGCCGAAACCGCTGATCGGCCAGTCGATCGACCAGTGGTTGGTAGACCCAGTTGCTGCCAGCCAGGATCGGTAGCATCCAAAGACCCAGAGCAAGCGTCGCAGCGATCGAGGTAGACAATAGCAACCAGCGGCTTTTCATAAGGCGGCTTGCCTTCCATGAAGCTAGGATTGTAGCACTTTGATGATCATCGTTGCATAAGATCCCGGCGGCAGTTCAAAGCTCAATAGCAATGCTTGCTTACCCGCATGCGCATCGTCGGGTTGCCATTCAAACCGTAGTTGACTTGGACATAACCAGCCTGAGCGAACGCCTTTCGAGAAAAATGTATCTCGAGGATATTTTAGCCGAATTTCGCTACGCTGGAGATTGTACTGCTGCAAGATTTCATCCAGCAGCGGCGTTTCTTCTGCAGGCCAGTCATGCTGTCGAGCCGACGGCAGTGGCAAACGCACGCCGCGCATCCAGTTAACTTGCTCTTCCGATGCCGAATCGAACTGTGGAACTTCAAGCGGCCCAAGCAGCGAGGGTAGCTGCCAAACAGAAGTTCCAAACCTCTGCTGGATAATCTGACTTAGCCACCGATTCCACAAGCCGCTTTGAAATGCGGCCACGTAGATGCCGCGCAGATCGCTGCGCAGCAGTGCGATGGCACGCTTGAAATCCTGCGGATGATCGACCAGATAGGTGACAATGCTTCGGCGATGCGATCGATCCAACCGCTGCTTGCACTGGTCCCAATTGCCCCAGCACTCGCGCAAGATCTCTTTCTGTTGGCGCTCTCGTGGTCGATCGTGAGAATTGGATTCCGCCAAAGCCAGATAAAGCGCTTGTTCGTATTCGCCGCGACACCACGGCTCGGCGATAAACCGACCGGACTGACCCAACGAGCCAAAACGTTGGTCATCAAAGTAGTTGACCACGCCGGCCGAACGGATCGATTGCAAACGAAGATCCAAATTGGGCCGCGCGCTGGGCTCTATGCCCCGTAGCCTCAAGGCAAAGCGATTGCCCGAAATGTCGTGCGGCGTGAAAGCTCGACCGGTTTGTCCTTGGTAAAGCAATTGAAAGGATCGCTCGCGCAGGTCCTGACGAGGGCCGTTCTGGATGGTGATCCACTGAGTTGTCTGAGCGTGGCGATCCTTCATGCCACCATAGCTGATGCGGTGCCTAGGCAGGTTCCAGTGTTGCAAAATGGCATGAATGGCTTCGGGCGTTCCCAACGACTCCTTTTCCAGTTGATAAAGCGCGAAAGGACCACCGCTGGCCGTCACACGGCTCAGCTCGGTCACCTGAAAGTCGGCAGGCGAAGATTTGAGTTTCATCAGCCCCACTGCCTGGGTTCAAAGGGGATCGACGGGTCTTTATCGCGCTTGGCCGCTTTGGGAAAATTCTTGCCTCGAAGCAGTCGCAATTGCCACTTTCTCTCCAAAGCCAAAGTGTGATACTCGGACTTGGAAATCATCGCATTGAACAATTGCTTGATTCCTGCTACAGAATCTGGCGATCGTTGCGATATCTCTTCAGCCAGCTCGACGGCACGCTGATATGGCTGATCCGAAACGTGGCTGACCAATCCTAGCTGATGCGCCTGGGTGCCTGACAGAATTCGAGCCGTCATCGTAAGTTCTTTGGCGCGATCTAGCCCCACTAGTCCACGCAAAGTCACCGACGCCCCCATATCTGGCAATAAGCCCCACTTAGCCTCCATGATCGACAGTTGGCAATCGGGTGTCGTCACGCGAAAGTCAGCCCCTAAGGCGAACTGCATGCCAGCTCCCAGACAGTGCCCATGCAAAACTGCGATCACTGGAAACGGCAGGTCGCGCCAACACAAAAACACCTTCTGAAACATATTCGCCCGGGGGCTCAGCAGCGCCAGCAGAGCGGTTACCTTGTTTTTTGGATTGCGCAGATCCATCAGGTCGATTCCCGCGCAAAAAGAAGAACCGGCCCCTGTTAGCAGAACAGCGCGAATGTCCCGTCGACGACGTAACGACCTACCCGCCTGTAAAATCTGGCGCAGTAGATCAAAACTCAGCGCATTTCGCTTGTCCGCGCGATTCAACTGTACTTCGACAAGCCCCTCAGAACGTTCGATCACTTCTAACAATTGCGACATCGGATGCTCCCCGCTCCCCTGAACGACCAAAACCTCCAGTTTCTGTCTCAGCAGGAGTTGTCCATTACTTGATTTCAAAAATTGCTTCTACTTCAACGGCCGCTCCAGTGGGAAGCGCAGCGAACCCAAGTGCGCTTCGCGCATGATAGCCATCGCTGTCTTTGCCGAAAATCTGATGAATTAGATCTGATGCACCATTAACCACCAGATGCTGATCTGTGAAGTCTGGCGACGAGTATACGCAGCCTAAAAGTTTTAGCACTCTAAGACCATCCAGCGTTCCGTGAAGATGGTGTACCGACTGCAGAATCTTGACAGCGCATTGTTTGGCGGCCTGATAACCTTGTTCGACAGTCAGGTCGTTGCCCAAGATGCCCTTGATCTCGCTGACATGCCCCGATGTAATCAGCAAATTGCCCGACTTGATGCACATGTTCAAGTAACCAGGCTTCTGCTCAGGGAACTCAATGCCCAAATTGCGGGCCAGCATTTCAGCACTCATGTTTCATCTCTCCAAAAATAGGACACTTCTCGCGGATCACCACCACAGCTAACAGCAAAATCGTACTCCTACTCGTACTCCTACTCGAAAGCCCAAACGGTTCCGAGTACGAGTACCGCAAAGGCTGAGTACGAGTACGAGTACCGCAAAGGCTGAGGACGAGTACGATAATGCAGTCATTCCAGACTTTTGGCAGCACTTGGTGGTGGTGATCAGCGAGAAGTGTCAAAAATAGTTATATTTGTCCAGCGGCGCCGCTGGAAAGAAAGGTTAGATCCTATTCAAAGGTTAGAAAAAAGCAAACCTAACCGTTCACGACCCGTGGTGGGCCGGGGCGGGGAAAAGAGTTTTAGGGAAATCAGCTAGTTCAATATCGACAAAATGCCAAGTTGAATAACTCTTTTCACCATCCCCGCTTGTCCCACCCTACAAACCTGCATGAACGGTTACAAGCGAACGAACTCAGGTGGAGCGGTCAAACATCGAAAGTTATCGTTGCACCTGCTGCACCAATTGGCCACAGGCCGCTTGAACATCCGAACCCATCGAGTATCGAATGGTTGTGAAGATGCCTGCTTCACGGAGCCTCTTGGCAAAATCGCCGCGCCGATCGCGCGGTGTGGGTTGCCAGCTCTGTACAAAGTCGGTCGGATTGTAGGGGATCAGATTGATCATAACGTACATCCCCTGCAAATATTCGACCAGTGCATCAGCGTCTTCGTTTCGGTCATTTACGCCGTCGATCATGATATGTTCGATCATGACCGGCCCTTGATGTCGATGTGTCTTGGGGCGAGTCGCCACGTAACGCAGAGCCTCCTGAGTCTCCTGCCACGAGTACCTGCGTGACCAGGGAACCAACTTGGCACGCAATTCTGGTCGAGCACTGTGCAGGCTTAAAGCCATTTGAATCCCAGGAAAGGTATCGATCAAACGACGCATGGCTTCAGGCACACCAACCGTTGACACGCTGATTCGCCGAGCGGGAATGTTAAACGCTTGCGAGTCGGTTAGAAACCGTATAGCCGCATACAGCTCCGCTTCGTTATGCAGCGGCTCGCCCATTCCCATGAACACAATGTTCCTCAGGCGTCTGTCGTCGACTCGTGTGATCTGAGCGGCCAACAGGACCTGTTGCAAGATTTCGGCAGAGGTCAGATTTCGGTGCAGTCCCATCCGTGCGGTAGCGCAAAACGGACAGCCCGCTTGGCAGCCCACTTGAGTTGACACGCAAACAGCGGTGCGTGACGGTCCAGCGCGTATCAGTACAGTCTCGACTAAATGGCCATCGTGAGTCTCCAGAATCAGTTTGACCGACGGATCGACCTGCGAGTCCTTTCGCTTCACGACCTTTACCACTTGCAAGTCGAAGTCCCTGCCAGCAACATCCGCTGCATCTGCTCCAAGCGCAGACAAAGCGTCTTCAAGAGGACGATGTTGCTGATAGAGCCGATACCGGAACTTGCGAATTTGAGCCGGGTCCAGGCGCAGCCGACGCCGAAAATTCTCAACTTCGGCAAATTGGTGTACGCTAGGCCGCTGGGCGGAGTGGGCTAAGTTCAGGTCAATCATCACAGAGTAATCGTTAGATTAGTGCCCTAGTAAAATAAGTAGTTCCAGCGGTTCGTGGTTCCGCATTTTATTCGAGACAACAAAGCATAGTCTACAGGATGCGTTTCGACTATAGCGAATGAACATCGGCTAGCCGGTCGTGGTCGAAAATGAATGCTTCGGGCTGGGCTCTGATGGCCATGCTGTGAGTTGAGCCTTCAGTGAAGTTAAGCTGGCAACCCGACCACAGCCAACCAGATGTCAGCTCCTAAGTTGCCTAATCAGCCGCTAGCGAGTCAGCGTCCGGTTGCCGCAAAAACCGGATATTAACGCATTAGCTTCGAGCTCAAACCGCTGCCGTCCAATAGATAATTCCGGCTTGATAGGTTGGAAATATTTTGGATTGCTCTAGAAGCCAGTCTAAATGGCCGATCGTTTCAGAAAGTGCCAGAAAGGTATCAAAGCCATGCCGCGTGCCAAAGATGGTGTGCGATAGTTGGTAAGCAGACAATGACTGCTCCTGCAGCAATGTCAGAATGTGGTCCGCTCGCCGCTCATGCAGACGCAGTCGTTTTCGAACGGTTGCATTGACATCTGTGATTTCCCCTCCGTGCCCGGTCCAAGCGATGGAAGCATGCAAGCCGGCAATCCGCTCCAGGTGATACAAATACTGGACCAGTCGATGTGGCCTGGGACCACCTTCATGATCCGGTTCGACGATCGCGTTGCTACTGATATTGCGCAGAAGGTGGTCATTAGACAGTAGAATGCGACAGTCCGGTTGATAAAGGCAAATCAGACCGCCCGAGTGCCCAGGCGTGTGCAAGACATTCCACTCTGCAGCACCCAGCATCACTGTGTCGCCCTCGTTCAATTCGCAGTCGATGCACACCGGTTCAGCATAGGGGCGAGTCTCCACGCGGGCTGCCATGAAGTCTGCAACTTGACCGGCAGGCACACCCGACTCCAACATAAGTTGATGATAAAATTCGTCTCGCATTTGTTTATGCTGAGCGGTGGGCCAGAGCGCAGATTCGTTTACTGGGTGCGAGAAGACCTGAGCCCCCGAGGCACTGACGATTTGCGAGGCCAAGCCATAGTGGTCGGCATGCGGATGAGTGATCACCAGTCGCTCGATACGCTCCAGCGATAAATCCAGTTCGGCGAGTTGCGACTTGAGTTCTTGAAGCGAAGGCTCCCACTTCGTGCCAGTATCAACCAAGGTGATCGGCGACCGAGTGGAAATATAACAGTTTACCGGTCCGACCGGAAAGGGAGTTGGCAACACCAATTGATAAAGTCCCCCGGTAACCAGCTTGGGCATTCGGCATTCCTTCTGTTCTGTTGCCATTTCGTCTAACTTTTCAAAAATCATTGTCGGCTTTCCAACAGGCTGATAGCTAGGCTACCTGTCAAAAGCTCCTTGATACCGAAGGCGTGACCGTACGCTAACGTCCGCCTTATGCGATGTGTGAGAACAGATTATAATCTTGTTTTCAAAAGTCGTAACCGACCTGGTTCGGATCGTTCCAGTTCGATTTCAGGCTTTGCCTGTCAAGCAAATACGGGCGCTGAGTGATATGCGTTTCGACTAAACGTCCTTACTGGATAATTTGATGCCATGCTGGCAGCCAAAGGTAAGAGTATTGGTGAGCAAAATTAACACGCTGCAATTGATTTTTGACTCACGACTGGTAGCCATCGTCAGGCTGGATGATCTGTCGTGCGCTCAGGAATTGACGCAGTCGCTCCTAAGCGGTGGGATTAAGGCAATTGAATTGACGCTGACCAACAGCGAAACACCGCAAGAGGTCGAGAGACTGCGCGCTTGCATTCCTGAGTTTTCCACGGGGCAGGCCGCCTTGGGCGTTGGGTCGGTCCGAAGCCTGCAGGAAGCCAGAATCGCGATTAACTGTGGCGCTCAGTTTTTAGTGGCACCCATTTGTCAGCCACAGGTGATCGAGCATGCGGTGAACGCTGGTGTTGTTGTCTGCCCGGGGGCCTACACGCCCACTGAAGCAGCCTTGGCTCATTCTCTTGGCGCAGATCTGGTGAAGATTTTTCCAGCGCGTACCCTGGGCTCTGGATATATCAAGGATATCCTAGCTCCCATGCCTCACTTGAAGCTGATGCCCACTGGAGGCATCGATCTTACAAACCTGCAAGACTACATAAATGCTGGTGCGATGGCCGTTGGCGTCGGTGGTCAGTTAGTCAATAGCAAGTGGATCGAGCAAAGAGATTGGACGCGAGTTACGAGGGTGGCTAGGGACTACTCTCTCTGCGCAAGTATGCGATGCAACCTGAGTGAATCGGACTAACTAACATTAGCACTTCGGAAGTTGGTTGCCATGTATGATGTTCTGACCATTGGCGAAACGATGTTACGATTTACGCCAATCGAAGGGTTGCGCTGGGAGCAGGCAGATCGGTTCGACTTGCATATTGGCGGCAGTGAGTCCAATACGGCGGTGGGATTGGCACGCTTGGGGCACAGCGTCGCCTGGGTTTCGCGTTTGACCAACAACGCTTTTGGGCGAAAGATTGCCGGTACTCTTTCCAGGCACGGAGTCGACACAGGGCACGTTGTCTGGACCGATCAGGATCGAATCGGTACCTACTATTTTGAACCCGGTGTGGCGCCGCGTGAAAATCAAGTGCTATACGATCGTGAACGCAGCAGCTTTACTCGCTTCGATGCACAGATGCTTCCCGCACAGGTGCTAATGCCAGGTTTTGCGAGGCTGCTGCATGTGACTGGTATCTCGCTGGCCTTGGGCAAGACCAGTCAACAACTGATTCGACGGTGTGTGGAAGCCATGGACACGCGTTCAGGTTTGGTCAGCTTTGACGTCAATTATCGCGCTAAGTTGTGGAGTGCTTCCGAAGCGAGCGCTGTATGCAATGAAGTTTTTGATTCGGCCGACGTCGTCTTTCTGCCACTTCGTGACGCACGCCGTTTGTGGTCGGTTGATGTTTCGGACAAGCAATTGGCCGATGATCCCGCTCATGCGGCCTCGCTGGCGTTAGACCAATTTCAGCGTTGTTGCTCGGCTGACTGCATCGTCATGACCCTTGGTCAATGTGGGGCAGCGGCCTGGGTAGACGGACAGCATTACTATGCAGATACTCTCCCAGCACCTGCCATCGGACGACTTGGGGGCGGCGATGCTTTTGTAGCTGGTTTCTTGAGTGCATTGTTGCACGATATGGACACGATGGACGCCCTGCGATGGGGTAATGCCGCCGCACGACTGAAATACTCAATCTCTGGCGATTTGCCCATTTTTACTCGGCAGGAAGTTCAATCGCTTTTGACTCCAACAACCACTGCTGGCGAGAATTTCCGCTGACGCGTTTTGGGACTTACGAAATGGAAACGACAAAAAAGACACGATGGAACAAGGTTTGGATCATAGGTGCCAGCACGGGTATTGGCCGTGATTTGGCAGTAGCGATCGCGCCGCAATGTGACCAGGTGTGGATCTCCGCTCGCAGCGCTGACAAATTGGCCGAGGTCTGTTCTTTGGCCAGCAACATTAGTTCGATGCCGCTGGACATTACCGATGAACACCGGTTGTCAGCGGCAGCGGCAGAAATTGGCGCCGGCTCTGCGATCGATCTGGTTGTCATCTCGTCGGCGGTAGGATTGATGTCGCGACTGCCAAAATTTGATACAGCCGCGTACCGGCAATCGATCGAAGTCAACTATTTGGGCACCGTGTACGCGATTGCCGCAGTATTGCCTGCGATGGTTCAGGCTGGCCGAGGGCACATAGCCATGATCGCCTCGGTGGCCGGCTATCGCGGCTTGCCGGGCGGTGCGCCATACGCTCCCACGAAGGCCGCCTTGATCAATTTGGCTGAATGCATCCATCCGCAACTCAAGCAAATGGGCGTTAATGTATCGGTCATCAACCCTGGCTTTGTTGAAACTCCGATGACCCAGCAAAATAAATTCCCCATGCCCTTTCTAATGAAATCCGATCAAGCCGCTAAGAGAATCATTGCAGGTCTGGACAGTGGCCGATTCGAGATCGCATTTCCCCGGCGCATGTCATGGCTGCTTAAAAGTCTGCGACTGTTGCCATACAGGCCATTCTTCTGGTTAGCCGCCAAGCTTGGCCCCGGCAGCCAAAGCAAGCCAACCAGCCGCAAAGCATAGCGACTAACACTAGGCCAAGAGTTCGGTGATCACTCGACCGTGAACATCGGTAAGTCGCCGATCGATACCGTTGTTACGAGATGTCAGACGCGTGTGGTCAATTCCAAGCAAGTGCAGAATCGTGGCGTGTATGTCGTAGACTTGAGTGGGCGATTGGCGCTCTAAGGGCTTGTATCCCAACGTATCGCTGGGACCATGGGACACGCCACCTCGGATGCCACCGCCGCAGAGCCAATTGGTAAAACAAAACGGATTATGATCTCTTCCCTTACCACCTTGAGAACTGGGCATTCGCCCAAACTCGGTGGTCCAAAGCACGATGGTATCGTCAAGCAGACCGGTCTGTTTCAGATCTTGGATTAGCGCGCTGGCACCCCGAGCCATACCGATCGCCAGCGGACCATGGTCGCGCAGAATATCCTCGTGTGAGTCCCAGTTGCGTCTTGGAAACCCGTTGTCGTTGCCTGACCAGACCTGCACAAATCGCACACCTCGCTCCAGCAGTCGTCGAGCGGTCAGGCATTTCCTTGAGAAGTGAATGATCTCCTCGCGAGCATTGATTTCTTTGTCAAACTGTGACGGAATTTGATCAAGGCCGTACATCCGCAGTACATGCTCGGGCTCCTGAGAGAAGTCCATCGCTTCGGGAGCGGCCAATTGCATCTTTGCAGCCAGTTCATAGCTGCGTATGCGTGCTTCCAATCGCCCATCGTCCCAGCGCTGCTGTGCGTGTTGACGGTTGAGTGCCGTAAGCAACTGGTGCGTCGCTAGTTCGCTGGGCGGGGTTATGAAACTTCCGTTGGGATGAGCAAACAAGTCGGTGATCGGGATATCCGAGCCGGGATAAATCACAGATCCGCTATGTTGAGCTGGTAAGAACGCCGCATCCCAGTTTTTCGTGCCATTGCTGGGATACCCTCGATGATCCGGCAAAACGACAAAAGTTGGTAGGTTGTCATTGAGACTACCCAGACCGTAACAGATCCAACTGCCCATGCCGGGAAAACCAGGCAATTGAAAACCGGTACTTTGAAGCAAAGTCGCCTGACTGTGAACGCCGGAAGTGCTGGTCATGTTATGCACAAACGCCAAGTCATCTGCGACCAGTCCCAAATCGGCGACCGGAGAGGCTAACAGTTTGCCACATTGTCCGTAGGGTTGAAACTCCCAGAATGGCTTGAGCCATGGCCCGAGTCCATCTTGAAAGGCTTCAACTGGCTCACCGAAGTCGCTTTTCTGTCCGTGCAGTTTCACTAGATCCGGTTTGTAATCGAAAAGATCGATCGCGCTAGCCGCCCCAGCCATGAACAATTGAATGACTCGCTTGGCACGTGGAGGATGATGCAAGCCTTTCAGTGCCCCGCCCTGCCCTGGGTGCTCGAGCGATTCGGACTCAGAAGGATCATCCGCCAACACAGGCTCGCGCATCAGCATGGCGGCTAGTGCTAGGCTACCGAAGCCGTGCCCAACACTGCTGAGCAACTGACGACGATTGATCGGTGGATTCATGACAGGTTGGTGCAAATATAGACTAATCGACAAACATAAATTCGTTTAAACTAAAGATCACTCGACACGCATTGGCAGGCCCATGCCGTCGGATGTACTCGACAAACAACTCTTGTTCGGAATCGCTGGGTGGTCGCTGAAGGCCCCTGCGAAACAGTTGCTGCACTTGCTCGGCGGGTTGATCGGAAGCGGCCATAAGTTGATCGGCCATCGCTTGGGCCATCGAAACGATCAAGCCGTTATTCAGTAAGGCAAGTGCCTGCTGTGGCGAGTAGGACTCGTTGCGTTTATCTACTCTAAGTGATGGATCGGCGCAGTCCAGGCAGCTCATGAAGGGCTGTGGTTTACTTCGGACTAAGAAGCGATAGATGCTGCGACGATGGGTTCTAGGATCATTCGGATCATGCAGATGGTATTCGTAATGCGGCGAGTGTTCAGGCTGAACGACGACAAAATCTTGAAAACTTGGCCCGTCCATCGTCCAGTCCATCTGACCGCTAGCCGCCAGCACAGCATCGCGAAACGCTTCAGCGTCCAGCTTGCGGCGACTGACTTTCCATAACAATCGATTTTGAGCCTCGACTTGTTGAGCCTTCAAATGTCCGGAACTATTGTCACGCGAATCTCCCTGCGAAAGCTGGATCATTGAACTTTGTCGATAGGTGGCGCTTGTCACGATCAGCCGATGCAGTTGTTTTATGCTGCCCTGCATTTCGTCGCGGAAGGTGATAGCCAGCCAATCAAGAAGTTCGGGGTGCGATGGCAAGCCTCCCATCCGTCCAAAATCATTGGCCGAATCCACGATGCCGGTGCCAAAGTGATACTGCCAAACGCGATTGACGATGCTTCGCCAGGTAAGCGGATTGTCTTTTGAGGCGATCCAATTTGCTAGCGCGATCCTGCGTAGCGATTCATCGGCACCCTCCGGCACATCAAAGCGATTGGGCAATGCGTCTAGTGCAAACGTGCCTGGAGTGGCAACACTGGTTGGCTTGCGAACGTCGCCGCGTGCTAGAACTGATATGATTCGCGGGCGGCCTTTGTTGCCTCCAGTACCCTGGAATGCACCGCTGCCGTGATGGATTGTGCCGGCATAGACTTTGGATTGAGACGGTAATTGGTCTAAGGCAGCCTGAGTATCCAGGAGTTGAGTTTGTGCGGTGGCTAACTTTTCAGCATTAGCACTTCCAAGGCATGCTTGGACTATAAGAATCCTGGACTGTTTCAGCTTATTCACATCTTCCGCATCCAAGGACTGGCTTTTTGCTGCTTGAATCTGCTTGTCAAGCTCGACCAACAAGCTAGAGCATCGCTGCTGTGCCAACTCTTGCATCTGGTTGATGGTGTCTTGGGCCTGGGATCGCTCAGCCTGTAATTTAGCGCGTTGTTTAGCGACTGCTGGGTCGATGTCGTACAGCCGGTCTGTTCGATCCAGTGCCGCAAACACCGATTGCAAGGAATAATAGTCTTCTTGAGTGATGGGATCAAATTTGTGCTGATGACACTGTGCGCACTGGATGGTAACTGAACAAAATGTACCGATGATCGTGGCTACCATGTTATCTCGATCCAAGTGACGAGCGATTTTGCCATCAATTTTTGCCTCAGACACCTCGGCATGCCCAATCAAATCCCATGGCCCACAAGCGATCATACCCAGAGCTTCAATCCCATCACGGCTGTCAGGAAACATCGCGTCCCCCGCCACTTGCTCCAGGATGAAGCGGCTGTAGGCTTTGTCTTCGTTAAACGACCGCACCAGATAATCTCGATAGGGCCAAGCGTTGGGACGGGGTTGATCCTTGTCGTATCCATGGGTCTCGCCAAAATGCACCACGTCCATCCAGTGTCGCGCCCATCGCTGACCGTACAGGGGCGAACCGAGCATCCGGTCGACCAAGCGGTTGTATGCCATTGGATCAGAGTCCTTAAGGAAATCATCCACCTGTTGAAAAGTCGGCGGAAGACCCAGCAGATCAAAACTCAATCGCCTGATCAACGACCGTTTGTCGGCTGCTGGCGAGAGAGTCAGCCCTTCCGAGTGCAAACGGGACAGTATGAATTGGTCGATTGGGTTTTGGCAATTGTCCAAGTGGCTAGGGCAATTAACGCTAGGAGGCGAAAAAGTTGGCGGCAAGGCAATCGGCTTCAGCGACCACCAATTGTTGTCGGCTAGTGTTTGATCCGAAAGAACTCGACCCGCAGGCCATGGCGCGCCGGCCTGAAGCCAGGCATGGATCGCTCGTATTTCCTGCTCGGAAAGCTTCGGGCTATCTTTCGGCATGAGCGGCTGTTGACCACCGATCATCTGCATCAACAAGCTCTGTGACGCTTGACCAGTGCTGGAATCAGCTAGCTCCTGCTCAACAATCGCTGGCCCGCTTTCGCCACCGGCAAGAAGCGACTGTCGAGTTTGAATTGAAAGGCCGCCCCGTGGATCATGTGGTCGGTGACAGGCAATGCAGCGGGTTTCAAAAATCTCCGCTACAGGCGAAAATAGATCAACCGACTCCTGCGTACCGCTCTCCTGTGCCCCGCACTGACCGGACAAGACGCTGGCAATGACCAAGGCCATGGTAATGTAAAAGGAGATTCTGGATATCGGTGAAGCTGGATGTGTCATGGGATTGTCGATTTGCCAAAGCTGCTGGACCGCTCGAATGTAGAAATAGACAACTTCATGTGACTTGATAAAGAACAGTAGATCTGAGTTCCAGTTTTGGGGTCCTAGTGTGATCATGCTGCCCATCATTATAGTGTGCATTACGCTCAGATTGGTTACGATAAAATAGTTTTGACAAGCCCATCAATTGAGAGTTCCGGAATTGAAATTATGGCGAAGCTGTACTTCTATTACTCGGCGATGAACGCCGGAAAGTCGACCATTCTGCTTCAGTCCAGCCATAACTACCGCGAACGAGGCATGCGAACGCTAATTCTTCAACCAGCGATCGACAATCGGGCTGGTGAGGGGAAGGTTGCCTCGCGTGTTGGTCTCAGTGCCCAGGCGCTTGCATTTTTTGTAACCGAAAACCTATATCAAATCGTCGAAAACGAACAGACAAAGCAACCCTTGCATTGTGTACTGGTGGACGAGGCCCAATTTTTGACTCTGGTTCAGGTTCGTCAGTTAAGTGATGTGTGCGACCGGCTGAATATACCGGTGCTGGCTTATGGATTGCGTACCGATTTTCAAGGAAATTTGTTTGAAGGCAGTCAGCAGTTGTTGGCTTGGGCAGACTCGATGGTCGAGATCAAAACGATTTGTCATTGCGGACGCAAAGCAACCATGGTCCTTAGGATCGATGCCAATGGCCAGATCGTGCGTGAGGGCAATCAGGTTCAAATTGGCGGTAATGATCGGTATATTTCAGTCTGTCGGCAGCACTTCAAGCAGGGTTTGACCGAAGCCAAAGGTCAACAGTTTCCACTGCTTTCGGACTAATCAGGTCCATGAGAAATGCCCTAATCCGACTTCCGCCCCCTCCCCCTATGCCCCCCAGAATGGCTAAGCACTGGAGCGATTATGCTGATAAACAAACTTTTTCCTCTAAGATTGTTAAGTGACGGTTTTAGGGTAGTTGACAAACAGGCAGAATTTCACTTAAATAGGGTCTGCGACGACTGTTATAGCCCGGTGAATGTGCCCAGCGGATCGCGGTCCGGAAAACCAATATTGGAGTAGTAACTTCTTTTTGGCTTCGGTTGAGAAGGAACCTCAAAGTTCATCACTCGCGACTAAATACTTGCTTGAGGAGTTTTGTTATGACCCGTTCCCAACGATCTCTTGCGTATTTTGCTTCTTTGGTTCTTTTGTCAGCTTCCAGCGTTTCTGCTGGAGTTGTCAATGGAAGCTTCCAAAGCGGATTTTCTGGTTGGACCGGTGCCGGTCCTAATTCGTCTGTTCCTGTTAATTTCATCAATGTGGCGTCAACGTCACCTGCACCAACAGACTCGACCTTGATGGCATATCTACACAATGGTACCGGAGCAAAGTCGGTAGCTCTGCATAATATACTCCTCAATAGCTTGGGTTTACCTGCGAGTTACATTTCCACCAACTTCCCAGGCGCAACTCAGGGTGCAACACTGCTGCAGACATTTAATTTGACAGCTTCTGAGAATGAAATTGAATTTGACTGGAACTTTCTGACCAACGAAGACTTGCCTCCGATGGTGAGTAACCGTGACTTTGGTTTTGCGCACTTGCTGAACAATGCTAACGCTATAGTTGGTTCTGCGTTCCTCGACACAAACTCAGTTGGGTTTACCAGTGGACTTGGCGCAGACTACGATCACGAACTCGGATGGCAGACTGTCAGTTTCTCGGGGCTGACACCAGGTGCTACCTACAAGTTGGTCTTTGGCTTGTTCGACGTTACCGACAACTTTACGAACTCTGGTTTGTTGATTGATCGCATCGTGGCTGTGCCTGAGCCAAGTACAGCTCTACTGTTTGGCATCGGATCATGCTTGTGCTTGACAATCCGACGACGACGCTAGTATTGATTGATAGACCAGCGAGAGTCGAACTATAGACTAAGAAAGGGGAGGCTTGTGGCCTCCCTTTTTCTCTTTTGGTTTACCTTGATAACTATTGTTGACCAAGCATGCGCTTGAGCGAATCGCAGCTTTGATAGATAAGCGCTTCTGGGTAATGTGGATAGGGGTGGAAGTATTCAAACGTCAAGTATCCCTCATAGCCAACTTGGTCAAAAGCGTGAATGACGGCTGGCCAGTTGGTCGAGCCATCCAGCAGTGGACGGAATGCTTCCAACGAGAAGTCGGTGCCTTTCTTTGTGAACTCTTTCAAGTGTACATTTTTGATCCGCTTGCCCAAGATTGGAATCCAGTGCTCAGGGAATTGAAATAGCATGATATTGCCTGTGTCAAAATGGACTCGCACGTGGGGGCTTTGAAAGCTGTCCACAAACTGCACCATCTCCATGGGTGACATCAGAAATCCATTGAAGAAAATGTTTTCCATGTTTAAGTACACGCCGAACTTCTCCGCTTGGGGCAGAAGTTTAGATACCGCCTCACGCGCTCGACGATCACAGACGTCGTTCGGCGTTGGTTCGTGTTCAGGACGCCAAGGCATATGAACCGCACCGGGGACGACGAGAAGATTTTCAGTCTCCAGCTCATGCGCCGCCTGAGTCATTAGTTCGGCCAATTCCATGGCTCTGTCGCGTTCATCAGGTTTATTACTGGTCAGTGGATATGGCCAAAAGAGAAACGAGCACAAGCCGCTGATGGCGATTCCGATTTCTTGTGCCATGCGTCGGATTTTTACAAAGTCCTGGGTCTTCGCCTTGGGCGACAGGTCGCTTTCCAAATCATAGTTTAGCTCGATACCGTCGAAACCTGCTCGCTTGGCCAGTTCTAAACACTGCCGAAGGCTCATTCGTTCTGGATAAGGAAAGGCCCACAAATTGATCGACTTCTTCATGCCGTATCGCTTGGTGGCTCGCGAAAGTTCCATGAGTTGACTGGAGGGCTGGGAAGCTGCGTCAGCCTGCCCAGAGTCATTCGCTCCTGTGGCCACCGAAGAAAAGGCCGCGTACGCCAGCAATTGTCGACGATCAAGACGATTGAATTCCATAGTCGCTCTCCAAGTCGCAAATAAGATCCCCAGAAACCGTAAACAAATTTTGTAGCGTGGGACAAGCGGGGACGATGCAAATTGACGTGCAACTTGGCAGTTTGTCGACTTCGAACAAACCCACTTCCGTAAGAAACTCTTTGCCCCACGCCGGCCCACCACGAGGCGGAAAGGGTTGCACTTTGACTTGAACAACTTTGACTATAACGAAATAGCCAAAAATCTAACAGAAGGCAGGCCCAAACAATCGATGGATTATCGAGCCTGAAATGCGGTTGGAACTGCACGAGCACACCTGAATATAAGACTAAGATAGTGGACTTCGCCGTAAGTCCGATCTGCTTATAATCTATAAGCAGGGGCATTCAGGTTATTGCTAGCTGATGATCGAGCCGTAGATGGTTGTAGGGAAATCCATGCTAAATGAACTTCAATTTGCCGGACTTGGTAGCCAAAGTAGGCGTTCCTGGCTGGCTCTCCTGGCCTGGACGATGCTGCTGATTGGTTGCAGGCACCAACAGGTTCATCGTGCTTCCGAAACCTTGGCTGGCCGCACCATGGGCACCAGCTATACGATCAAATTCATGCCGAAAGAAGACACGCCGGATTTGACCGAGGTCAGTAATCAGGTGGTGACCGAGCTGGAGAAGGTCAACGCCCAAATGTCAACTTATCGAGCCGACTCGGAGCTGTCCCGGTTCAATAGCATCCAATCGACTGATTGGTTCACCGTTTCCCTGGAGACAGCTCAAGTTGTCGAGCTAGCTCTCCAGTACCATCAACTAACCGAAGGTAGTTTTGACGTGACCGTCGGGCCGTTGGTAGACCTGTGGGGATTTGGTCCGGCGCCCGAACCCAAGCAAACTCCAACCCGGCAGCAGATAGCAGAGATCATGCAGCTGGTGGGTTCCGATAAGCTGCAGGTGCGACTGGACCCGCCTGCACTACGAAAAACGGTAGCGGGGCTTCGAGTCGATCTGTCTGCGATTGCCAAGGGGCATGGCGTTGATCGTGTGGCGGAGGTCTTGGACAAATTAGGGATTACGGATCACTTTGTAGAAATTGGTGGCGAGATACGAACCCGAGGTTACCGCCATGATGGACAGCCTTGGCAGGTTGGCATCGAACGCCCAAATCGAAACCAGCGCGAAGTTTATCAGGTCATTGGACTATCCAATCAGTCGATGGCTACCAGCGGTGATTATCGCAACGTGATCCAGTTGGATGGCCAGGAGTTCTCGCACTTCATGGACCCTGGTACCGGCTGGCCAGTGCCCTTTGAGATTGCATCGGTATCAGTTATTGCCGACAATTGTGCAGCCGCAGATGCGATTGCCACGGGGCTTATGGCGGCTGGTTTTCAGAAGGCTACCAAGTTGATCGAAAAGCACAACTGGGCGGCCTTGCTGTTGGTCAGACGCTCCGAACAATTTGAGTCGATCATATCTCCAAGATTCGCGGAACTGGTGCCCGAAGATGACCTGCAAGAGGATTCGAGCACAACGGCTCAAGGAGCCAAATAAGAAATGTTCGTAACCATCTTTGTAATTGTACTAGTTGTATTGCTGGTCGTTGTGGCTGCTATGTCGATCGGTGTTCTAGCTGGCCGTAAACCCATTCAGGGTAGCTGCGGCGGGCTGGGTAGTGCCACCGGTTCCTCATGTTCCATGTGTTCCAATCGAGAAAATTGCACCGAAGCGCAAAAGGCTGTCCAGGCCCAGTGCAGCGAAGAGTAGGTATTGCAAGTTAGTTGTTTCATCACTTCTTGTCGGCATCAGGCATGAGCACTTTACTGGTCTGTTTTGCATCGTTGTTTCTGTTGCTGATCGCCTATTTGACCTACGGAAAATGGCTAAGTCGCAATCTGTTTGAACTCTCCGGTGACACGCAAGTGCCCAGTAAGGCTCTGCGAGATGATCAAGACTTTGTGCCCACACCCAAAAGCGTCGTCTTCGGGCATCACTTCACGAGCATCGCAGGTACAGGACCGATCGTCGGGCCTGCGGTGGCTGTTTTTTGGGGATGGTTGCCTGCGCTGGCGTGGGTGGTTTTGGGAGCCATTTTCATTGGTGGCGTTCACGACCTTGCCTCACTGGTCATATCGGTTCGCAATCGGGGACAGACAATTGGCGAAGTGGCTGGGCGAATGATCACGCGGCGAGCCAGAATCCTGTTTCTGTCGATTTTGGCTCTGGCGTTATGGATCGTGCTGGCTATCTTTGGTTTAGTCATTGCACAGATCTTCAACTTGTACCCACAAAGCGTTCTGTCGGTTTGGCTTGCGATGCCTTTAGCCATGTTTGTCGGTACTTGGACCTATCGGCTTGGGCGTCCTTTGCTTGGACCGTCCTTGTTTTCGTTGGTGGCGCTTTATCTGGCCGTCTATGTGGGCGTTTACTACTTGCCAATTGAGATATCCGCAAGCGAGCAGGGAGGTTACTTGAATCCCGTAGTGATTTGGACACTTCTGTTGCTGGCCTATTGCTATGTAGCTTCGACATTACCGGTTTGGCTTCTGTTGCAACCGCGTGATCTGGTCAATAGCCATCAACTTTTTGTAGGGCTTGCAGTTCTCTTGATAGGGCTCCTTTGGGCTGGGCTGATAGGAGCTACTGACTTATTTGCGTCAGCCGACCCAATTGCGACTTCTGTGCCCAGCGATGCACCGCCCATGTTACCATTTCTATTTATCACGATCGCCTGTGGTGCCTGTAGCGGATTTCACTGCCTAGTCAGTTCAGGTACCAGTAGCAAGCAGATTGCTGACGAACGAGACTCGCAGTTGGTCGGTTACGGATCGATGCTGCTTGAGTCGGCATTGGCAGTTGTGGTCATCATGGCTTGCACGGCTGGCGTTGGCATGGGCGTATTGAACAAGGATTCGGTTGTTGCCTCTATGGCTTCGGTGGAACCTGGCGTCTCCACCAGTATGATCCATGTTGGATCGCCGGCGACCTACTCGCGTGCAGTGGACGCTCAGGGCAATCCGATCACCGGTCGTCAGGCCTGGAGCCAATATTATCGTGTATCGGAAGACGGTGCGGGATGGAAATCGACTTCATCGCTGCCAGTAGTACTGCGAGCCTTCATCGAAGGCAGTGCAAACTTCATGTCGGTTATAGGAATTCCTATCGAAATGTGCATCGGAGTGATGGCCGTATTGGTTGCTGGATTCGCGGCAACAACCTTGGATACCGCCACTCGATTGCAGCGTTACGTTATTCAAGAGTTAGGCGGACACATGGGTCTACCAACACAGAACAAACATGTGGCCACCTGTCTGGCGGTAGGCGTTGCAGGCTCGATAGCGATCTTTGCAGGTGACAAGCCGGGCAGCGGTGGAGGAATCTTGTGGCCGCTGTTTGGCGCCACTAACCAATTGCTGGCTGGACTTGCTTTGATGGTCGCCACGATCTATCTGTGGCGCAGAAGCAAGCCTGTAGCCCTCCTAGCTCTGCCCGCTGTGATGATGCTTTTGATTCCAGGTTGGGCGATGACCCATTCTTTGGCTTACGAATGGATTCCACAGAAGAATTGGCTATTAGTGGGTTTTGGTAGCGTCATCTTGCTTCTTCAGTTATGGATGTTTATTGAAGGAGCTTTGATCTGGAAACGCTCTAAGGGAGTCCTTGAGCCACAATTGGAACCTTTGCCAGAGTCAGCACCTAGTAGGTCATGAACCAGCGTGCGTGCCAGCCATACGTCGAGTTGCATTGCAAATCGAATTTCTCATTCTTGGAAGGCGCTTCGCACGCTGACGAATTGTTTCGAACTGCAACCAGTCTAGGATACCAGGCGCTCGCTATCACCGACCGCAATAGCTTGGCGGGTATAGTTCGTGCACATGCGGCTAGCAAAGAGACGGGTCTTCGACTGATTGTAGGAGCGGAACTGCATCCAGTTGATGGACCGCCGCTGGTCGTTTGGCCAGAAGACCGCTCTGGCTACGGGCGACTTTGTCGGCTGTTGACCCGTGGTCGCCTGCGTCGCGAAAAGGGGGCCTGTGAACTGTCCTGGCGCGATATTGCTCAACTGAACCAAGGATTATTGGCCGGTATCTTGTTGCGTCAGCCTGTGCGCGATGAACTACCGGCGGCCCAAATGCAGCATTTCAATGACTCGACCACGCGACCTTGGGAAAATTCAGACGCTTTAGAAGTCGATTCTGCTGAAGTGCACCGTGTCGATTCAGTTGCCCAGGTTGTCAGCGCTGATCAGCCAGACGCCTTGATTGACATTCTTGGGGACACGCTGGGTTTCTCGCAACTTGGCCCATCGCCAATGGACCTTTTGCCAAACTGCGATTCTGACTGTGCCTTGGATAGTGGCTGGCTGGATTGGTTATCGCATTTTCGTCACCTTTTCGGAGATCGCGGCTATCTGCTAGCCGGCCTGCATCGCGGCGTTGACGATCGTGATAAGCTACAACGCCTTAATCGATTGAGTCGCCAGTCGGGTGTTCCGCTGGTCGCCGGTGGGGATGTGTATTACCATTCTGCTCATCGATCTGTACTGCACGATTGCCTGCTAGCAACGCGATTTAACACCACTATTGATCAAATTGTCGCTCAGCGCTTGCCAAATTCCCAATATCATTTGCGATCACTGGATCGACTGAATAGCCTTTATGCGGCTTGCCCTGAAGCCTTGTCGCGAACCGTAGAGGTTGCTGAGCGCATCCAGTTTTCACTAGATCAACTGAAGTATCAGTATCCTACCGAACTGGCTCCTGACGGGACGTCCCCAATCGACTACTTGAAAAGATTGACTTGGGAAGGTGCCAAGTGGCGCTATCCGAACGGAGTTCCGCAGAAGGCGATCGACCTGCTGCGCCATGAGATATCGTTGATTGCCGAACTACGTTATGAAGCGTACTTTTTGACGGTTTGGGACCTGGTTCGTTTTGCACGCAGTCGCAATATCTTATGTCAAGGTCGCGGGTCGGCGGCCAACAGCATTGTCTGTTATTGCTTGGGCATCACCTCCGTAGACCCGAATCAAATGGATCTGTTGTTCGAGCGATTCATTAGTAAGGAGCGCAATGAAGCTCCAGACATCGATGTAGACTTTGAACATCAGCGGCGCGAGGAGGTGCTTCAGTACGTTTACGAGAAGTATGGCCGCCATCGGGCTGGCATGACGGCTACGGTCATCACCTATCGCACCAAGTCGGCCATTCGTGATGCTGGTCGTGCGTTAGGTATTTCGCTGGATCGTATCGATGCACTTAGCAAACTGGTGGATTCGCGGATGACTGAGGGCTCGCTGACCCATCAAGCTGCTGAGTGCGGTATCGCGCCGGATTCCGCGATTGGGCAACGCTTCCTTTACTTGGCTGAAAATCTGATCGGTTTCCCGCGGCATCTTTCTCAGCATGTTGGCGGCATGGTGATGACTCAGGGTTGGCTATGTGAACTGTGTCCGCTGGAGAACGCCTCCATGAACGGGCGCACAGTAATCCAGTGGGACAAAGATGATTTGGACGAACTGGGAATTCTTAAAGTCGATTGCCTATCCCTGGGTATGTTAAGTGCTATTCACCGTTGTTTCGACTTGGTTGCACAGCACTATGGGCCGCGTCTCACGCTGGCCAGTGTACCCGCCGAGGATGCTGCGGTCTACGACATGATCTGTCAGGCTGACACCATGGGTGTGTTTCAAATCGAAAGTCGCGCGCAGATGAGCATGTTGCCGCGACTGTTGCCGCGCTGTTTCTACGATCTGGTGATTGAAGTGGCCATCGTGCGTCCCGGTCCGATCCAGGGGCAGATGGTGCATCCCTACTTGCGCGCCCGCCGTAACGGCCTGCAGCCCGATTATCCCAATCAAGCGATTCGCCAGGTCTTGGAAAAGACGATGGGAGTGCCGATTTTTCAAGAGCAGGCTATGCGACTGGCCGTCGTTGCCGCGAACTTTACACCCGGAGAAGCGGACCTGCTGCGACGCGCGATGGCCGCATGGAGACGTCCAGGGCTGATCGATCAATTTCGCCGCAAGTTGACCGACGGAATGTTGGCTAACGGACTGACCGAAGAATTTGCCGATCGAGTGTTCACTCAGATTCGCGGCTTTGGCGAGTACGGGTTTCCAGAATCGCACGCCGCAAGCTTCGCTCTATTGGTTTATGTCTCGTGTTGGCTGAAGCACTACTATCCAGGCGCGTTTTGCGCATCGCTGCTCAACAGTCAACCGATGGGGTTTTACGCACCTGCGCAGCTTATTCAAGACGCGCGCGCTCACGGGGTCGTTGTTGCACCAATCGATGTCAACTACAGCCAGTGGGAGAGCCATCTCGAGCCAACTACCGACTTGACAACGGTAGAGGTAGGTTCTGGATCGCAGAGCAATTCACCGAATATTCGGTCGCCTCAGGTGCCGTCGGCGAGCCACGCAATCAGTGATGTTCCAGTCCAACTTCGGCTCGGATTGGGTTTGATTCGAGGGTTCCCACAAGCGGTCGGCCATCGCCTCGTCCAGGCTCGCACTCACGGAGGATTCTTTCGTGATCTGGCTGATGTGACTCGTCGCGCCAACCTAACTCAATCAACGGTCTCTCAACTGGCCGATGCCGGAGCGCTTCAGTCGTTGGCGGGCAATCGTCGAGCCGCCTACTGGCAAGCGCTGTCTCAAGAGGCTCGCCCCACAGATCACAGTCTATTTGAGGCAGCAGGTGTGGAAGATGACGAACCAATCCCAGAGTCGCTTAGCGCGATGACCGAATTGGAAGAGGTCTATAGCGATTATCAGACGACCGGCTTCTCCCTGCGTGCTCATCCGCTGTCCTTTGTGCGTCAGCAGCTTGAGCGTTTGCGCGTGACCGATGCAAGGCAACTAAAAATTGCTCGCGATGGATCTTTTGTTCGCGTGGCTGGTGTAGTCCTGGTTCGTCAGCGACCGGGCACAGCCAAAGGCATCACGTTTGTAACTTTGGAAGACGAGTTTGGAGCGATGAACTTGGTTGTCAAACCAGATGTTTGGCAGCGACACTATAAGTTGGCTCGACAGTCCAACGCATGGCTGGTTCATGGTGTCGTTGAAACTCGCGAGAATGTGATTCACGTAGTCGTCGGTCGCATCGACGACTTAAGCCAAAATGTCTCGGGCTTAGAGCTTCGCAGTCGCGACTTCCATTAGTAGTGGACGCTCTGCGATCCAACCTTATTTCTAATCAGCTTCGATTTCATCCGACGGCTTGATCTCTTGGAAAACCGGCTTTCCGGCATAGATCGGTTCGGTGGCCAGGGCATCATACGCTGGCTTGACCTGAAAGCGATCCACAGGCAGTTCCAAGCGATCGTTGATCACCACGCGGTCGATCAGATTCTCTTCCAGCGTGTCTTCCAACACCGCTTTGATTTGAGTCTTGACCTCCAGCAATGCTGGATCGGCAAGCAGAGTTGGGTCCAATTGCCGCAGTCGCTCCTCGACAACTTCATGAACAAGCCAGCGATGCATCTCCATCGTAGCCTTGGACGATAACCGCAAATCGGGGTCAACTAGCACGTGGACTCGCAGTTGAACCAACCGCTGTTTATCGGCAGTCGGAACGTAAAATACGCCCACCGGAATCTCGTAACTAGCGGTGAACTTCACCTGCTTCGCTTCGGAACGGATATAGCCGATGATCACTGCATGGATGACAACCAGCAGCAACACCATCGTTGCGACCCAGTATTTTCTAACGATGTCCATAGTGAATATCTATGTCTACTAGGAAAGGCTCGAACACGGTAGCCTGCGCGCAGATGCCGCGCACTTCGACGCTCAAAGCTAGGACAAAAATATCGCAACGTTCGAAAATATCTAGCAAAATTTACTAGGTACATCTGTGGGTCGACAAGTCATAATCGCTACGATCGTTCTGATCAGAATATCCCTCTGAGTAGCTGTTCCCACGAGGTAAATGGTCGTTCATGGCTTGCAGTTATGGTTCAAGTTCTAAGGCAACGCTGTGCGTTCCCAAATTGGATCTACAACCTGCATAACCTCTAGCTTGCCACTGTTGAACTGCTGCCGCCACTGCTGAAGGCTGCTGCGAACCGGTGCGTGTGGCAGATACCCAAAGCTTTGGCCAGTCAACTGTTGTAGCTCGAATGCGCACAAGACTCGCATCGGCAGTTGTTGTGAGTCCAGTCCCTTTATTAAAGCCGCCAGACCATCGCCAGCAAGTCGTTCTTGACCAAGTCCCAAAAGCAGTTCCATAAGCCCAGCACCCGACTCCTGACCGTGGGTTGCCGATAACGCCTGGCCCATGGCTTCGATAATTTCCCGGTGGCTACTGAGCACCTGCCTAGTCAATGCGAGCGTATTGTTCCAGTGGCTACGCAGCCGATCATCTGCCAGCAACTGCCTAGCAAACGGCTGGGGATCTCCAAGAAGAAGTGATAGTTCAATTGCCAGTGCAGCCACCTCAGGCCGATCGTCGTCGCTCATCTCTCGCAGTCTCTCGACCAGATTCTCAGAGCCAGCTTTTAAGCCGCTTACCAGATCATCAGCCGCCAATTGCTGCATCACGCTAATGGATCGCTTGCTATACCATCTAGGCGGGTTAAGAAGTGCGAATTCCTCCACACCTTGACTTCCATCGCCTACAACGGCCATCCCGCGACCAGGTTCCATGAGTGCAACGGATTGTGCGGTGTTGGTTCGATTGATTTCAATCAGCGGGCCAGGGGCATCTGGCTGATCACATCCAGCAACCATGACTAATACCGGCAAATAGGTGTTTACATCTTGAATCGAGCCACGCGCGACTTGCCGATGCCCCAGTTCAACACTCAGCCAAGCAGAAGGATTCTTAAACACAACTTCATAAACTCCACCAGCAGCATGAACTAGCATGGGCAAGTCTACCTGTCGGCAACTGAACAAACCGCGCAGCATCAACGACGAGATCTCCAATCGATCTCCCTCCGACTTAACGTCAATGACACTCGGCCCAGCCAGCGTCAACTTCCAAATAGACGATTCAACTTGTGATCGTGTCGATGGAGGGGCAATCAATCGCGATTTTCTCAATGGCGCGTGGCCGTCCGTTAGTAGAATCAGCCGACCGTCAGCCGGCTCAGCCAATAAAAATGGAGAGGAAGAGCCAGCCGAATCAAGAGATAGCTGCATACCACTTTGGCTCGGATCCTTTTGGGGCGATTCCGAATCAACCGTTTCATCGACCTTAGTATTGGTTACTACGGTTGGATCGGCCTTTGGCTCGCTTGGAGTGACAGGCTGAGATGACGCTTCTGGTTCCATTTCTGCCGGTGCCTGGGATGTTTGCTGCTCAACTGCTGGACTGGTTTTGCTTTCAGGTTGCTGGGTCGCAGATTGCCTGGGTTCTGAAGCAGCGGAACTCGATTTTGTTTGCCTAGTTTCTGGTTTGACAGGTGCTGAGCGTCCTATAGCTGAGTCGGATGATTCGCTGCGAGATTTCTCCGATTCAGCGGTACTTGCCTTGGGGTTTACTTCAGAGGTTTTAGGAGCCGTACTTGACGTTGTTCCAGGATCTGTTTGACCGCTCCACAGCGCCCGCAAATCAGACAGGGACCCCAAAGAATTCCAAACAATGCCACCAAGCAAGATCGCAAGAGCGGCGATGGCTAAGGGCAATTGCCACTTACGACGTCGGGAGCCCAGAAGATACTCGGGCACCTCCCTAGAAAGATTACTGTTCTCCAGATTCAAACCTGACGGCTTAATGCTGCCGCCACCGGAAGCAAGCATGGGAGTTTGTACATTCACCTGTACGTCCGACGCGGGTCGACTGATCGATGAATCGCTGGACGAGGACTGGATGGTGCCGCGAGTTGGTTTATTGCTGGCAGCAATCCTGATTTCACTTGCATGATCACCTTGATTGGATTGAACTTGTTTTTGATCCAGTTGTCCGCGAACAGCCGCCTGCGATTGGGGATCGCGTAGTTGTATTGCCAATTCCTTGAGTCTTCTGGGAACTTCTACCCTGGTGCGAGTCGCTTCGGCCAACAACTGATGGCACTGAGCCAATTCGCAAAGATGGCCGCTATTCTGTAAGCACAAACGCTCAAGTTCTGCAATTTTTGGAGCGGTCAGCACGTCGTCCAGATAACCGGCAATCACATTGGGGTTATCGATTCCATCAGCCTCCAAGCTTGTCGGAGTCACCTCCTGGCTTGCCACCAACTGATTGATCCGTCGCAGTAGGTTAGCCGCGTCCGGATTCTGCTGAATCCTGCGATGTAGGCTCTCGTGTTCCAGTCGGGGCAATACCGCATCTCGATAAGCCAGAAGGGTGCGAAGTGTTAGACGCATTCAAATTCTTCCTGAGCGCCCCAAAGGTGCGCTCTGCAGTAGTTGTCATCAAAAAACCGAGAAACAGGCCGTCCCTATAGAGATTAGTGCCTTTCGAAATCACTTTTCGTGCGAAAATTCTGCAAACTTGGACACTTTCTCGGTGAACGCGAAAGATTCGTAACAGTTACCGCTACTTTCGCGGGAGCGAAAGAAGATGTTTCGCACGCTGTAAAGAATCACAGCTTCTACGGGATAGTCACGTTAGCAACTTGCGCCAAATCGGCCTGTTCAGGAGCAATCAACTTACGCAGGTATCGCAATCGCAGTCGATTCCCAGCGTCCTGTGGGTTGACGGCGTACCCCGGCTGTGAACCGGCTTGCTCGGCGGCAGGTAGAGTCAATGCTTCTTGGGCTTCGTCATACTTTTCCAACTGCGTTAATGCTCGACCTAGCAAATACCAGCCTGCGGCATGCCACTGGGCGGCTCGTGGGTCGCTGAGCACTCTTTCCTTGAGCCAATAGACCGTCGACTCATAGTCGCCTCGATCGTAGTGAAGTTGAGCCAATAAGAATGCGACATCGAATTTTGATCGCCCGAAAAGAAATTGTACTTGTCGAACTCTGGCATCAAACTGTTCTTTTGTCTCCTGATCGCTGCGAAATAGTCCCATAGCCTTTTGCACGTCGGGATTGTAGGCAAGGCGACGCAGCGATTCATCGTCAACGCGAGCGTTGATGTAGGTCTTCAGCGCTCCAGTTTGTTCTAAGCTGTTCTCGAATTGTCCGCCCAAGTGCAAAATGCGACCGGTGGATACCGGATTGTCTAGCAACCAGATCGCATGTTCGGCCATATATCGCATCGTGTATTCGGTTATTTGGCTCAGCTTCTCACGCTTATCTTCAGCATACAACTGGGCCAACAAAGGCACATGCCATAGACTTACAACTGCATTGGGAGCCTCTTTTCCTAATCGATCGGCTAGAGACTGCAAGTCGACAGCAACCGTCATGCGTTCTTCACCCAGCAGCGAAGCCTGCAGCAGAGCTGCACGCTGACTAGCCGCAAATGGCACGGCATCGATCAAGATTTGCACATTAAGAATGGAACTGCTATCAAACGGATAGGCGTATTGAGGCAAGCTCAGTCGCCTGAGAATACGAGCGTTGGTAGTGGCATCTTGCACAGTAGTCCAAGCGTCGTTATCTGGGTCCAGAATGGGAAGTCCCAACTTGGGGTCCAGCAGCAGGATGCGTTTGCCAACCAACACCCCCATTGCCCAAAGTTCACCTGGTTGCCCCGCTTGTGCGCCCACCGAGAGCCAACAAGTGTCGATGCCTTGCTGTCTGGCCAACGCGCTGAACACCCTGCCTCGAACGACGAAATCGCCTCCACAAAAGAAGGTGGATTCCCATGGCAAGTAGGCATAACCAACTCCATTTTCCACCAGCGGTAATCGCGGATCGCTACTTTTGATCTGCACCTGAGACGACTCATGGCCAGATAATGCGATGTTGCGAATGGTCCAGTCGAACAACTTGTAGGTCTGCTCGAGCTTGGACGCTTCCGCCGCCTCTAAACTTGACATCTTTGCAGAAAGCGAACTCTGAAAAACACGATCGTGTATCGGCCCACGAACAATCCAATCCGACAGACGCTTCATCAACATGCATTCGAACAGGTAGTCGACATCTGTCGGACTAAACTGAGTTGCCACAGCCGAATCGCAGCCGACAAGTTTCAGTGCCTTAGGGTCCAGAGCGCTAAGTAGACTGGAGGCCGCGTATGTTGTTTTCGTCGCATCTGAAGTTTTCAACCAAGCGTTCAGTAGAATACGCACTTCGCTGGACAAGTTGGCACGGTTGAGCGGCGTGGTTTGAGCCAGATAACGCATGCCTTGGCGCAGAGAATCGGTTTGCAGCGATTTTTGATTTAGTCGCTTGGTAATCTGTTCCGTTTCATCACGTGTCCGCCGCTGGCAACCAACGACCAGGCACTGCAAAAGAAACAATCCAAGCCAGACCCAATACCGCTGTCGAAAAGAAAAGTGCATCGTTTGTTGTTTTGCTTTAATAAACGGATGATAAATGGATTGGGTGATGGCCAAGTCGCAATTGGCATTCGATCTAGGAAGGAACTAAGCCGGTGATCTCGTTTCAAGTACGTTCATTGTCCCGCACCCGTTCAGCCCTTACTAGTGCATTCCGGCAACTTGTCCGACCGTCAAGCAAAGGCGACTCTTTCTACGGCAATGGGATCGCTGGTCTGACAAACTTCTGGCACCATTAGCCGCAATCGACCGGGCTGAATTTCGATCGTCAGCGGCAGCATGCCGCCGGGATCACCATCAATTTGATAGGGCACTTCGATGGGCTGACCGTTTTGGTCTCTCGGTGCCTGGATCGTCATCTTGCGCACCTGGCGATGAGTGTAATCGGGCAGGCTTTCATGTTGCCCACGCCACAAGTAGGCCAAATAATAAAGTCCCTTCCATAACCCTGAACCTTGAAATGTGCATACGTCCAAGCGACCATCCAACGGATCGGCCAAAGGACAGAAATTCAGAGCGGCTGCATAACGCGGAACATTAAAAACAAAGATCCATGCGGCATGATGCTCTTGTGGAACATGACCACAGACTTCCGTCCATGCCATTTCCGGATACTTGTAGCGCATCAGCGACTTTAAAATGGGACCAGCGTACATCCAACGTCGAATCGGTCCGACTCGCTGAGCGTGCATGCAGTGAACAACGGCAGCGTCAAATCCGCAGCTCAACATCACCAGAAACAGCTTGCCATTAGCCAGTCCGACATCCATCTGTACGACTCGGCCAGATCGCAACGTATTGCAGGCTGCTGCGATATCCGTTGTTAGTCCCCAGTACCTGGCCAGAAGGTTCTCCGTCCCCAGAGGGAAAATCATTAGCGGAACATCATGCGGCAACAAATTGGCCAACGTACTGATTGTGCCATCACCGCCTGCGCTGACCACTGCCGTCAGTCGATGCTGTTGATGCAACTCAATGGCGGAGCTTTGAAGCTGATCCAAGTTGGTGACCACTTGGCTGCGATATCCGCATGACTGCAGCGACTGATTCAGCTTGGCAACCAGTTCCAAAGTGGAGCCCTTGCCCGACTTGGGATTCGCAGCGATCAGCACGTTGCGTTCCGCATCCATGATGCAGCTTCTACCACTTGAGTCCAAACTGCTCGCCACCACTAGCCCCACCAGTTCCGCCGCGAAGCGGCACGGCACGCTTTACTGGTGTTCGGGCGATGGTTGGCTGTTCAGGTTCTTCCTGCTCTTGTTGCTGATCGTCCTGTTTAGCAGGCACAGCCTGAGCCGCTTTCAACGAAAGGCTGATTCGCTGTTTCTCGCCTTCGATCGACAATACCTTGACATCTACCTCCTGACCTTCTGAAACAACGCTGGAGACATTGCCAACGCGATGATGTGCCAGTTCGCTGATGTGAACCAGTCCTTCCACGCCGGTAGCCAATTTCACAAAGGCACCAAATTCAGCCAATCGCGTTACGGTGCCTTTGACAATCGAACCTGGCGCAAATCGCGACAGTATGTTGGCCCATGGATGTTCTTGCAACGACCGCAGGGATAGTCCAATTTTTCCGGTCTTAGGATCGAATTTGTCGACACGAACCTGAATCTCTTGGTTGGGCTGAAGCACTTCGCTGGGATGCTGAACTCGCTCCCAGGAGAGCTGACTAATATGAAGCAAGCCATCCAGTCCGCCGATGTCCACAAAGGCACCGAAGTCCGTGATCTTGCGTACAATACCTTTGACCATAGCACCTTCTTCCAAGGCAGCCAACTTGGACTCGCGTTCCTGTTGTCGTTCGCGCTCCAACACCGCTCGTCGTGACAAAACAAGGTTGCCGCGTCGTTCATTGGCTTCCGTGATGACACACAGGACTCGCTGCCCAACATACTCGGCAAAATTCTCGACGCGATACGGAGCCACTTGACTTGCCGGAATGAAGCCACGAATGTTGCCGATTTGACACTCAAGACCTCCCGTGTTTGCGACTGTGATCAAAGCTTCAACCACTTCGCCCTCCTTGATATCGCTCCAGTCCGCTGCGACCACGGTGCTACCAGGAATCAGCACTTCATAAAGCCCCTCTTCAGGCAAGAAACCTCGCACGACGACTTCGACCTGCGACCCAGGTTCAGGTGCGTTGCTGAATTGCAAGATGGACACAACGCCTTCATTGGCACCACCCAACGACACAAAGACGTTCTCGCCATGGACTTTGATAACTGTTGCATACAAGCGATGACCTTCTGCAAGTTGTATTCCTACCTGCAGGTCGCTTGACATAAATTTATCCAGGTCAAGCTGCCCGCCCATGACCATGTTCAATTCATTTTCCAGATCTTCCGATAGTGGCCCGCGCCGCGATGGAACGGCGACCTTGGGAGCGACCGGAGGCGGAGTGACGATCTTTCCTGTTTCATAACGCTTGGACGGTTCGTCGGAATCGCTTTCGCCAGACTCCGGATCGGACTGGGGCGATGGCTTTCCACCTCCGCCCGACTTGGGTTTTGACTTTGGCCGTCGACTCTCCGCTGCGGCTTGTTGGCTCAAGCGAAGGTGCCGAATCTTTTCTAGACTCAGCGGGCCCCCTTTGCCAGGTGAAGCCACGGTGGCCGTGGACTCCTGAGCGGTCGCGGCGGCAGCAGGTCCCCCCTGGTGCGCCAACGCGGTTTGGCCAGAGGGTTGATTTTCGTGAGATGATTCGATTGTTGAATCTAGGTTTTCGGAATCGGTCATGGAAGATCTAGGTAACGAGGAATGATACTATCGGCAGACGATTTTGGGGATGCTCCTACTAGCTTCCGAAGGTGAAGCTGATGGCTACAGGCCTTATCGTAACGGATAATAGCCCCAGTGGTCAACGATTCTTGGGATTTAGAAGTTCATCCGGCACAGAATTCCGAGACTTTTGTAATATTTCAGCCGTCTGAAGTAGAGCTGATACATCATTCTTTGGTCAGCGACTTTCGCAGCTTCAAATCTCCTGGCGTCACCGACCTATGCACGGCACAATAAACCTATGACAGCTTCACTTAGCTGAAATGTTACGAGTTTTTCAGGAACTGAAAAGCCAAAAGAGAAGGGCGTTTCTGAGTGGCGAGCGAGATGCCCAGTAACTCTCACCACTACAGAAACGCCCATGCGTTGTTCGTCCTATTTCAAGGACCCGTTTTTTAGGCAATTGCCAGCACCATAGCTGGGTGGGAGAATTCCAGTTTTGATTCGAACAATCGCTGTCTAACGCCGCAATCGAAAGGCATTTTGGAGAGGATAAGTTGGGTGTCTGGGGTATCGGAGAGTCGAGATGCCCACTTAACTACTCTCCGATACTCAGAACGCCCGTTTCTTCATCACGCATAGCCGACCGAACGCTGGGCTGTGCCGCCAAGTCGATATTGGCGAACAGTGTGGCCTGACCAGTGTCCGATAGCATCACTCCGGTGATACGTCCCGGAAAGAAACTATCCTGATATTCAAAGCTGACAGGCCGATTGACTAGATCCAGCCCGCCTAGCGAGTCGGAAGGAACGGCGATGGTGACCGTTACCGAACTATCCCGATGCCGGCTCAGTCGGGGATTGTTTTCGTCAAGCGAAAGTTCCGGGCGAAAAGCTACGGTGCCAGATCTCTTTTTTTTCTGAATTTTTGCTTGACCCAGCGATTTCCATGAGCTATTTCCTTCTGCGGCACAGAAATCAGCAGGAAAACCAGCTAAAACGCAAGCGATCAACATGGTGTGGGCAATCATCTTCATGCGGTAAGCTCCAGGGGGTTGATTAAACCGACATCTGAAACATACGTTAATTTCTAGAGCGGGAAATGGGATTTCCTGTTTCTTTGCCTATTTTCCCAAAGAACTACACGTTCTGGCCCCAGTTTGTTGCCTTCTTGCAACGCAGACACTTTGGCATGTTTCCAAGCCGATGATAAGCTGGCCGTTTCGTGTAAATTTGGCATCACAAAACGGCGTTTCTCCAGATAGCTGCTCAGCTTATTCGTGCCGGAGCGCTTCGATGGGATTCATTCTGGCTGCTCGAATGGCCGGGAACATCCCAAATACAATGCCTATGAAAATTGAAATGAAAAAGGCTATCGGAATCGACTCCAGCACGATGGCAGGCGTCAGATTGCGAACCACCTCAGGCAGCGATGCCATCATGTCCGGATATTGATCCGAGGCATACTCCCGTGCCCACACCACTGCGGGTTTGCAGAAGACACCTGCTAAGATGCCGGTGATTCCTCCCACGACGCTAAGCACTGCCGACTCCACCAAAAACTGCGAAACAATATGCGACTGCTTGGCCCCAAGGGCTCGTCGAATACCGATCTCGCGCGTGCGCTCGGTCACGGTAGCCAACATAATGTTCATGATGCCAATGCCGCCCACCAACAGGCTGATTGCTGCTACCAAACCCATAAAGACCATGAACATCAGCCGAGTCGTCCGGGCCTGCTCCAGCAATTCCAGTGGGACAATCACGCTCACGTCTTCCATATTCTCGTGACTTGCCAGTGCGTTCTCGATGATTTGAGCTGTTGAACGAACGTTTCGAACGTCGTCGACTCGTACAGTGATCTGATTCAATTGCAGCATCTCGCCTTCAAAGGTGCCCGAGCTGCGGCGAATGACGGTATCGCCAATGCGCTGCTGCAAGGTCTTGATAGGAATGTAGACGTCGTTTGAATAATCCTGAGCTTCCATGGATCCGCCGATGGCAGCGGCCGCACCGCGATGCTTCAAGACGCCTACAATCAAGAAAAACGTCTGGTTCTCTGGCATGTAGATACGCTTGCCGATGGGGTTCTCGTAGGGGAACAACTTTTCGGACAGACGAGCGGCTAAGACACAGATGCTTTCCCGATTAAAATTTTCGGCTTCACTGATAAAGTGGCCTCGATCGATCGACAGTCGAGCAAAATCAGCGTATTGGGCCGTGCAGCCCACCAATCTTCCATCGACAACTTGCTGGTTGTACTGAAATTGTCTGCGTATTTCACGGATGGGAATCGCACTGCGTATCGTAGGAATGGTCGACAACAGCATGTCAAATTCTTCACGTGTCAGTCCGTAAGGAGTCACTCCGGTAGCCGCCATTTTTTCGCTGGGTGGTTTGACCGAACGAATCATGATCGTGTCCGCTCCCAGGCTTTCAATTTGTCTCTGGGCCTCTTGACTAATGCCTTCGCTGATCGCCAGCAGCCAAATTACGCTAGCTACGCCGATGAAAATCCCCAACACGGTCAGCAGCGAACGCAGCGGATGCAGCAACAGACTTTTGGTGCCCAGAGAAAGCGTTCGAAATAGTAGCATTTTCTGACTTTCTAGTCGGGCGATCGATCAGCCTGGACCATCAATTCCGCTTCGGCTGCCAGAGCCTGAGCTGCCGCAGCATGCGCTCTGTCAGCCGCCGCTTGCCGCTGCTCTGGCGCATTGGGCGTGTCTGACTGCAACAGTCCATCACGCAAGCGAATGACTCGTTTGGCTCGCGCTGCGACGTCGTCTTCGTGAGTCACCATAATGAGCGTGCGACCTTCCTGGTTCAGTTCATCAAACAAAGCTAGTATCTCGGCGGTAGTTCTTGAATCCAAATTACCGGTGGCTTCGTCCGCTAAGATGAAGTAGGGGTCGTTAACCAGGCTGCGAGCGATTGCCACGCGTTGTTGTTGACCTCCCGAGAGCTGAGAGGGCCGATGCCCCAATCGCTGGCTCAATCCCACTCGCTCGGCCAGCTCGATACAGCGCCTGCGCTGCTTGGCCCCAAGTCGGCCTTGATAGTACAGTGGAACTTCGATGTTTTCGACAACGGTCAACTGCTGAATCAGATTGTAGGACTGAAACACAAATCCGATTCTGGTCGATCGAATCTCTGCCAGTTGATTGTCAGTCATCTTGGCTACATTGTCCGCGCCCAAAAGCAATTGTCCTGAAGTTGGCTGATCCAGGCAGCCAAGTAAATTCAGCAAAGTGCTTTTTCCTGATCCGGAAGGGCCCATGATGGCAACGTAATCGCCTTCGGGCACGTCAAACGATACACCCCGCAAGGCTCTAACCGTTTCACCCTTCAAAACATACTCTTTTTTTAGCTCTCGAATGGAACAAGCATGCATGGCCACCCCGCCAATCGTACAGTTCTCAAATGCTATTTTGTGGCCTATCCTTGTCCTGAGCAGTACTCTCCTGATGCGGCAAGCTGATCAAATCCAAATGGTTTCGGGGATTGAGCACTACTTGATCACTTTCGGTTAGACCCTGAGTTATCGTGACCATCTTTTCGTTCGTCGCGCCAATCTTGATTGGTCGCGTCTCCCAGTTCTTTCCACTCTTGACTAAGCAGTAATGCTTTTCTTGATGTTCATAGACTCCGTGTACCGGTATTTGCAATGCGTCGGGCAGTTGCTCTACAAAAATGCGGACCTCGGCAGACATGCCGGTGCGAATGGCTTCAGGCGAATTGAGAATTTCCAAATATGCCGCGTATTGCTTGACCGTCGAACTAAACCAACTGCCTGGCTCCGCATACTTGTTCACCCTTAGGACTTGAGCCGACAATTCATTTGGAAAGGCGCTGACGCGAATCTTTGCCTCCATGCCAGGTTGAATGCGTACCACACGCGATTCGTTGATCAGGGCTTTGACCTGCATCTTACTTGGGTCGGGCAGTCGGATGATGCTCTGTCGCTCTCGTACAATCGCCCCTTCCTCGACAATGAAATCGCTGCTGCCGCGACCACTTCGCTGGTTGTTGTAGACAACGATCCCGTCGGCAGGAGAATAGATAATGCACTTGCGAATCTGGTCCTCGATTTCTGCCATCTTGGACTGTTCCTCCGCCAACACGCTCTGGTCGGAACTCAACTTGGCCTTCGCCGCTTCAATGTCACTCTCCAGTTGCACTCGATTCTTCTCTTTGGTCAAGTTGTCCAATACGTCAAGACGTGCTTCGGCAGCGCTCAGAACGTTGCGTGCGTTTGAGACGGAAAACTCTTCGGCCTCGATCTGTAGACCCTTGAGCATCCCCTTGGCAGCCAGTCGACGAGCACTTTCCAGATTAAGCTCCGCATTTCGAAGCGATTGTTCGGCAACGGCGATCTCAGATAAGATGGCCCGACGTTCGGATTGATAAGTGCCATTCAAGTACTCTTGCAGCGAGATCTCGCTGGTCCGCACCACGGCCTCGCTGCTGATGACCTGAGCCTGAGCGCTGGATACCGTGATCCGCTGCCGTTTGAGTTCATCTTCCAAAGCGGACGAGTCCAATTCGACCAGTTTATCGCCCTTGGCCACAGCCGTACCTTCGTCGATCACCCAGAGAATTGCAGTCCCCGAACTGCCCTTGGATTTGACCTCACATAGCACGTCGATGTTGGAACTGCTCTCCAGTTCCCCCTGTTCGAGCACCACGTGGTCAAAAGGTCCTTTCGTAACCTGGACCGTCAAAGGTCCATTAGCTGTCTCCCCCCCATCGCGGGATGGACCGAGAAAGAAATACCAAGTCGAACCGACAACAACCAACAGACTAGCCACTGTCAACAAGGCGACTAGCCCACGGCCGCTGCGGTGCCTACCTGCTGTCTTTAAGGAAGTTTCCATCTCACTATTATCGTTTGTGACATCAAAGCCCGTCGACTTACTGTAGAGTCTTACGGCAATTCGAATCCCATTCTACACCAATTCTTGGTGCATTCTGCACTTCGATCCAACTTATAGGCTATTTTTTTGACCGACATAAGTACCTACGGTCATATGAAGACTATCGCTTCGGGGAGCTGTAAGGATACCGCTCTAAACAGCATTGAATTCATTTTGACCAACGAAACCATGGGTCGGGAGTGCGAGGCTGCTGCCGAGCTTTTTCATCGCCCGCCATGGAATCTTCGAAACCAACGAGCCGTTTCTCAAGATTCGCTTCTGAAGGCTAGTTCCGAAATGGAAAGATCCATAGCTGCGAGATATTGACTAGATAGGCAAAGGTGAATGAAGCCAGACAATGGGGAACGAAACAATGAAACCAAAACCCCCTACGAAGCGCTATCAAGTGGCTGGCAGCCTCAAGCGTCAGCGCGAGTTGACACCATGATAAACCGCCAATCTACTCGATTACCCCTAAAAACTCACCATCTTATCCACACCAACCGTAAACGAAGCTTCGGCTGGGTGTTCAATGATTTGGCTGGCTTTGGCTCTGCTACTGAGTTCAACTATTTCGCGAAACTGCTATACTTGTGTGTCTAATGTACCTGTGGTGCATATCCGCAAGCAACCGATGGCCGAAGATCGATTCGATTGAAGTTATTGAGATTGGAAATATGGTTTCGAAAGGAAGTAGTCACGGAAAGCCCAGGCATGGAGCGGTGGCGATTATCGTCGAACAGGAGCAGTTCCTGGTGATTCGGCGCAGCGAGCTGGTGCGGGCTCCCGATCTGCTATGCTTTGCCGGTGGCACGATAGAAGTCGGCGAGACGCCCCATCAAGCCATTCAGCGCGAACTGATGGAAGAGTTGCGGCTGGAGGGAGTTGCCAAGGAGCATGTTTGGCAAAGCGTGACCCACTGGGGGACCCAATTGGAGTGGGTTCTGGTCGAGCGCCTGCCGCATTCGCAGCCCGAGGCAAATTTGACAGAAGTTGCTGAGTGGATGTGGTTGTCGCCAGAACAGTTGTTGGCGCATCCCAAGCTGCTTCCCAGCGTGCCAGCGTTTTTCTGTGCTTGGGCACGCAACGAGTTTAGTTTGCCCTCGCGCGCCGGGCTACCTAATCCAAAATGGGCTCAGTTTAGTTGATGGTCCAATTGGTCATCCACGACTACTATCCTTAATTCCTCGTTACTCCTAAAGATCCGGATGAGGGACACTTTCTCATGTCAAGCTCGACCACCTTGTCCGCCAACGAGCTTCTACCGGCATCGTTGCTGGCAAAGTTGGAGCGGATGGAATTGGTTAGCCGCAAAGTATTTCGCGGCAGGATGAAGGGGGAGCGTCGTAGCCGCCGCAAGGGGCAAAGTGTCGAGTTTGCTGACTTCCGCAACTACTCGCCCGGTGACGACCTGCGCTTTGTCGATTGGAACCTCTACGCGCGGCTGGATAAGTTATTTCTGAAGCTTTTTTTGGAAGAGGACGATCTGCATGTTTATTGTCTTGTCGATGCCAGCCCATCGATGGATTTTGGCGAGCCGACCAAGTTTTTTGTAGCTCAACAACTGGCCGCTGCACTATCGTTTGTTGGCATGTGTCGTGGCGACCGAGTTAAATTGGAATTCCTGGCGAAAAAAAATCTTACCAGCCCGTTGCTTCGTGGCCGTAGCCAGTTGAATCGCCTGACCGACTTTGTAGCGTCGGTACGTCCCGAGCACTCCAGTTCTCTGACCAGCGGCGTCAAGCAGTTTTGCATGGCAAACGCGGGGCGAGGCATCGTCGTGCTGATCAGTGACCTGATGGACAAGAGCGGATACGAGTCCGCATTGAGAATGCTGGTTGGCAAACAGATGGATGTTTTTGTTTTACACTTGCTTAGCCCCGCAGAGATTGATCCCGAGCTAGTGGGCGATTTGAAACTGGTGGACTGCGAGGACTCGGACGAAACGGAGATCTCGGTCTCTCCCTTCTTGATTCGCAGGTACAAGCAGACGCTAGCAAGTTTTGTTGGCCAAGCCAAACAGTTTTGCGCTCAGCGCGGAATCGCCTACATGATGGTTCGTAGCGACCAGGGTGCGGACGAACTGGTGGGACACTATCTACGCGAACGTGGATTGGTCCGTTAGTTGATTGATTGCCCGATCGATTGCGCATACGATAGACTAAAGCCTTCAAAAATCAATTGGACCGGGGAAACGCAATGAGCCTGATGAACATGCTGAATGGTTGGCAGTGGCTGGTTCTAGCCGCCGTGCCACCGCTGGTCGTCGCTCTTTACTTTTTGAAGCTAAGACGACAACCGGTGCAAGTGCCCAGCACCTATTTGTGGCGGCGAACGGTTGAGGACCTGCATGTCAACAGCATCTGGCAGCGGTTGCGACAGAACTTGCTATTATGGCTACAGTTGTTGGTGCTTGCAGTGTTGATTCTTGCAGTCTTGCGTCCAGGCATACGCAGCAATCAAGTTGTCCAGGATCGAATCATTCTGCTTCTAGACAATTCGGCAAGCATGCAGGCTGTAGATATGGGCAGCCAATCACGCTTGCATGAAGCCAAGGTGAAAGCCCTTGAAATCGTTCAGACCATGGATCGCGACGATGTGGCAATGGTGATCGCATTTAGCGACCGGGCTGATGTACGACAAGGGTATACCTCCGATCGTCGACGCTTGTCATCAGCTATCCAGTCGATACAGCCCACCAATCGTCCAACCGATCTGGCCGAAGCGCTGCGAGCCGCATCGGGACTGGCCAATCCGGGTCGCACTAGCCAGGTCCAGGATGTGAACGATGTGCAAGTTGCTGAGGCCATTCCGGCGCGGCTACTGCTGCTGACCGATGGCGGATTTGCAGTGCCGCCCGTGGATTTGGGAAACCTTTCGGCGGAGTACATTCCAATCGGACAGCCCGCTGCGGAGAATGTGGCGATCCTGGCCTTTAGTTGCCAGCGCAATCCAGAGAAACCTGGCCAAGTGGAGGCGTTTGCGCGGATCGCTAACTTGAGCGGATCACACGCGTCGGCTAGGGCTGTGCTGCGGTTGGACGATCAAATGATGGACGCTGCCGATGTGTCGCTGCAGCCCGGTGAGGTCAAAGGCCTGGATTTTGAACTTACCGATTTGCAACAAGGAAGGTTGCAGCTTCAGCTTGAAACCAAAGATCACCTAACAGTCGATAATGTTGCCTACGCTTCGTTAACGCCGCCTAGGCAACTGGAGGTCGTGCTCGTGACCAATGGCAACGCCGCGCTGGCCGCGTCGCTGCAGACACCGCAGGCAAAAGTCGTCGCCGACGCTCGCGTGATCGAGCCCGAGCAATTGGCTAGCGACGAGATCAAGCAGTTGTCGGCGTCTGGTGCCGTGGATCTGTTCATCTACGATGCATGCTCACCACCCGAGATGCCTCAAGCCAACACGCTGTTCCTGGGGAATGCTCCACCTGGGCCGCAATGGCAGGCTTCAGAGCCCACTGGGCCGCTGTTTGTCATCGACATGAACCGCTCGCACCCGCTGCTTCAGTACGTTGACCTTGGGACGCTTCTGATCGCTCAAGGGGTTAGTTACCAGATGCCTGCTGGAGCGACAGAACTGGCTCGCACGGATGCTGGTGTTTTGATTGCTGTGGCCCCTCGCGGTGCTTATCAGGATGCAGTCGTGGGTATGCAGCTATTGCAGAACAACACCAACTGGATCAATCGTCGCAGCTTTCCCGTGTTTGTCTTGAACTGTTTGGAGTACTTGGGTGGCGCAGGAGCTTCAGCGGGCACCAAGTCTTTTCGACCAGGTCAGCAGGCGATCTTCAATCTGGCTAGCCGACACAGCGAAGTCACCATCGAAGCACCCGACGGAAAGCAGGAGAAGCTAAGCCGCGATGGGCAGCCACAATTTGTCTATTCAAAGACCGACCAGCAGGGAGTCTACAAGGTAAACGACTCCCAGCAAGGACACTCGATCAGCATGTTCAATGTCAATTTGTTCAGTGAACGGGAAAGCAGCATTGGACTAGCCGAAGAAATCAAGATTGGCCTTCAAGAGGTGCAAACTCGCAGCGCAGGATTGCAGATCATTCGCGCTGAATTCTGGCGTTGGCTGTTGCTGTTGGCGATTGTGCTTTTGACTTTGGAATGGCTAGTCTACACGCGACGAATTTCGGTATAGGGACGTAGTGGAACTCGCCAGAGTTCCCGTATTCAACGTGAGAATGAGGATCTCTGGCGAGATCCACTACAACTTGTCTCACCCTACAAATTGTGTGAACTGTTACAGCAGACCGATTTGGTTTGCTGCGTGGTACGCCACGATGGCTGTGGCCGATGCTTGGTTCAAACTGCGCACTGGACCGGGCATTGGGATGCTGACGCAGCGGTCGGCATACTGCTGGCGAAGCGACTCAGGAAGACCGTTGGATTCTCGGCCAATGACCAGGGCGCAGCCGAGTTGAAACTGGACCTGATAGAGCGTTTGACTTCCGAATTTTGTGATCAGCCACATCGGAACATCGCTCAGCCGCTCTTGAAGCTCTTGCCAGCTTGTGACGCTTTCCCAGTGCAAGTGATCCCAGTAATCCAGTCCAGCACGTCGCAGATGGGCCGAATCCAATCGAAAGCCGGTTGGCTGGACGATCCATAGTTTAGCCCCCAGAGCTGTGCACGTACGACCGATATTTCCGGTATTTTGAGGAATTTCTGGCTGGTAAAGCACAATGTGCAAGGGAAACTCGGTGGGACTATTCATGCAGACAACTTTCAGTTTTAACTGTTTTGGGTTGCAGAAGATTCTAGCGTGCTTGAGTTCCCGGCAATAGATGTAGACAATTATTCGTAGTGCAGGCTGGCGACCGAACGACTGTTGCGCAAGCCCCGTGACTGCCATGGCGAGTACAAGTGGTGTTTCGGACGCTTTGGTAGCCGCTTTTACAACGATCACTTGTAGACTTCGAATAAGATGAGTCCATCGCCAAGAGCCACGAAGCAGTTAAGTACTCCAGTGGATCAACTGCCGGGAGTGGATAGCCAGCGCGCTCAGCAACTGAGGCGACTTGGGATCGCTCGTGGCACAGATCTGTTGTTTCTGTTTCCTCGCAGCTACGAACAGCCCGCTCCGATGACCACTTCGGATCAGTTTGTCGATCAGCGCCGCATCTCTTTTGTTGGCGAAATCGTTGAGCTGGCTGAAAAGGTGACTCAAAGCGGCAAACACATCTTGGGGGTTCAGGTGCAACCCGAAGGCGGCGGCTGTGTGCGGCTGTTGTGGTTTAATCAGCCCTTTCGCAAAAAAATGTACAACGTGGGTGACCGAATTTTGGCTACTGGTCTACTTAAAACTACCGCTCTGAACTGGGAAATGATTCAGCCTCAAACGGCACCGGTGGGTTCTGACGAGTTTATTGCGGACCGACCGCTTCCCATTTACCCGCTTACCGAAGGACTTAAGCAACCGGCTTTGCGAGCTGTGATGCGTCAGTCGCTACCGGCTATGATCGCTGAAGTGGACGAGGTTTTGCCGGAGTCGATTCGCCAGAGATTGGAAGTGATCGGGATTCAGCAGGCGCTACGGGATATACATTTTCCTGTCGCCATGCAGCAGGCAATTGCAGCCCAGCGTCGCTTCAAGATTCAGGAGTTACTGGTGCTGCAGCTAGCCCTGGCCATGCAGCGTAACCAGCGAGAACGCACAATGCAGGCTCCGGTCTGTGAGCCCAGTGGAAAGATTCATTCCCGCATACTCAATCGTCTTGGGCATACCTTAACTGCGGACCAGGTGACCGCCATTGACCAGATTGGCAAGGATATGTCCCGCTCGGTCCCTATGAACCGCTTGCTACAAGGTGATGTTGGTAGCGGCAAGACGCTTGTGGCTCAGTATGCCATGCTTCTCTGTGTAGCCAACGAACACCAAGCGGTATTGATGGCACCCACAGAGGTATTGGCTAGGCAACACGCTACCAATTTACAGCGAAACCTAGCACACAGCCGAGTGCGAGTGGGATTGCTGACTGGCAGTTTAGCGCGAAAGGAAAGGACGCAGCTTGAGCGGCAAATTGCTGATGGGCAAGTGGATCTTGTCGTGGGCACTCAAGCTCTGCTGTCCGATAAATTGCAATTCAGGCGACTTGGTCTGGTGATCGTCGACGAACAGCACAAGTTTGGCGTGATGCAGCGCGCTCGAATGAGACGCGACGGTCTGCAACCTCACTATCTGATACTCAGCGCTACGCCTATTCCGCGCACTATCGCCATGTCTGCATTTGGCGATTTAGATGTCTCGACTATTCGAACCAAACCGCCGGGACGTGCCTCGCAGCATACTTACCTATGTACTAACGATCAGTTGGAATCGTGGTGGCAGTTTGTTGATCGTCAAGTAGTACAGGGACGCCAGGCTTACGTGATTGCGCCGCGTGTAGCAGAGTCAACGGACGACGATACGATCGCCAGCGCAAGTGGCACCTATCGGATGCTAAGCGAAGGTCCGTTTCAGCACCGTATTCTGGGGCTCTTGCACGGGCGACTTCCACCCGAAGACAAGGAAAGAGTGCTGGACCAATTTGTATCAGGACAAATTGACGTCCTGGTTTCCACCACCGTGGTGGAAGTAGGAATTGACGTTGCAAATGCCACGGTGATCACCATTTTGGACGCCGATCGCCTGGGACTTGCTCAGCTTCACCAACTGCGCGGTCGCATCGCCCGAGGTGGCCACACGGGCTATGCTTGTGCGGTGGCTTCGGCGCAGTGTCAGCCTCAAGACAATCAGCGCCTTCAGGCTTTTGTCAACTGTAACGATGGATTTGAACTGGCGGAAATGGACCTACGGTTGCGTGGGCCGGGCGATTTATTGGGGGTATCACAAGCCGGTCTGCCCGCGATGCGCATGGCCAACTTATTAGAAGATGTGGAGCTAATGGAGTTGGCGCGTGAGGTATCGCGCGAAATCCTGCAGTCTGATCCCGATTTAGCCGACGCCCAGTTGAGCCGCCTGGTCAGTCAGACTCTACGACGCTACGGCAAGTCGTTGCAATTGGGTGATGTCGGATAGATAGCAACAGGGAAATGATTGGCACCCTGAGTTCTGGAATGGATCAATTCCCACTGGATGCGGTAACCCTGCCCCTGGACTTCATTGGCTATCTGCTTGCAGCCAAGCTTTCACCGCCCGAGGATAGAGTCGCTTGACCTTGGCGCGGATTTCATCTGGGGAGATCACAGCACATCGATCTCCTGACGCAACTTGTCGGCGGTAATTGTCAGTATGGAACTGCGATGGGTTTGACGGTCTTTGATCACCTGGACATAGGTGCCTACATACGGCTCGGTGACGCGCACTTTGGCATCAAGGGGTGCGACGATCAGCAACTGAAGGCCAAACTGCTCAAATAGTTCCATAGCGTATTCAGCGTGTTGGTCGTCGCTGCGAGAGAACATTTCATCCACCATGACAAAGTGAAATCTTTGGTCATTGTCTGCATCGGGATCCAAGTCGTATTGATAGGCGATGGCGGCTACCAGCACCAGAAAAGCAAGTTTGCCTTTCTCGCCTCCTGACTGACCAGCACCACCATCGTAGTAGCTGCGTGACTGACCCGTTCCCGCAACCACCTCACGAGCGGCAAAATTAAACCAGTTCCTAACGTCCACTACCTTGTCACGCCATCGCTCATTGCCAGCGTCCCTCAGTCGCCCCACCAGCTTTTCAATCCGTATGAAAGTGGCCTCGTTCGCTTCTGCTGTTCCGTCCAACGTTCCGGTTAGGCAGCCCGCCAGGTCGCGATGAAAGTCCTGGATCTCACGATCGGTTACATCCGTGGCTTCTAAGCTCATGTAGCTTCCCGGTTTCCATTCCAAGCGACGAAGGGCACCGTTGAGCTGCTCAATCTTGTCGCGAATCTCTTGTCGATCGTTTTCTAGACTGCTACGCAGCAGTCCCACCTCATGCAAAACCTTTTCGTTCAGCCGCTGTTTGAATCGCTCTTCGTGCCTTGGCAAATCGTCACCTGCGATGCGATCGTACAAAGCCGTAAAGCTGACAATGGAAGCGATGTCAGCATCCAAGTCAGCATACTCCTCGGGAAATCCGCGCAGGAATCGAGTCATGCCCAGAGTCACTTCCTTCTGCAGTGGCTCCAATCGTCTGATGAATGTTTCCACCTTTGCTCTTTGTTGCCTTTCCATGGACTCGGGCAGTTGTCCCATGTTATCCAAAGACAACGGAGTCGAAAATCGTTCTTGTAAAGCTTCAAACCACTTTTCCACCACCGCCCAGGTGCCGGACTGTTGAGCCTGAGTGACCAATTGCTGCGAGTTGATTAACAATCGCTGGCCATGGCTTAGCTCAGTCTCCAATCGCGTTTTCTGCTGGAGCAATTGATCACGATCCTGCTGGTATCCTACAACCTCGGCCCGCAGCCCAGCCACTTTGGTTCGAAAATCTCGAATCACGTCATTGGATTCTTCCAGCTTTGTCTTCTCTAGTCGCAGTTGTGAAGCTTGAAATTCGTGACGATCAGCGTCGATCTGATCAAAGTCGGTAACGCTGGCCACTTGCTGCAGCGCCTCGATGGCTCGGGTGTCGCGATCGATAGCAGACACCAAAGTGGCGTCACGCACGGCAAGCTGTTCGAGCGATTCCAGTACAGTTCGAAGTGACTCGCGCAGAAGCGACTGCTTCTCCCGGTTGTCCCAACCTAACACAAAGTGCTTGCGCTGGTTCTCTAGTTGTCGGTCGTCTTTTTCATGCCTAGCCGTGTGAGTGCGGATGTGGCGATTGCGAGTCATCGCCTTGGCATCCGCCGCTTGAAACTCCTGAATCGTCTCGCAGGCTCGAAAGTCAAATCGCTGCAGCAGTTCAGCCTTCACCCATCCGATAAGATCATGCTGTCGATAGTCCAACATACCTGCAAGTCCGATCGGATCATGCACATCTTGATCGCCGTCTCGATTGGCCACTCGCAGGTAGACCAATCGCTGCCCTTGGCCGCGTTGATCGCGTAGGGCTGTGGAATCGATGTAGCCAGAAACACGAGCGTAGAACCGCTCGGTCACCAACAGGCTGCGAGCGAATCCATGGAGAACTTGCTCAATGGAAGCTTGCCATCCACGATGCTGGCTTTTTACCTCAAGCAGTTCTGCGACAAACGGCAAATCACTTGAGGCCAGCTTCAACTGTCGACACAAAGCATCGCGTAGATCGATCTGAGCTTGCGGCAGGTTGCCTCGGCGGGATTCCAAAGACCGAAGTTCCTGCTGCTCATCGGCCTGTTGCGACTTCAGTTTTCCGATTTGATACTGAAGGTCGTTGCTTTGCCCACGATGCCGGTCTCGCTGGGTGGTCAGTGCGTCTTGTCGAGTCGCCAGGTGCCGCCGAACTTTGTGGAACTGGTCGGGCGAAGTAACCTCGATGGCAATGCCCGAGGTGTGTAGATTTGCTTCGAAGCGCCTGCGTGAATCGCGTTTGGTTTCAGCTAACTGTAATTCCTGCTGAATGAGGCTCGGCAGCAGCTTTAAGCGATCACCGCCAGAGCTTTCTATTTCGACTTCCAGCCGAGCGATGTCGGTCCGAAGATTTTCCAGTTTGACATCCAGCCTTTGAATCTGGTCGGAGCAGAACGCGATTTGCTGCTGCCACTGTGTGCAGCAGGGCTCCAGCAATTGACTGCGAGCGCGAGCGTAGTAGACCGGCATCGCGGCCAATTGTTCTTGTGCCGCCTGTAATTCAGTGGACCGCTGTAAATAACGACTGCCAGCTTCAACGACCGGCCGCAGCAGTTCTTCCTGTCGCCGAGCCTTGATCAGCATCGCGTGAGCTTCGCTGAGTTCATGAAAGTGGGCCAGCAGCTTCGCGACTCGATCGCTCCAAGGCTGCCGTTCCAGCATGTGCTGGCGAATGAACATATCCAGCCTGTGTACATCCTTGACCGCCACTGTCTGATTGAAGATATCCATGGCCTTGGATCGCAAATGCAGCTTGCGTTGCCACCAATGGAAGTACTGTGTGTAGCTGGTCGTCGTCTCGAATCCACGCTCCCGCAGTTGGCGATTTAGTGTGGCCCCCGACGTTAGCTGGCTCAAATCACTGACAATGCTTCTTGCACCATCGCAGTAGGCATAGATGCGTTCCACACCTGATTCGCTGTTCAAATACAGCACCTGACACAGCGTGAAACTGGATTGTTGACGAACATTCTCGAAGGTAGCTAGTAGCACAGAGTACTGACCAACGCCTGACCGCAAGTACTGAACTTGAGGCCGCCCGTCGGGTCCAACCGTTCGATCATGGGCACCGCGAATGTAGCTTCGCTCATCCCTTTCATTCTTGTTAGCTCCAGCGGCCACGTTGTAATTGCGACCCTGAGGCCGAACCAACAAAGTCAGTAGCGCATCGACAAGTGTGGATTTGCCAGAACCATTCTCGCCCACGAGAAGCGTCGTCTGTCCGCTGAGTGGCAAAACAAAGACCGAACCGTCAAAAATCCCCCAGTTGAAAACTTCGAGCCGGCTCAATCGATAACCTGAGAACGGCTTGCTGTCGTCAGTTGACTGAGACTGGGATTTCGTCGACTGCGGAGGTGCATCGCCAGTGTTTTCAGTTCTTGAGAACGGGTTATCGTCTGAGTTCACGATAGTCTTCACTTTGTATGGTCCTGGGGCCGCTCACAAAGACTGCTAGCCCATGCCTCACTTTGACGAAGATTCACTGCGCTAGCTTTGGTCAAGCTCATTTGCGTTAATGTCATCCGATGGAATGCCGCTAGCGCCATTGTCACAGGTGCCTTGCTGATCGGTTGACAGAGCCGAGCTAGCAACTGTTGAGTGCTTGGCTCGTCGGGCTATTTCATCCAGCAGAGCTTGCATGACCGTTTCCAATTGCGAAAGAGGCAAGCGAGCCTTCATGATTCTACGAACTTCCCAACTCGGCGGCTCTTTCTCGAACTGTCTGACAAACTTCAGATCCTCTAGCTTGCGCAGGTTGGCCGACAGCGCGCGATTGACCTTCACTTCGTTGCCTTCGTCTGGAAAAAATGACTGCCACACCGACAGTAAATCGGACTGAGTCACAATGCAACGGTCGTTCTGTACGTCGTGCTCCTCGAATTGTCGCAACTGGTCACGCAGCAAGACGCATAGCAACGTGGCTTCGTAGCTAAGCGGAGTGCGTCGGAACAGCTTGGGAATTGCGGGGTAGTCGGCGGGAAGTTCGTCTTCATCCCACTGCCTTAGGTAAGCCATCCCATCTGTTTCGTCTACAATCAGCGACAGACTCAACTTGCCAAAGTAATCGCTTAGCGGTGTCTGATTGCTCAGCAATGTCTCCCACAACTCAGCGCCGTCATTTAAATACAAAACGCCTTGCAACAGACGAACGGCCACTGGACTCCATGCAGCGGGCGCAGCGATTCGTGTTTCCGAGACTGGTCTACCGCTCAGTTCATTAGGATTCATCGTGGCTTAGCTCCACCCGGTTGGCGCGACGCGCGTGGCAAGAACGTGACACGGGGAATCTGCAGCAGCATTGCAGCAGCTTGATCTTTGGTTGCTTTGGCCAGCCGAACGTGGTCTATCTGAACAGGATCGATCGTGTGTCCGTCGTCGGCTGCGATCTGGAAATAGGCTAACACATCGACGATGCTACCGGCCGGATGATGATCCAGCAGCACAGGTAAAGTGCAGGGGTGGGTCAAAGTCAGTTCGCTAATTCGACCTCGCAATTTTCGGAAGTCCAAACGATGCATTCTCGATATTGCAGCGGCCAATTGCAGTAGATCCTCCGGCGTGGACACATGTTCCAACAAAGTCGACTCTGCAAATTCGGCTTCGGCGGTCCAGAAGGGTCGGGTTAGCGGGGAAGTAAGGTGTGCTTCAGAATCAATTTCCAATACAAGATCTGTCGGTGGCTGTTGATTGAGCTGAAGTGCCGCCGTGCGAATGTCTCTCAAGACAGTGGCCAGTCGCTGTCGATGAGCAGCCGCGCGCGCGTCAAGCAATCGCCGCAAGGTGGTGGATAATTTGGCCGTAGTTCGCATGACCTTGTCTGCTTCTGCCAGCAGCCCAGGCACCATTCTGCGCAGACGAGCCAGTGCGTCTTGTTGGTCTTTGAGCGCTTCTAGAACACTGATTTCGTCAACGAACTGACGAAGTGCCGATTGCTGAGCGGGAGATAACAGGAACCTCACGAAAGCATAAAAGCTGATACCTTCGTCTTGCTGCTTTAGGAGATCTTCACTATCGAGTGCAAAACCAAGAATCTTTCCACGCGATTGATTGCCAGCAGACTGCAATTGATGCACGTCGCGGGCGATCACTTGAAAACGCTCTTCGACGGCCCGAAAATCGGCTTGCAGCTCTCGTAGAAGATTCATCGCCGTCTGAAATCGTTCGCGGATCTGAGCAGGGCGATAGACTTGAATGGCTTGTCCGGACTGAATGGCTTCAATTTGACTATCCAGCAGGGCGCGTTGTTCGAGCAGATAATCCAGGCGTCGCTGCGGATCGGCCGTGGCACCGCGCACGATGTCCTCCAACGTATCGATGATTAGTCGAAGGCGGCTTTCGGTGCCCACCATGTTCTGTCGCTTGCTCAGCGCAGCGTCAACGTACTGAATCGCCTCTTCGGCGTGGGCGGTAAGCTGATACTGGGGCTCGGTAGAGGCGGCTTCAATAAACCGCTTCAACCAGCCTGCATCGACCCACTGACTGACGTATCGGTCGGAAGGGCCAGTTAATATTTCGGGTTCAGAATCATGCAGCTCCTCCAGATAACCGGTCAAGTGGCTGCGAAGTTCGGATTGACCTATGGAAATCGAACCTCCAGATTTGAAGGTATGCTGCAGGAAATCCATGACATACGCTGCGGTATCAGATCGCAGCAAACGTGCTGTCGGCGAATGCTCGAAAAACGCCTTCAGTTCCTCGCGCCTCACAATCGAATAGGCTCCTTCCCAGGGATTCAGCGAGATCATCAGTTCACGTACAACCTAAAACAGAATAGACTTGATTGGCCAGTCACCTCCTGCACCTGATTGCCGTTTAACGTAAAACTATAGTCATTTCCGTCGCAATCGCCAGTCAAAATAGTTCAGAACCCTGGATTTCGGCATAGAAAACTGCTATACAGGAGACTTGGGTGTGGAGAACTTTGTTTTCGGGCGATGGTTGTGGAGGTGATGTTATGGAATGCTCAGATCCTGCAGCGGTTTTGACTTCTTCCGGTCCAAGCTCTAGGACGTTCCTAATTGGTGTGGCGGTGGGCGGATTGAGCTTGGCGAGCATGCTTGGTCTTGCGGTAGCGGTCGGCTATTGGTTGGGGACACAGCAATCAGATGGGGCCGGGTTGGACGTTGTAGCGCCTTTGTCCGCGTCGACTTCTGCGACATCCGATACGATGGCGATGGCTACGGGACCGGTCACAGATGATGCCGAAGGCGTCTTCTTTTTGGACTTCAATACGGGCGACTTGCAGTGCCTAGTCTATTATCCGCGAAACGGCGCCTTTGGTGCTCATTTTTACACCAATGTCAAACCACAACTGGGCCATTCCGGAAAGAACTCAAAATATTTAATGGTCACCGGTTATGTAGGCGGGCGACCTGCGTCCACAGGAGTGAGGCCAGCAGGCACCATGGTCTACGTAACCGATGTGACTACTGGGCTTTTTGCTGCTTACGCGATTCCTTGGGATCGAACCTTGGAATCGTCGGGGCGGATACAAGGCGGTCCGCTGGTCTTTGCCGGTGGTGGACCGATACGCAATTACGAACTTAAGAACTTGCCTACTCCAAACAACCCGCCTGTGGTTGCCGACCCCAAAAATGCCAACAATGTCCCCTAGCGATATGATGCGCGCTGTTGTTAGAAAAGCCTTGATGACTTTGCAAAAATTGATGCCTGATAGGTTCTGCCTTGATTGGGTTGTTGTCGGCATGTTCACGTTTACTGGCCTTATCCCGCGAATAGCGCTAAGCGAACAACCGGTCGCCAGCATTTTAGCTGATGAAAACATTCAGATCGGTCCGGACTATACAGTCGATCCAGATCTAACCGATCGAGGCAATCCGCAGGGACAAAGCTTTAAGCTCTATATGGCTTTGGCTGACAGTAAATTCTTCCGTGGCGACGACAAGACGCTTGACCCTGCCAAGCCAGTTCGAGAAAAGCGCCGAATCGACGTCTATATTCCTGCCGGTTACAGCGCCACTGCGCCGGCGCCACTGTTGATTATCCATGATGGTCCTGGGCAGATGAAGCTGGTTCGTAACGCACTAGATAATCTAAGCGGCAATCAGGACCGATCGAGCGCCCCAGGGGTTTCTCAGCGGCGTCTGCCAGCTTTTGTTGTTATCGCTGTGCAGAACGGGGGCAACGACAGCAAAGGCAGCCAGCGGGGGCTTGAATACGACACGATGTCCGACCGACTGGCTAGGTTTATCGACGAAGAGGTTCTGCCTGTGGTGGAAAACCATCCAGAGATCCGCAAGGCCTTTCCGGACTTCAGGTTGACTAAGGACCCATGGGGCCGAGCCGTATTGGGGTGTAGTTCGGGAGGCGCTGCGGCCATGGCCATGGGGTGGTTCCGTCCGGACCTGTTTCGGCGCATCATCACCTACTCGGGGACATTTGTCGATCAACAGGATGACGATGCAGCGGAAGAGGCCGATTTTCCGCTGGGCGCTTGGGAATATCACTCCAGCATGAAACTGCTTGCCAATTCACCCAAAAAGCCGCTACGAATCTTCACACATGTCTCCGAACACGATTTACGAGCACAGGATGCTGAGGAGACCTATCACAATTGGGTGATGGCCAATCATCGCATGGCAGCCGAGCTGAATGCTAAAGGTTACGAATATCGTTTTGTCTACAGCCTGGGAACCAGGCACTGCGATCGCAAGGTCTTTGAATCGACGCTTGCCGATACGCTGGTTTGGATGTGGCAAGGCTACTCGCCTTCTAAATGATTTCAGTCTAAGCATGGATCGTAGGATGTTTTCGGTGGTAAAGGGAGTCGCTGGGAGGTGCAGCCAAGCCCAATTTCTTAAATTCATTCTCAACAATCAATGACTTAGTCATTCAGACTAATCGGATCAATATACAGTACGCTGTGTGGCTGTGGCTTGCAGCGACTTGTTTCAGATCCAGCGCAATAGTCGGCCACCTACAGTTACAACCAATACAACCGATACTTTCACGGTTCATTGGAAAAATTCTTGCGACGTAAACTGTCAATCATTGATGACAACCGGTTTCACAACCTAGGTTTCAGAGTCAGTTTTCACTGCTCCAACGCAAATTTTCAGAAAGGGTTGCCCACAATGAGCAAGAAACAGAATCGACGTAGTGCTTTCTCACTCTTGGAACTTTTGGCTGTCGTTACCAGCGTACAGGATGGTACCGACGGTCATGTGATCGTCCAGGCTACTGGCACCTCGGGCAATTTCACTAGAACACTTTCAGTAACCCTGAAGCAGGGTGGATAGCCGACCCAAATATCATCGTGATGAACCACGAGGAAGCCAAAATTGAAATTGTGACTGAAGTGCCTTTCCAACAGCTTACGGAAGGCGGTATCGTCGGCTCCTTTGGGACGACCAATTTTCGTGAAGCGGGTGTGAAAATGTTGGTCACTCCGCATATTGCCGAGGATGAGACCATTTCACTGGTTGTCAATCCAACTTTTAGCGTGCTGACCGGATTCACCGAAGGAGACCAGGCGGCTCCCATCATCGACCGTCGTGAGGCAAAAACAACCGTTCGAGTCGCCAATCTGCAAACGCTGGTCTTGGGCGGCCTGCGACAACGCACTCGCACTGCCGAGCAGAACGGGATTCCCGGACTTAAGAACATTCCCTACGTGGGCAAGCTGTTTCGCTGGGAACGTCTGACTGCTCGTGAAAGTGAACTCCTGGTATTCATTACGCCTGAGTTAGTGTGCTATGACTACTCGGGAACTCCACGGGAACAATGCATGGGCGAAACCCTGTCCCAGGAACTGGAACAGACTCCTACATTCCCAGTCCCCTTTGGCAAGCACCAGTTGCGTGCCGAACAAGAAGCTAGAAATCGAGCTATCAACAACCAGTGGAAGCGGAAGAAGTGTTCAGTAACTGGGCAGCCCAACTGTTCCTGCCACATGGAAGTTGGTGACGGTATCATCGGTGGATATGGGTGCCAGTAGAATCGATTGACTGGTCGACAATTCTTGTAGCGGCGCTATCAGGCTATTGTCATTGACGCTACAATAATAGCATCATGACGCAACATGCAAACCTGGGCACAGGGTTCAACATACAGTCACTATCATTAGCTGAAGCTCAGCATCAAGTTGATCAATGGATTGGGTCGATTGGTGTACGTTACTTCTCCGAACTAACCAATTTGGCTCAACTGGTTGAAGAAGTTGGGGAACTGGCGAGGACTTTGTCTAGAACCTACGGCGATCAAAGCTTTAAAGGTGATGAAGCTGATCGCTGTGACTTGTCAGACGAAATGGCGGATGTACTTTTTGTGTTGATATGTTTAGCCAATCAAACCGGCGTCGATTTGACAAAAGCCTTTGTGCAAAATCTGGCCAAGAAGACTCGACGCGACCGACTGCGACACCAAGCCAATCCGAAGCTGAAGTACCAAACCCCGGACCTCACTGGAGAATCAGACCAATGAGCCTGATCATCATGCGACGCATCAAGTTCTGCGCAGGCCATCGCCTGTTCCAGCACGGTGGGAAGTGCGAGCACTTCCACGGACATAACTACTTGGCTGATTTCTTTGTCACAGGCGATGAAGTGGACTCGGTTGGGCGTGTATTGGATTTCGCGGATCTCAAGGCGCGAACCAAAGGCTGGATCGACGAAAATTGGGACCATAGTTTCTTAGTCTACGAGCAAGATCAGAATGCGATTCTGGCTCTAGAAGCGGTCAGGCCCATGCGGCTATTCAAGATGCCGTACAATCCGACAGCCGAAAATATGGCAAAGTTTCTCTTGGAGGAGGTGTGCCCTACCATTCTCGCTGACACCGGTGCTCGTGCGACCGCAGTGCGAATTTGGGAGACCGACGAGTCCTACGCCGAAGCCCGAATTGATGTCTGAGCAAATGACCGTTTGCCAATAACAAGTTCTAAATTCAAAACTTACCGTCGTCCGCTGCCAGTTGGCGAAATGGTGATATGAGTCAACTGCTGCGACGCACGGGCATTTCCTTTCCCTTTCACATGATGGCACAGGATCAATCCGTTTCATTTTTAAGAATATCGTATTCCTGGCAATAGGCTTCAATCGGCAAAGTGCAAAGCCTGTCGCTTCAATCGGGTTGCCCAGAAATCTCTTCAAGCAACTGCTGAATGATAGCTAAAAGTGCCGGAGCTGCCTGATTGCCTGATTCCACAACCTCGGCATGGCTAGTGGCCATAGCCGCTTCAGTCGAAGCGACATTGGTGATGACTGAAAAAGCCAGCAACTTCATACCTAGATCGCGGGCTGCAAGAACCTCAGGGATGGTACTCATACCAACGGCATCAGCACCCGCCCAACGAAATAGGCGGTACTCACTGCGTGTCTCATAGGTCGGACCCAGGGTGCCTAGGTAGCAGCCTTGATGCAAAACGATGTCTTTGGCGCTCGCGATACTCCGAACTTTCCGGACCAAATCAGCACTGTACGGATTCTGCCCGCGAAACGTGTCGCGACTTTCGTGTACCGGCCACTGGCGCCTAGGCCACAACAGATCGATATGGCTGTCGATCACCATCAGATCGCCAGCTCGAAACCTTGAGTTGAGACCTCCGGCCGCATTGGTGGTAATCAACAGACCGGCCCCCATCGCTTGCATCACGTGCACCGGAAATTGCACTTCGCGCTGGCTTCGGCCTTCATAACGATGACTGCGTCCTTGCATTAGAACTACTGGAACGCCACCTAAGTAGCCTGTGATCAAACGCCCGCGATGACCGGTCGCATGCGTCAGCGGAAAATTAGGAATTTCGCTGTAGGCAATCTCCTGTGCATGCACGACTCGTTCGGCAAGCCCCCCCAGTCCGCTGCCCAAGACGCAGGCCACCCAGGGCCGCAACAATCGTCGCTCAAGGACAAACTGAGCAGCCTGGTGAGCGGCAGTGCGGAATTCGGCTTCAAAACAGCTTTGTAAGTTGGTTACTGTTGACATTGCTCTTGTCTGCCTGATGGCCAGTTCGGAAGTTTATTTGCGAACGGTTCCTAGGCACTCTGTAATTGAGTGTGTTCATAGTCCAAAATGCCACACACAAGGGAGGATAATCGAGGCTGCGCGGCATTGGCGACCGCAATGATCTCAGCCACATTCGCGGGTTCTAAAGCATCGGGCAAGCACAGATCGGTAATCACCGAAAAACCGATCGAACGCAAGCCACTGTGCACCGCTACAATCACTTCGGGGACAGTCGACATGCCAACCACGTCCGCTCCCACAGCGCGCAAGAATCGGTATTCGGCGCGAGTCTCCAGGTTTGGCCCCGACACTGCCACAAAGACACCGCGATGGGCCACAATGTTCTGCTGGCGCGCGATCTCCAAAGCCTTGGCAATCAATGACTGATCGTAGGGCTGTGACATATCGGGAAAACGTGGCCCCAATCGATCGTCGTTGATGCCGATCAGCGGGTTATCACCCATCAGATTGATCTGGTCGTCAATTACCACAATGTCGCCGGCCCGATGAAACGGATTCATCCCACCTGCTGCATTGGTCACTACTAGCAACTGCGCACCCAGCGCTTTCATGACTCGGACCGGCAGGGTGATCTGCTTCAGCGGATATCCTTCGTAAGCATGAATCCGACCTTCCATCGCCATCACTGGCAGGCCGCTCAACTGCCCACACACCAATCGCCCACGATGGCTAGTAGCAGTGGAACGCGGAAAGTGGGGTATGTCTTGATAATCTATGGTGATCTGGTTCTCGATTTGACTGGCCAACGGCCCAAGTCCTGTTCCCAGGATGATACCTGCATGAGGCGTTTGACTCCAACGCTGACGAATCAATGCTACTGCGTCCTGAATCTGATCAAATAATTCCAGCATGTTTTGCCCTGAAAAAGGTTCACTCGGGTTGCGTCAAGCCGTAACACCCACAATTCAACATTTTAGCGAAGCCGGAGCATTAAAACATGAATCGGTGGATTTGCCTAGTTGGTTTCATCGATCATGGCAGTGTGTGCGGTCTGTTTCGTTTCGGGTTGTTATCCAGGCAACTACACGAGGTATCACTGATTAGTTAATATTGTAGGTTGTCCAGAAATTGAGAGGCTGAAACCATTTACATTGAATCCGTACTCAGCCAAAGGCGGTGTGCTTAGAATTTGAGATGGGAGTACCACAAAAATGCGGTTAGACGGCAAGACGGCATTGATCACTGGAGGAACGCAGGGAATTGGAGCGGCGATCGCTTTGCGATTGGCTCAGGCGGGTTGCAATCTAGTGCTGCATGGTTTGCAAGATGATCAGACGGCAAAGCAGACGATCGCTCAGTGTCAGCAGTTAGATGTTCGAGTGAATCTACTGACCGCAGATCTCTCTTTGCCTGTCCCTCAAGTTGTTCCACTGCTTATCGAGCGGCTATTTCAACTGGAACCCGATGTATCAATTCTGATCAACAACGCTGGTACTTGCATCGACAAGCCCTTTCTGGAAATCGACTGGGACACCTATCAAAAGACGATGCGACTGAATGTTGACTCGGTCTATTTTTTGACTCAGGCTCTAGCTCAACAATGGGTTAAACGGTCGGTGCATGGCCGAGTCCTCATGACGGGCTCGATCAACGGACAACTGGCCGAACCTCATCACACCGCTTATGACACAAGCAAAGGAGCTGTTCGCATGATGGTGCGAACGCTGTGTGTTGCTTTGGCTCCGCACGGCATTCGTGTCAATGCTATGGCTCCCGGGTTGGTGGTCACGCCTCTGACATCCGCTCTGCTTGATAGCCAACAATCTATGCGCTGGATGCAGTTGCACACGCCCAACGGCCAAGTGCCCGGCCCAGAGTCCTGCGCTGCAGCCGCGTTGTTCCTGATCAGCGACGAGGCGGAGCATATTCATGGGCAAACACTGCTGGTCGACGGCGGGATGAGTGCTTGGCAGCAGCCTGACTTGCCGGCCAGCTTGGTTGACTATGTTTGATACTGATCCATTTCTAAAAGCCGCGCGTTCTTCTGTAAAAACTGTGAACCGTCACCAAAAGTCAAAGGGTTCGACGCCCACAAAGAAAGTCACAGCTGTACTTCCTGGTTCCAGTACTTCGGATCGCAAGTGGTGGTACTCCGAGGCATTTGCACTCTTGCTGATATGGATGCTGGCCTTCTTGTTGCGAGCTGTTTACCTCTGGGAGTTATCCGACGATCTTCCCTTCGCGGCGTTGATCACTGACAGTAAGATCTATCACGCTTGGGCCGTTCAAATCGTAGGCGGCGATTGGATAGGCGATCAAGTCTTCTATCAATCCCCGCTATACCCCTACTTGATGGCTTGCATTTACAAGGTCGCAGGCGTCGATCCGATGGCGATTCGTTGGGTTCAGGTGCTACTGGGTAGCTGTGCCTGCGTGATGGTGGCGCGGGCTGGTCGAGCGTTCTTCAATGAACGAGCGGGTCTTGTAGCTGGCTTGCTGTTGGCGTTCTATTCACCCGCATTGTTCTTTGACGGCTTGATCCAGAAGTCATCGTTAGACCTGTTTCTGTTGTCGGCGGTCCTGGTTTCTGCTGGGATGTTCTTGGAGCGACAGAGCATGGTTACACTCTTTGGACTAGGGATTTCGCTGGGATTGTTGATGCTCAATCGTGAGAACGCTCGCTTGCTTTTACCTGTGCTTGTGGCTTGGCTGATTCTTTACTTTCATGGTGAACCCCTTGTGCGCCGCCTGCAGTGGCTGGCAATTCTTGTCATGGGGTGCACATGCGTCATGCTGCCGGTAGGAATTCGGAACTACTGGGTGGGCGGCGAGTTCCTGATCAGCACATCTCAGTTGGGACCTAATCTGTACATCGGAAATCATCTCGGTGCAACTGGACTTTACGAACCGCTGGTGCCAGGCCGAGGTCACACGGAACATGAACGAGCGGATGCTGTGCGCCTAGCGGAACAAGCGACTGGACGTTCAATGAGCGCTGGTGAAGTTTCCCAGTATTGGACAGATCAAGCATTGCAATTTATGCGGCAACATCCTGGTCAGTGGCTGAGACTATTGGTTTGGAAAACGTACCTGACACTACATGGACTGGAATTGGTGGACTCCGAAGGAATCGAGGTGTATGCGAGACACAGTCTTGTACTGAGGTCGCTTTTATGGCTCAATTTTGGCGTCTTGGTTCCGCTGGCGACCGTAGGCGTCTGGGCAAGCCGCGACCAGTGGCGACGAGTTGCCGTTTTACTGGCTTCGGTCGCGGTTCTAATCGTTTCGGTGGCCCTCTTTTTTGTCTTCGCCCGATACCGTTACCCGTTGGTGCCCTTCCTTGTGCTGTTTTCAGGTGCGGCGCTCAGCCAGCTTGGACCAATGGCCCAAGATTGGAAGGCAGGGCGGTTTCTCACGCAGTGGTCTTTGGGACTTCTGATAGCACTACTACTCGTCATCCCGCTGAATTGGCCGATGCCTGAGTACCGCGATGACTGCATTGCATACGCCAATTATGGTCGTGAATTGCTGGATGAAGGCAACTATCCGATGGCTGAGAAATCGTTGCGAATGGCTATATCGCTGGGACCAAACGCACCAGGGCCTGCGTATAACCTAGCCCGAGTCTACGATTTGCAAGGGCAGTCTCAAGCTGCCCGCAAGCAGTATCAGTCGGTACTAGCCATCGACCCCAACCATGGCATGTCACTTTGGATGCTCGGCCGACTGGCCATTGCAGATCAGAACTTGAGTGAAGCCGACCAGCTTCTGGCGCGAGCCTCACAACTGCTGCCCGACAACGCCCATGTGAGAAGCGATTTAGGCCAAAATCGGCTGAATCTTAAAGACCTGCCCGGCGCGATCGAACAATTTCGACTCGCTCTTCGCATCGATCCAACTTTGGTAAGCGCTGCCAACAATTTGACATGGCTATTGGCCACAGCACCTGTTGGCAAGTTGCGTAATGGGCAGGAAGCCTTGCACTGGGCCAAGCAGTTAGAAAAAATAGAAGATCCCAATCTGCTGGACACCGCAGCAGCCGCTTACGCGCAATGTGGCATGTTCGATGAAGCGATTGGTTTGGTACAACGTGCGCAGCAATTGGCTCAGTCTGCTGGCAACGCAGCGTTAGCTGCCGAACTATCGAGTCGGACCGATCAGTATGCTGCGCGTCAAGCATGGCCTATAGATGAATAGGCTGAAATCATGGCGCGATCCCGAAAACCGCTAATGTTCATGCAATTGGTAGGGTGGGACAAGCGGGGCCAAAAAGTTATAATCAGCTCTAAAGTTTGTCGATTGGTGGCAAGCAAATTTCCATAAAATACCCTTGGCCCCGCGCAGGCCCAGCACAGGGCGTAAACGGTGATCGAAAACCTAAACAATGCGATATCCCTGTTTGAATGTCGATATCTTAGCACCGGAAATCTACTGCCATCGTCTCAGCCAAGCTTCCAAGATCAACAGATTCCAAATTCGATACTCGTGATTAAATTGTCCAGCGGCATGTTGATCGATCAGCTTTTTGATGGCGGTTGGTCTGAATAGACTATGACACCGCGAGTCAGGGGAAAGCAGATTCTGTCGAGTCACTCCGGCCAGTTCGCCGCGCAGCCAACGTCCCAGAGGTATGCCAAAACCCATTTTTCGCCGAGTCCACACTTGGCGCGGCAAATGCCGATTAAAGGCGGTTCGCAATAGTAGCTTCCCACCCGACCAACCCAGTTTTAAACGACTTGGAATGCGAGCCGCCAGCTCAACCAGTCGGTAGTCTAAAAATGGCTGTCGGCATTCGAGCGAATGTGCCATACTGGCAATGTCTATTTTGTTCATCAGGTCGCAAGGAAGATAGGTAACTAGGTCTGCCAGGCTGGCTCGGCTGACCAAGTCACGATTTCCGGCTTGCCGCCACGCAGTCTCGAAGAACTGGATCGGGTCTTCGTCAGGAAGTTGTTGCAGGAAGTCGTCCTGATACAATTCTGCGCGAATCTGCTCTGGAAATATCTGAACCCAATTCATGTAGCGTCGCGCTGGCGGTTGTTTCAGTACCGAACCAAAACGCTGAAGCTGACGCACCAAACTTCGTTGACGGTCAGAATTTGGTAGACGTTGAAACCAGCCACTACCCAGGATCGAGGTCATCGGCCACGCTCGACTTAACCAGCGGCTGAGCCACAAAGCGCGGTGGCGGTCATATCCAGCGAACAGTTCATCACCACCATCACCGGTCAAAGCTACCTTCACATGCTCTCTTGCCCACTTACAAAGGTGCCATGTGGGCAATGCGCTGCTGTCGCCAAAGGGTTCGTCGTAGTGTGTCACCAGTTGTTCTAAGGTATCTACTGCCGACGCTTCCACGGTGGCTTCGTGATGCTGAGTCTGTACCCAAGCCGCTACTTGTCGTGCGAAAGGTCGTTCGTCGAAGTCCGATTCCCGAAATCCGATGCTAAACGTCTTGATCGGTTGCAGGCTGTGCTGCTGAGCCAGCGCGACAACAAGGGACGAATCGATACCACCTGACAAGAACGCACCCAGTGGCACATCGCTTTGCAGTCTCAATTGAATCGAGTCATGGAATAATTCGGTGACTAGACCAGCGGCTTCTGCGGCAGTCAAGCTATTTTCAATCGAAGCGTCAAAATTCCAATATTTGCGAACCTGTTTTTCAGCTACATCGCGATAGCGGAATACCACGTAATGTCCAGGAGCTACCTTGCGAGTGTGTCGATAGATCGATTGCGGATGCGGGACATATTGATAGGTTAGGAAAGCGTCGATGGCTCCAGCAGAAAACTCTTTTTGGAACGTAGGGGCCTGCGCCAGCGCTTTTAGCTCGCTGCCGAAAAGAAGCTGTTGATGAGTAAATTGATAGAAGAGCGGCTTTTTGCCAAGACGATCGCGTGCCAGTACCAATTGTCGCTGATTTCGATCCCATATTGCGACTGCGAACATGCCGTTTAGATGCTGAAAGCAGTCCGTGCCCAAGTCTTCGTACAAATGAATAACGGATTCAGCGTCACAGTCGGTGCGATAATAATGACCAGTGCCATCTAGGCGATGACGAAGCTGTTTGTAATTGTAGATCTCGCCGTTGAACACCATCCAGATCGATCCGTCCTCATTGGACATCGGCTGATGCCCGCCTGCCAAATCGATGATCGATAGTCGCCGAAATCCCAATCCAACTCCTGGAATACAGCCGGCTGCGTCCGACTGATATTCGCTGTAGTACTGCCCGCGATCATCGGGCCCGCGATGAATCAATACATCGGTCATCCGATCGATGATTTCTGGAGCTATTCGTTGGTTGGGATCGAACCACAGAGCGCCCGTGATACCGCACATTTCTTGAGTGTAACTTTCCCTGTTCGACCAGCAATAGGCGATGCGACTGTGAGAATATTTGGATAATGAATCATTAGTCAGCTTGCTTCAGAGCGCGAAGTATATCACAATTCTTCCAGTGGTCATTGGGACTACAGTGCAACTAGTTAGGCGCTCTCAGGCTTAAAGCTATTTTTGGGCGAGTCGTAGTAATTGCCTTACCGTAGTGGGATTCGCCAGAATTCCCTTGGTGGACCGGGAACTCTGGCTAGTTCCACTACAATTTGGAAAACATGATCTGCCGCGAAGAATAAGAAGGACAATCACCATGAATAGGGTATTTCAAATGTGCTATCGAAACTATGTCGCTTTTGTCTTGGCAATTTGCTGGTCGATGGTGACGGCTGTAACCATTGCGGATGAAAACCCTCAGTCGGAGTTGATTTTTCCTTTGCATCACCAGCACAATCACGCGCCGGGCATTGCCGAACTGGCGGGTGGAGAGCTGATTGTTTCATGGTTCCGCGGTTCGGGCGAACGACAAGCAGACGATGTGGCCGTTTATGGCTCGCGGCGTCCCGCCGGTCAACGGCAGTGGAGCGATCCGTTTGTCATGGTCGATACGCCGGGCTTTCCCGATGGAAATACCTGCATGATGGTGGATTCACGCGGACGATTGTTCCTGTTTTGGCCTCTGGTGCTTGCCAACACTTGGGAATCCTGTCTGACTCAGATGCTGATTTCCGAAGACCCCTCTGGGGCTGGTTCGCCTAATTGGAATCGTCGTGACACTATCTGGATGAAGCCGAATGATTTTGGCCAGAAAGGCATGCAGGTTCTGAACGAGAAGATCAAGAGTCTACCTAAACCTGCCGATGGGCCACTGGATGCCTATTTAAAACGAGTCGAGGAACGAATCCATGATAAGCTGTATCAAAGACTAGGTTGGCAGGGACGATGCAAGCCAACGGTATTGCCTTCGGGTCGCATCCTGCTTCCCTTGTACTCAGACACTTTTTCGATTTCCATCATGGCCATCAGCGATGACCAGGGCTTAACTTGGCGAGCATCGGAACCGCTGTTGGGCTTCGGGAATATTCAGCCCAGCGTCCTAAGGCGTGCCGATGGAACGCTGGTAGCTTATATGCGAGAGAACGGGCCGCTACTAAAAATTCGTGTCTGTGAGTCGACTGATCAGGGGGAAACGTGGGGCCCCGTAGGTACGATCGATCTACCCAATCCTGGTTCTGGGCTGGATGCGGTTCGATTGCAAAACGGCAACTGGGTAATGATCTATAACGACCTGATTGCCGGACGTCACCGACTTGCCGTGTCACTTTCCAAAGACGAAGGTCAATCGTGGCCATTCACCGTACATTTGGAAGACCATGCCGGGGGTTCCTACCATTACCCGACCATCATCCAGACCCGTGATCAAAGAATTCACTGCGTCTACAGCTACTTTGTGGCCGAAGGGAAAAGCATGAAGCACGTGGAGTTTGACGAAAGCTTTTTACTCGGTCACAGTCAGACACCAAATAAGTAAAATTCCTGTCCTAAATTTCATATCTGAAGTATAATAGGAAACAGTTGGTTAGCTGTGCCCAGCTCTTTGGCAGGTTGCGGTCGGAAAAATGCTCTTTGGTATTAAATTTTGTTTCTGGCGATCACCAAATCTGCTGCTTCTTTGCATCCAGCTCGGCTGGCTGACATCTAGCGCTTTGATCGCTGCTGATAGTCAATTGCCTCAGATACAAAGGATCAATCAGGAGATTCAGCAAGGCTGGACCGACCACCAGTTGACTCCGTCGTCAACCGAGGACGATTGGAAATGGGTGCGCAGACTGTACCTGGATCTGATTGGTCGAATACCAAGCTTTCAAGAGGCGCAGCAGTTTGCACGCGACAAATCAAAAGACAAACGAGCAGCTTTAGTTCAGCAGCTTTTGAGCGACGGACAGTACACGGAAGAGTTCGCGGCACATTGGGCAACCACGTGGAGCAACATTCTGATCGGACGCTCCGGCGGAACGGCTCGCAATTCATTCACCAATCGCGAGGGGCTAGCAAAATACTTGCGAGACAGCTTTGCTGGTGACAAGTCGTATGATCGATTGGTCTATGAGCTGATTACAGCGACGGGCACCACAAAACCTGGTACTGAAAAGTTCCATGGTGCCACCAATTTCTTGGCAGACAAGGTGAACGATGAAAATGGGACTCAGGCCACCGCAGCCACCTCACGCATTTTTCTTGGCATGCAAGTCCAGTGTACTCAGTGCCACAACCACCCGTTCAATCAATGGAAGCAAGAAAAATTTTGGCAATTGAACGCTTTTTTCCGCCAGACTCGATCCTTGCGACGGTATGTTCAAGGAACCGACGATATCGATCATGTAGAGCTGATCGATGAGGACTTTCGAGGCGAGGGCAATCAAGCTAATGCGGATGAAGCGGAGATATTCTACGAGGAACGCAATCAGGTTCTGCGTACCGCCTACCCTGTGTTTATCGACGGAACGGAGATTGGCCGCAGCGGTCGCGTCCAAGACTTGAACCGTCGCACTGAACTAGGCAAGCTTGTAGTGCAAAGCGAATACATGAGCAAGATGCTAGTGAACCGCATCTGGGCACATTTTATGGGGTATGGATTTACTCGTCCAATCGACGATCTCGGACCGCACAGTTCTGTTTCACATCCCGAGTTGCTGGAATATCTGGCCCAGCAATTCGTGCAATCTAGCTATAACATGCGCGAGCTGATGCGGTGGATTGTATTGTCCAAGCCCTACCATTTGTCAAGTCTGATGACTCAGGGTAATCAGAAGGACGATCCATCGTTGGGGCATCAGCCACAATTCAGCCACTTTTATCTTAGGCAAATGACGGCTGAGCAGCTTTACCAGTCCCTAATCACAGTTGGGGGACAGGCCAAAGGTTCGTTGGAGCAGCAACAGGGTGAGCGAGATCGTTGGCTGAGCCAGTTTGTGGTTGCCTTTGGAACTGACGAAGGCGACGAAGCGACGACATTCAACGGTTCGATTCCGCAGGCTTTGATGATGTTTAATGGCGAACTGGTCAAACGCGCCATCGACACCGCCCCTGGAAGCATGTTGGACAAGCTAGCTAGCAGCAACAGCAAGTTCCCAGAGAAAGTAAATTCTCTGTTTGTATTAGGCTTATCCCGTCGTGCCACGAGCAAAGAATTGGACGTCGCCGGACAGCTACTTCAAGCGCGCGGTGGTAAAGCCAACGAAGCGCTTCAAGATCTATGGTGGGCCATTTTGAACTCTAATGAGTTTATCTTGATTCACTAGAAAATTCTAAGAAAGGGAAATCAAAGTGATGCTCTGGAATCGACACGCCACTCCTCATGGAATGACTCGTCGGCATTTCATGCAGCACTCGGCGGGTGCTAGCGCGCTAGCCGGTGCGTCACTGGCCTTTGGACATTCACTGCAAGTGCATGCCCAAGAACTTAAGAGAAATCGTAAGGCAGCCATACTTTTGTGGATGGGTGGTGGACCAGCGACGATTGACCTGTGGGATTTGAAGCCAGGTGCAGCCACTGGAGGCCCGTTTCGCCCGATCAGCACCACTGGCGAACTCCAGATCTGCGAGCATCTACCGATGATCAGCCAACAAATGCAACACCTGTCCGTCGTTCGTTCGATGAGCACTCGCGAGGCGGATCATGACCGAGGTCGTTACTACATGCACACGGGTTATATTCCTAACCCCGGCATTGAACATCCCAGCTATGGTGCGGTCGTAGCCCACGAACTATTGGCTGATCGACAGGATCTGGAGATACCTCCGTTTGTTGCTGTTGGCGGTGCTAGTGAGGGGCCCGGCTTTTTAGGAATGAGCTTCGCCCCGTTCAGTGTGACCAGCGACGGTCGCATTCGAAATCTCGATCAGGTGGTTGCCGACTCCCGCATGGCTCAGCGTGTCAAAACACTGGAACTAATCGAGACTAATTTTGCCAAACAAAATCGCGGTGCCGTAGCCGGTGATCACTTAAAGATTTTAGAGAAAACCTATCAGTTGATGACCAGCCGTCAGATGCAGGCTTTTCAAGTAAATACTGAACCGGATCAAGTCAAAGAGCGTTATGGCGACAACGCATTTGGACGCGGCTGCCTGATGGCTCGGCGACTGGTCGAAGTAGGCGTGCCGTTTGTCGAGGTTGACTTGGGAGGCTGGGACAATCACCAAGGCATTTTTCCGATCTTGGAAGATCAGCGTCTGCCGGTTCTGGACAAGGCCATGAGCGCTCTGGTTGCCGATTTATCTGAGCGAGGAATGCTGGCCGATACAGCGATTATATGGATGGGAGAATTCGGCCGCACGCCAACGATTAACGGTAATGCAGGCCGAGACCACTACGCAAAAGCTTGGAGCGTTGTAGTGGGTGGCGCTGGCATGAAGGGTGGCATCGCCGTTGGACAGACCGATGCAGAAGGGCGTGAGGTGACCAGCGAACCCTACACCTCAGAGGACTTGATGGCTACCATCTGCAAGTCGCTGGGGATCTCGTTGGAAACCACTTATCAAAGCAAGAGCGGTCGACCCATGAAGATCGCTAATGGCGGCAAGTTGATCAGCGAGCTATTAAGCTAGTTGTTGGCATGCTGCTTGCGACTTGCTTGCCTGCCGGATTTCATGTTACAGTACCTGCTATCAGCGAGAAGTGTCGAAAATTTTGGTCCAATGGAAGTTGATTGTCGCGTAGGAGAAATAAGCTGAACAAGCCGAAACAAGAGTTACCTGGAATCTCAGGAGCGAAATTAACACTTGTGGTACTCACTGGAATTCTGGTACTTGGACTAGGAATCGCATACACGTTGGCCACTTACATTCGTCTCAATCAGGCGCGGGACGATACCGACAGACGCTGGCGAGAAGTAGCTAGTTTATTGGACCAGGATTATCAGCAATTGTTAGTGGACGGATCGGATACAAACCAGACCGACAGTCAAATCGTTGGCGACAGTTTGTTGGCGGCAGTCGTAGATCGATTCCGCACTTCCGTGGACGCTCAGCAGCAGCGGCTATTAGCCGATCAAGTCGAATCAACGATTGCCCAAAGACCAACCAGCTCAGATCCCGCTCCTAAGGCTTCTACGGAATTACTGAAAGTTATTGACGACTACAATCAAGGTCTTGAAGTCGAGCGTCAAATTCTGGGCTCTCCCGGTGGTAGAATTCTGCGGGTGATCTTGGTATTACGCGATCGGGTCAACTTTCAAGTCAGCAGATAGCTTGTGCAAACAGCAATCCCGGCTAGGCGATCGTTGACAAGCCGGATAAGCTATTGTTGTTGATGTTCTGGGGCGGCGAACAGCGTCTGCTTCAATCAATACAAAAGATGAAGTCAAGTTGCATTTCAGGGAGCAAAAACAATGGCGCGGCCAGTCACGCTGTTTACCGGGCAATGGGCGGATCTACCACTGGAACAGATGGTCAAGCTGACCAGCCAGTTTGGATATGATGGTATCGAATTGGCCTGCTGGGGTGATCATTTCGAAGTCGACAAGGCGATCAGCCAATCCGATTATTGCGCGAAAAAGAGAGCCCTGCTGGACAAACATGGCCTTCAGTGTCATGCCATCAGCGCTCACCTGGTTGGTCAGGCCGTGCTTGATCTGATCGACTCGCGGCACAAGGCGATTCTGCCAGACTACATTTGGGGCGACGGCAATCCAGCGGGCGTCAATCAGCGCGCCGCCGAGGAACTCAAGCAAACCGCTCGTGCCGCTCAGCGTATGGGCGTGGGGGTGGTCAATGGATTTACTGGGTCCAGCATTTGGCACCTGCTCTATTCGTTTCCGCCGGTACCAACCGCGATGATCGACGACGGGTACAAGCTGTTGGCCCAGCGATTTCATCCGATCCTGGATACTTTTGGCGAATGCGGAGTGAAATTTGCCCTGGAGGTTCACCCGACCGAGATCGCTTTTGATCTCTATTCGGCGCAGCGAACTTTGGAAGCCTTAGATCACCGCGAGGAGTTTGGTTTTAACTTTGACCCAAGTCACTTGATCTGGCAAGGTGTGGACCCGGTCGAGTTCATTCGGGCCTTTCCTGATCGCATCTATCACGTCCACATCAAGGACGCCATTCAGACGCTGAACGGTCGGTCTGGAATTCTTTCCAGCCATTTGAACTTTGGCGATCCAAGACGTGGCTGGGATTTCCGTAGTCCAGGACGCGGCGGGGTGAACTTTGAAGAGATCATTCGAGCCCTGAATGCGATCAACTATCAAGGTCCTCTGAGCATTGAATGGGAAGACAGCGGTATGAAACGAGAGTTTGGAGCTGCTGAAGCTTGCCGCTTTACCAAGAACCTGGACTTCAGTCCAAGTGATCGTGCGTTTGATGCTGCGTTTGACGAATAGGAACTATTGGATTGTACGTACCAGTATGGCGGATGAATCAGCAGCTTTGATAGGCGTTCAGATCAACGGCCAAGCCTTGCAAATTTCGCGAGGTAGTAGCGTTTCAGCATTGTTAGACGCCGTCGCCATCCGCAGTCCATTGGTAGCGGTGGAAATCAACGGTCAGGTCATTTCCCGTTCACAACATGGGCAGTTTCTGCTGTCCGATGGCGATGTGGTCGAAGCGGTGACACTGGTGGGGGGCGGCTAGGCCGGATATTGCATGGCCCCGGGAAATCCATAATTTGGCGAGCTTAGCTACGTTTGCCAAAACGTGGACGCAGACTCCTACGGCATACCACGTTCTGGCGAACGTAGCTACGGAGCTACGCGTTTGGCTTAACGGCAGACAAGAGGTTCTTCATGGCCAACACATCATCGGTGAATCCAGACAACACAGGCGCTGGGCCTACCGGTTCTTTGCCCATCCATGATAGTCTGCTTACGATAGGTCCATTCCAACTGTCCAGTCGATTGATCTTGGGGACTGGCAGGTATGACACGCTGGATTTGATGCGGGACTCGTTAAGCGCAGCCGAGGTACAGGCCGTTACAGTTGCCGTGCGGCGCGAGCGAATGTATGACCGAGTAGGTCAAAACATTTTGGAGTACATCGATCCTATCCGGTATATGCTGCTGCCCAACACAGCCGGTTGTTACAATGCAACTGATGCCGTCCGAGTTGCCAAATTGGGGCGAGAAATCCTGCGTGCCCTAGAAAACCCCGGTGCTGATTGGGTCAAGCTAGAGGTCTTGGGAGATAGTAAAACGCTACTGCCAGACCCGGTTGCTACCATTGCGGCTTGTGAGCAATTGGTTGCCGACGGCTTCCACGTACTATGCTATACCAGCGACTGCCCGATCGTGGCTCGCCGCCTAAAAAAGGCTGGAGCTTCCAGTGTAATGCCTGCCGGAAGTCCGATCGGCAGTGGGCAAGGCATCTTAAATCCAAACAATCTTCGAATCATACTCGAATACTTAAAAGAGGATGATCCAGACTACCCTGTGATTGTAGATGCCGGTGTTGGAACGGCCAGCGACGTATCCGTGGCATTTGAACTGGGGGCTGATGGCGTGTTGTTGAACTCTGCAGTAGCGCATGCTCGCGATCCCGTCGGAATGTCGATAGCTATGAAACATGCGGCAGTCGCTGGACGTTGGGCTTTTTTGTCCGGACGGATTCCCAAGCGATTGTACGCAACAGCCAGCAGTCCTGAGGAGGGAGTCATAACGACTCGGCCTTGGTAAAGCACCTGTGATGTTCTGAGGTCAATGATTTCAGACACACAATTTCCCGAAGAACAGATTTTTGACAGGCAGCGGCTAATGCGTTGTTGGAACTGGTCATCTTTACAAGGAATAATGCTATGAAACGGCTTCGAATCTCGCGACGGGCAACGTTGAAAGGTGTGGGGGCAACGATTGCTTTGCCGTGGCTGGATGCCATGTCAGGTCACAGCGTGCGTGCATCAAGCGCTCAGCAGCCTCCCATTCGAATGGCGTTCTTGTATGTCCCCAATGGCAAGTGGATGCCAGCTTGGTTGCCAGTAGCCACTGGGGCCGATTATGAATTACCTGCGACTTTGCAGCCATTGGCTTCGCTCAAGTCTAGCTTCAATATCCTTAGCGGTTTGGCTCAGCACAAGGCCGATGCTAACGGTGATGGGGGTGGCGATCATGCTCGAGCGCTAACAACATTTCTGACTGGAGTTCAGGCCAAGAAGACCGACGGTGCCGATCTGCGTGCCGGCATCTCTGTGGATCAGTTGGCAGCACGGCAATTGGGTAAGCACACAAGATTGCCATCGCTGGAGATGGGAGCTGACGGTGGTGCTCAGTCCGGCAATTGCGACTCGGGCTACAGTTGCGCTTACTCGTCGAATATCGCATGGATGACAGAGACTCAGCCGGTGGTCAAGGAGACAGACCCTCGGCTGATCTTTGATCGATTGTTTGGCAGCACACGACCCGGTGAGTCGCCTGCGGAACGCGCGCGTCGATTGCGATACGATCGAAGTATCCTGGATATGGTTCGCGAGGACGCTCAGCGACTGAGCCGACAAGTGGGAGCAAGCGACCAGCGCAAACTGGATCAATATCTAACTGCGATCCGTGAGCTGGAACTGCGCATCGATAAATTTGCGTCTGTTAGCGAAGATGCGATTCCCGCCGGACGCCCCGCAGGCGTGCCAAAGTCGTACCAGCAGCACTTGAGAATTCTTGCCGACTTGATCGTACTGGCTTTTCAGACCGATGCCACTCGAGTGTCTACCATGGTGTTTTCGAACGAAGGTAGTAATCGCAGTTATTCTTTTATCGGAGTCCCAGAGGGCCATCACGACCTGTCACATCACGCCAATGATACGGACAAACAGGCCAAGATCCAAAAGATTGATCAATTCCATACAACGCAGTTGGCTTACTTGCTTGAGCGACTGAAGGCTGTCCAGGAGGCGGACGGCTGGCTGCTGGACAACTGCATGATCCTTTATGGCAGTGGAATCGCGGACGGCAACGCTCACGCGCATCACAACTTGCCGATCCTGCTGGCCGGAAACGCCGGTGGCCGCATAGCGACTGGCAGGCATCTGGCCTACCCTGATGGTACGCCGCTAAACAACCTGTACCTAAAGATGCTGGAGTTGAGCGGAGTTCAGGCCGAGCCGTTCGGAGACAGCACCGGGGTATTGGAGGTTTGAGTGGGGAGTGGGTAGTTGGTAATGGCGGCAAACGAGGTTTTTGGGTAAGCCAGGCTTTTGGGTGGTGAACAAGTTGCTAGTCTGCCGAGTTGAAATCTGCTTGCAGACGCAAAATAGCTGTTGTTAGCTGGTGCCACACCTGAATTAGTTCAAAAACGTCCATCGATTCAGCATCCTGGCGGTCGAACCCGCGTTGGCTCAAGTAGACCTGGTTTCCGAGCTGTTTTAGGCCCAAAAGCAGAGCCATTTCGCAGCGGTACTCTGGACTGTAGTCTGCATTCTCGTAAACTGGCATCAGAGCATCCAGACTTCGATGCACGAGCCAAAGCGCTGCTGCTTGGCTGTCCATCGCCGATACGACCAACTTGCGATTGCCAGATTGAACATAGAATTTTGCCATTTGCTTGAAAACTCGCTTTTTGCTAACGGTAGTTTGGTAACCTGTATGGGACAGCCTACTTGCTTGCTGCCCTGCTGAGGAATTTATCGCAGGCTGGCGGACAAGTTTGGTCACCGATCGCTCGCCTTAGAGTAAAATAGGACGAAAACCGAGCGTTAGGACATGGTCTTGAGCTAAGTCGGCATGTTAGTGGGGCGAGAAATGACTTATGCTAATTTCAGCGATTCGATCATTTTGAGAGTGAGGCACACGATGAAAGCTATTGCGCCAAGGTTCTGGGGAACTGTTGCCGCAGCAGCCTGCTGCTTTGGAATCTGCAATGGAAATCACAGCTATGCGATGCCTTACGGCTCGGCCACTGTGCTGGCTGCTAAAATTAACTGGACGATTTCGACTTCTCAAAATCCGAACGACACCACCGGGACAAAAAAAAGTCTTGACGCGGCGATCAGTGAAGTCATCTACACTATTGATGAAAATCTGGACAGCTCCTCAACCTCTGCTTCAATAGTCATCCCAAATATTTCTTCGGCAACAACGTCGCATCTTCCGTCGGAAGGTTCGCAAGCTTTCAATGCTTGCCAGTCAAAGGGTGGACAGTGCCAACCAGGAGCTAGTGGAGTTGAGTGCCGAACTTGTGGCACAATTGATGGGCGTGCATCCACTTCGACACTAGGGATGCTGACTTGTATGGGACTGTTTTTCGCCTGGAAGCTATGGCATCGGTTTGGTTACTAGAGTTACGAAAGACGGAAGATAGATGACTCAAATAGCTGATTCGGTTTGTATCGTCACAGGTATTGGCTCAGGGATCGGTCGCCATTTAGCGATACAAGCTGCCCAGCGAGGTGCCAGGCGAATCATTGGCACAGACATCAACTCTGACAGCCTTTCCGAGACCGCTCGTCTGGCCGCTCAGCACGGACGACCAGTCGAGGCACACTGCTTTGATGTAGGCAGTGCCGACGCGATCGGGCAATTTGTCGGTCAAGTGCTGCCCACGTTAAGCGGCGAGAGGTTAATCCTGATCAACAACGCAGGCATTGCGCTGACTTGTGGGCGTTTTCAGGATACACCCGAGCAGGAGTTTGACCGACTTCTCAACATCAATTTGATGGCCGTTGTTCGACTGACACGTGCCTTCTTTCCCTACCTGTTGCAAACCGGATCGGGTCATGTAGTGAATGTGTCCAGCGTCTTTGGATTTGCAGGCGTGGATGGCAATTCCGCATACTGCACGGCCAAGTTTGCGGTTCGCGGCTTTACCGAGACCTTGCGAATGGAACTTGCCGATTGCCAGGTGAATGTCACCTCGGTCCATCCCGGCGGCATCAAGACCAACATTGTCCGCAGCTCGCCACCGGGCGGTCAGTTTGTTACGGCTCAGGATCATCAAAACATGATCGAAAGTTTTGATCGTATCGCGAAGACTTTACCCGAGGAAGCAGCTCGGCAGATTCTGAATGCTGTGGAAAAGAACAAGACTCGATTGGTCATAGGCAGCGACGGCAAGATGCTAGATTGGATGACCCGCTTGCTGCCAGTGCTCTACACCCGAGTTATCACTCGGCAATATCGAAGCGCTGTAAGCAGTCCGTACGACCGCTAGCTTCCAGGGCTTTGGCTCAGTTGTTCAAACAACTTGCGCTGCTCAGTCATGGCTGCCACCTTGTCTGCTGGATTGGTTCTAGCTTCAAGCAGAACCCACCCTTTGTAGGCCGATCTCAAAAGTAATTTAAACAGTTGATCGTACGGGTAATCCTTAACAAACAGCTCGCGAACGTGCAGCGTTTCGCCAAACCGATCTCGGACCATATTGAAGTTGTCCTCAAGTCCGGCACCCTCCATGTCCTGGTCGTTGCAATTCCAACAAACTGCCACATTGGGATGATCGGCCACCGCCATAATATCCCGAACGATCGGCAATTGGCTGGTGCCCGAGCCGTGTACCTCCAGACGAATCTGCTGCCCAAACTCTTGACCATAACGAGCCACTTCGTTCAGCGCCATTCCAATCTGCTGGACAGTCTTCTTCGGATCAACGTCCTTGGGCAATGAGTTGGGTTTGACCTTGACCCCGCTACCGCCACAATCGTGCATCAACTCAATATACCGCTTGGTCTGCTGGATGTTGCTTTTTACTTGCTCAGGCTTGGATGAATGATACTCACAATTGGCACCATAACCGACCAGTTTGACCGGGCTGTCCGAAAAACGCCTGCGCACTTCGGCTCGTTCAGCGGCGGATAATTCAGGTTCGACGGCGTGATTGTGCTGGGTCCGCAATTCAACTCCCAGCAGCCCTGAACTCTCGCAAGCGGCCAGTAGTTCAGCCAAAGTCATGTCCTGGCCCCACAGGTAGGTTACCAAACCCATCCGCATCTGAGACTGGTCGCTAGCCGCATTTGCGTTAGCTGATTGGCTAACGCAGGCCATCGCGGCTGCCGTTTGAAGGAAATGCCGTCGACTGGGATAACCGCAGGGCATGGATGTCTCCTTGTGAGAAGGTATGACTAATCGTCGTCGCCAACCGGAGGAATGAACTTGGGAGCGGCGGGAGAGCTACGGCTGGGCTCGTCTTCGGCCATCGGAAGGAAGCTGGAAGTGGAGGGCGTGTTGGGGTCTGGCTTGTCCCATTCCCGAAACTCTCGCTGCATATCTTCGACCTTTCGACGAATATCGCGATAGCTGCGGCCAAAGTTTCGCGCAACGTCAGGCAATTTGCTGCCGAACAGCATCAGCGCAATGAAGCCAAAAATTAGCATTTCCGTATAACCGAAACTGCTTAACATATCGAGCGACTTTCAGCGAACCTAAAAGATGGTAGCCTGGTATGGCCTTTCAAGAATAGCTTAGTGTGACAGGTTAGCTTTTCTCTTCAGGCTCTTCTTCGTCTTTGGTGGAAGAGACGGGATCTCGCATGCCTGCCTTAAATTCGTTGGCGCTACGGCCTAGATTTCGCATGAGGCTAGGCAGTCGCGCGCTGCCAAAAATGACCAACACAATCAACATAAAGATGACCAGTTCAGTGGTCCCGGGCATTCCAAAAGCAATCAGGTTCATAGCGACATCAAAGCCAGAAAATGGTTAATTTCGACAGCAGCACAATGGTGCTGGCGTGCTGAAGAAGGCGAAAGCGGGTCAGTGACTCAAAACGCAAGAGGACTGCCAGAACCAATTCTTCTGCTAGGAACTAAAACATCAGGGCAGACCTGCTGCCTGAAGCTCCTATTTTAGAACGCCGACACGCCTCCGTCAAACCCAAGCCGAACCAATTCCGCCCATGCAGCCTAATCCACCCTGAAAAGCGCGGCTACAGCATGCTTTTTGGCCTGGTATGGGAGCGGAAACGGCACTAATGGCTGATCGTACATAACGTGGTGAACAAGATCGTGCTTTTCTTCACAGTATTCTTGCATTTTTAGACACTTCTCGCCGATCGCTGGTAGGAAGTGTCAAATGATGAATCAGCAGGATAGGCCTGTCGGATTCAATGCTATACTACAGGCGATCAGCGAGACGATGTTTTTTAAGGTGTAGCGATGAACAGCGACGCGGCAACTGACGGACAAATGCTCAAAGAGCCACCGACTTCCGGTTGGTCGGAAGACTGGACTGCGGCGGTAGTGGGCGGTTTGGTCATGGCCTTGGTTGTCATGGCCTGGTATGGGTCTCGTCCACGCGATGTCGATTGGTCGCAGCTCCAGAAGAGATCCTCGGAAATCCGAAGGCAGGATGCTTCGTTCTCGGCTCAACAAGAAGCTATACTGTCAGAGTCCGAGAAAAAATCGTTGGCCAAGAGCCGCAACAAGAGCACGCTGGAAAAGCTGGGAGTTTCCTGGAGCGTGCCCATCAGTCCATGGCTTGCCAAGCTGGAAAGCTGGACCAGCGATCCCGCTGACGCATTCCGCAAGCGGGACGTGGCCGGCCAGCCTGCCGGCGCTGCGCAGTGGGCTTCGTTGGTCAGCACCGGAGTGATGCTGATGGCTATCGGCTGCGTTGCGGTGAGGATGCGACGAGGGCCTATAGTTGCCTACTTGATCGCCTTTCCTGCGCTGTACATCTTGTCTGTGGCAGCCTTTCTCTTGGCGGCTCAATCGGTTGTCAAATACTACAACTTCGAGTATCCGTTATGGGGATTGTTTGTCGGTATGCTGATCTGCAATACAGTTGGGTTGCCAGGTTGGCTGAAACCGGCGGTGCTGGGCGAGCTGTACATTAAGATTGGATTGGTCCTGCTGGGTGGTGAAGTGTTGTTGCCAAGATTGTTAGCATTGGGTGTACCAGGCATCTGTGTGGCTTGGGTGGTGACGCCAATCGTTCTGATTTGTACCTATCTATTTGGTCAGAAGGTACTCAAGATAGAGAGTCGCACGTTGAATATGGTAGTTTCGGCGGACATGAGCGTCTGTGGGGTGTCGGCGGCCATAGCGACAGCCGCAGCCTGCAAAGCCAAGAAGGAGGAGCTGTCGTTGGCCATAGGAATATCACTGGCCTTCACGGCACTGATGATGGTGGTGATGCCACTGGCCATCCATTGGATGCAGCTAGACCCTCGAGTTGGCGGCGCGTGGATCGGCGGTACGATCGATTCCACAGGGGCAGTGGTCGCTGCTGGCGAGGCACTGGGAATTTTGGGTGCGGAAACAGCGGTAACGGTGAAAATGATTCAGAACATTCTGATAGGTGTCGTCGCCCTGGCCGTTGCTGCCTACTGGTCCAGATGGGTCGAGCCTGGACAGCAAAATCAGGCTGGCAAGTCAAAAAGCATGCCAACGGGAATCGGTGAAATCTGGCGGAGATTTCCCAAGTTTGTACTAGGCTTCTTGGCTGTTTCCTTAGTTGTTTCGGCGATTTTTCAGCATTCATTTTTCGGTGAAAGCCTGATTCACCTGGCTACTACCAAATGTTCCAGCCAGTTGAGAAGCTGGTTGTTTTGTGTAGCTTTTGTAGCCATCGGGTTATCTACTAACTTTCGCGAACTGGCGCCCTATCTCCGGAGCGGGAAACCGTTGGTCTTATATGTTTGTGGCCAAGCGTTCAATCTGTTGCTCACGTTTTTGATGGCTTACTTGATGTTTGGAATTGTGTTCCGAGAAACCCCCTAGTCGCTTGAATAGTTGCGAGAAGTCTTAAGAATTTTATGCGGCATCTTCTATGTGCTTTGCTGGTTGTTGCAGTAACATGGCTTGTGATACTGCCTGCGGTGTCGCGGTGGGATCCTGTGCAGCGGCACATTCGTTCTATGCAAACGGCAGACATTGCCGTCGACGCCATGTTCTACACGGAACTCAATTGGCTACCTGGTCAGTAACAGGTTGCAAGACTTGAAGTGACAGAATCGATCAATACCAATTTTGACACAGCGGTTTGATGACCAGTTCTGGTACATGCACGTTGTCAGGCAGATTCAACACGGCCAAGAGCATTTCAGAGACATCATCTGGTTGCAAGATGCGTTCTTTATGTTCCTGACTGACGGGCGTAGGACGCTGCTCTAAGATAGGGGTGTTCACTTCCCCTGGATAGACATTGATGATCTTCACGCCATCGGCAGCCACTTCGTTGGATACACAAGTTCCCAAAGCTGTCGCAGCAAATTTGCTTGCCGAGTAGGCTATACCACCCAGGGCAATAGCGCGTTTTCCGGCAATCGATGATATGCTCATGATGGTTCCAGACCGTCTTTGCCGCATTGCTGGCAAGACGGCGTGCATGCAGTTATAGGTGCCAGTGGCGTTGATCGCCATTAGTTGATCCCACTGCTGAGGTGCCATCTCTGCCATGCTGCGATTCTTGATGTTGGTTCCAGCAGCAATGACCAGAATGTCGATCTGCCCAAGCCGACTCGTCGCCCCTTCAAAGAAATCGTTAGTACTCTGACGGCAGGCAACGTCTACCGTAAGGCATGCAATGTCGGTGCCTTGAGCCGTCTGCTGAAGAGCAGACAATCTTCGTCCACCGATTAAGACTCGACTGCCAGCAGCAGCCACTGCAATTGCCAGAGAAGCCCCCATCCCGCTACCGCCGCCAACGATGACAACGCTTTTTCCGCTAAGTCGATTATTCATGAGAATTCTTGTGTATGCATTTCACGCAGCTTTTTCGGGCGTGAACGGCTGCATTTTGTCGAGTGCCTATTTGAGGAAACTGTGCATGCCATGTCCGATGGTAATACGAGGTCATAGCATAGTCGCTCAATTTTTTCCAGCCAATCGCAAATCCCCCCTAATTCGATGACCGTTCCGCTGGTCAGCAGCAGGCGACAAAAGCCAACGTAGCAGGCACATTCCATGTGCCGCAGCCGCCGAGCGAATGGTCGAGGGAGTTAGGCGGTGGCAACGGCACACGGAATGTGCCTGCTACTTTGAGTTCCAGATTCTGGTTGGTCCTGCGAGGCCCCGAGGCATCGAATCAACAGGTGTGGCTTGAAGTGGCAAGTGTGGTAAACTCTACCGGCTGTCAAACTTTCCGGTGGCGATCGCCTGTGTCAAACCTTTCGGTGGCCAGCCATTGCGCCAATCCTTCCATTGGCCATTCATTGCATAGTCACGTTGCTTTGATCTCTATGTCAGGACTTTTCCTTTAATGAATCCCGCATTTCCTCGTGGCAGTTACGAAGCGCTGATTTTTGATTGTGACGGAACGCTGACCGATTCGATGCCTCTTCACTACCTGGCCTGGTCGCGGGCACTTGCCGCCTATGGCTTTCCGTTCCCAGAGGAGCGGTTCTATGCTTTGGGCGGGGTGCCGTCGCAGCAGATAGTCCGGTTGCTGGCAGACGAACGAGGCGTTCAGGTGGACGTACAGCGAGCTGCGGAAGAAAAGGAAGCGATGTTTATGGAGATGCTGCATCTGTTGGTGCCCATTGACCTTGTAGTGCAGGTGGTGAAACATTTTGTGAACGTTCTGCCGATGGCTGTCGCCAGCGGCGGCTATCGGCATATTATCAACAGGCAGCTCGATCAAATCGGTTGCACCGGAGACTTTCAAGCGGTGGTTACGGCCGAAGACACGGTGCGCCACAAGCCGAATCCAGAAGTGTTCCTGTTGGCGGCAGAAAAGCTTGAGGTTCCAGCCAATCGTTGCTTAGTCTACGAAGACTCCAGTCTGGGGATAGACGCTGCTAAAGCTGCCGGGATGGACTATATTGATATCCGAGAATTCCATCGTCCTAGGGCGATCCGTTTCCCTTAGACGTTGGTACCTACATTTCTACCGCTCGCGTTAGAAGAATAAGACAGTCATGGCATAGCTGTCGTTATAAGAAAGGGTGATTACATGAGATTTATTATTGTTATCGGATTTGCATTGTCTTCCTTGTTAGGAGTTGCCGATCTCCAGTCTGCCCAATTTGCTGGTCGAGTTGGCGGTCGGCCCGTGGTAGTACACACCAACCCACTACCTGTCGTTATGCACAGGTTGCTGCCGCCCAATCCAGGGCGACATATCACGGTCAAGCAATATCAGGCCAGTCAGTTCAGTCGCCCGTATGGCGCAAGGCGGTAGATGAGCCTCCGGTAAGGCGTCGGCAAATAATTACTGTCCGGGTTTCTAATTGCGAATCTGGATGAAAGCACTTATTGAGTTATAACCGATTTGATGGTCAACTGGCGTTGACTGGGTTGTCGCCAAGGTTTCGGCTTGTTTATAGTCATGAAAAGTGTTTAAACCTCTTCATTTTTTTCCCTCGTAGTTCTACGTTGGTTGTTATGAAACTGAGCTCAATTGCATTGTTGATTATCTCCTTCCAAGCGATTGTTCTATCCAGTGCGATAGCAGGCGACTTGGAGATTCAAGGCATTCATGTTGTGCCGCACGTTCAATCGACCGAAATGAAGTATCGACGCGAGCCAGATTTTAGTTTGGGGGCTCGGGTCGAGTTGTTTGTTCGGAATGCTTCGTCGCGCACCATCACAATTCCGGCTTCCGCGCCGATTCAACTGCGTGGACAGACCCCGGAGCAACTGTTGCAGGACGACCAGTGGGCTTGGCACGACCTGCCGTCGGCTTGGGCCGATCAAACGCTCAGCTTGCCACCCGGAGCACTGACCGTTTGGGGTTGGAACGGAAAGCGTGAGCTGTGGGGCGTAAAGACTACAGCGGACCTTTCGATTGAACTTCCGGACTCGCCGCAGCCCAATCACCTGCAAGTTGCAATCGACGATCCTTCAGTCTGGCTGTCGGCTGTTACATTTCTTGGGCCTGAAGATCAGTTGCAGCCAGATAGTTGCCTATTTCACGTGGTCAATCAGACTGGTGAGCCGTTGCGATTGGATTCTTTTCGGCTCTGGTTGCCTGAGGGCAATCAGTCGTTTCGGGCGCTGCGACCTGGTGCTTGGTCGACTGAGAAAATGCTGCGTTTTCCGGCCAGTGGGCAGATTCCGGCAGGCGATCGTGGCGGCGCGCGAGTAGTCACAGGGCCTTTGCCGCTGACTTATGCGGCGATCGAAGTTCGCTTGGTCGACCCCGCAGGCAAGCCCCTTTCGGTATGGGCACATCAGCGGATTAAGCGCGAGGTATTCGATATCAGCGGAGGGTGGGTGCATAGTTCAACCAGCGGCGGAAAGTCGTCTTTGGAATCCGAAGCGTACCTTAAGACTCTTCGCAGGGTCTATGTCAACACAGCTCATATCGCCGATGTTCCAGGGTACACCGATCAGGTCCAGCCTAATGGTCTCTACACTCGATTCCCGCTAAAGTATTTTGGAGGTTTGAAGCCTGTCGAGCACTACGACTCGGATGCCTTATTGCCTCGCATTCATGCTGTTGAAACGTTGGGCGAGCCGCAGTATGGAGGAGGTAAACCGGTGCCGCCCCAAGATTGCTGGAAGCAGTTATCGACCTACGCGGCGACACGCCTGCCCACTTCGGTGACTCACAGTGAAGAGCGGATTTGGAGATTTTACGCAGGGATATCCGACTATCCGCATTACGACGCTTACCGCGTGACGGCACCGTCGCCTGATGCCTGGTCTAAGTACGAACGTTGGGACGGTCAGCGCATTCGTTGGGGGGCGCCCTTGGAGACGATAGGGGACATGTCTCGCTCGCTTCGTGAACTCAATCGACCAAGACCAACCGCCTATTGGTCACAGGGGCCTCATCACAACTGGAACGGTTATGGACGAAAGCGCGGATCACCGACGCCTGATGAATTGCGACTTCAGGCATACCATGCATTGTCAAGCCGCATCACGTCGCTTTACTGGTTCAACCTGAGCCTGCGATCGCTGGTGACATTCCCTGATCTGATCGAACCGATGACGCGAATCGGTCGCGAGATAAAGATGCTTCAGGATTACTATTTGGAAGGTGACGCGACTAGCCACCAGCGAGTGCTGCGCGACGATGGCAAGCCAGATTGGGATCTGGACGTGGTGTCCGGGCCGCGCGGTGCGTTGTTGTTTGCGTTGGATTTGTCTTACGAAACGGACCCGGACCATCGAGTGTTCCAGTTTGGACCGCCCCGCGAAAGCACTTTCCGATTCCTGCTACCTGGGTACGCTAGCCAACCGGTGGAAGTCTTTCGACTGGACGCCGATGGAATCACTCAAGTGGAGTTCAAAATTGAATCTTCAGTAGTCGAGATACGAGATCAGGCCAGTCGCGTGGCCATTTATGTAGCGGCAAACAATCAGGGTGAGTCGCAGCGATTGGAGGCGGTTCGCAAGTCGCTGATTGCGCAAGAGCAGGCGATCGACTTTGCCCCGGAGCGCAACGATGCCGACCTAGCAATCTTGAAGGCACTAGTAGAAAAGAAAGACCGGTAGTTGATTTGTCCATGCCAGCAAAACGCCAACGGAAATCGACGAAAAGAGCTGAGCAATTGAAAAGGCCGGATGTTGCACTGCCGCGTGAGGGAGATCGCAGCACTGGTGTGGATCAGAATGATCGGTGGTGGCGGTTTCAGGTTTGCGTTGTGTTTGTTGTGGCCGTTCTGCTTCGGGTGATTCACTTTGTGTCGATGTCCCAAACGGCCATCTACGATGTGCTGATAGGCGATGCGTGGCAGTATGATCGTTGGGGGCGTTCGATTGCGGAAGGACAATGGATTGGCACTACGGTCTTTTATCAGACTCCGCTTTATCCGTACTTGTTAGGAGTCTTATATTTTGTTTTCGGGCATTCGGTTTGGATCGCTCGCAGCGTTCAAGCTCTCATGGGCGGTCTTGCCTGTGTCTTACTGGCTCGAACCGGAACTCGGTTGTTTGATAGTCGCGTGGGCTGGATATCCGGCCTGCTGTTAGCCGCTTATCCGCCGGCGATTTTTTTCGACGGAATTTTGCAAAAAGCCTCGCTGGATCTGGTGTTAGTGTGTGCTCTCCTGTGGTTGATCAGCAGGATACAGCAAAGGCAGACGTTGTGGGCTGTACTTGGATTGGGAATGGTTCTTGGTGCGTTGATCCTAAACCGAGAAAACGCCTGGGTCTTTTTGCCGGTGTTATTGATGTGGCTGATCTGGATTGGCTGGCAGACGCAAGACAAGATCCAGCGTTGGGTTGGGGTGCCCGCTCTGGTATTAGGGATGGCGCTGATGCTAGTTCCGGTGGGTCTGCGAAACTATTATGTGGGTGGCGAGTTCCTGTTGACAACGTCCCAGATGGGACCGAACTTCTACATCGGCAACAACAGTCAGGCAGTGGGTTTGTATGTTCCGTTGCGGCCTGATCGGGGCGATGCACGCTTTGAAGCAACGGACGCTAGGCTGCTAGCGGAACAGGCCGAAGGTAGGCAACTGTCTCCACGCGAAGTATCTCAGTACTGGATGCGGCGGTCGCGCGAAGACATCATGGCTGATCCATTGCGCTGGATTTGGCTACTGGGTCGAAAGTGGTTTTTGACATGGAATCAAGTCGAACTGGTAGATGGTGAAGGGATTCGCGTTCACGCCCGCTACTCACCGATTCTAACCGTGTTATGCTGGTTTCTGGATTTTGGAGTGGTCACGGCCGTGGCGGCAGGCGGTGCGTGGTTAACCAGGCATCGTTGGCGGCAGCTTTGGGCGGTCCATGGTCTTACAATCAGCTTTGCGCTGGCAGTCACGCTGTTCTTTGTGTTTGCCCGCTACCGATTTCCATTGGTTCCGATGGTCATCCTATTTGCTGCTGCGGCCTTAGTCCAATGCCTAGTGATGTTACGCATGGACGCGGAACAAAAATGGCGAGAGCTTGCGGTGGCTGGAGCCTTGGCGCTAGTCGTTGGGCTCTTCAGTTGTTGGCCGCAACCCAAATATCACTCGGATGCGGTTACCTACTTCAGCGTGGCCACTGGGTTGAGCGATCAGGAACGGCACGAAGAGGCGGTTGAGTATTTTGAGTTGGCAATCAAGGAAAATCCGTTGCTTGCTCCAGCGTACGTCAATATGTCCAATGCGCTTTCGGCCAAGCAGGATTGGGCGGGTGCCGAAAGGTTGCTAGGTCGCGCTCTTGAGATTCAGCCGGACAGCGCCGTGACGATTGCCAAGCTGGCGCATGTTCAGATAGAACAGGGGAAATTGGCTAAGGCAGAAGAAACATTGCAACGCGCGATGGATATTGACCCGTTGTCCTTGGAGACCAAGCGATCGCTTGGGAGACTGGAGTTGCGAAAAGGAAATGTGGATACCGCGGTGGAACACTTTCGCGGCATGCTGGCGATCGATGTTAAGTCGTTCGAGGCGCATGCGGACTTGGGTATCGCTCTGATGCAGCAGGGTGCGATGCATGAAGCGGTTCAGGAGCTAGAGGAAGCGATGCTACTGAAGCCAGGGCAGATTTTAGTGGCGAACAATTTGGCTTGGATCTTGTCTACCGGGCCGGATAGCGTGCGCGATGGCAATCGCGCTGTCCAACTTGCCAATGAAGTATGTCAGAAGACCAAAAACAAGGTTCCCGAATTCTTAGACACACTTGCCGCTTCCCATGCTGCCGCCGGAGACTTTGCAAAAGCTGTGGAAGCTATGAAGCAGGCGGAAGACCTTCTAGACGAACAGTCAAAGCCAGAGGAAGCAGAGAAGGCCCGCCAGAGGATAGTCCAGTATCAACAGGGCCAAGCCTATTATGATCCAGATCTAGTTCCGGCCAAAGGCGATGCGCAGCCGCCCTAGTATGTTGTGATAGTTCAACGATTTTGATACTAAGCACCTAAGCAAAGGTTTGCGAACAAAATGAATGAACATGGATGGACAAGATGTACGGGTTGATTTCAATACGTTGACTGATGCAAGAAACCCGATTTCCTACGCATTGATGATTTCAAGCACACAACCGATGATTTTCTCGGTGATTTCTCCGAGTAGCACCATTTCATTGAGCACGAGCACGAATTTGTTCAAACCATTACGTCCGATCAGCGAGAAGTGTCGCCACGACCTTATTTTTGCCCCCCTGCACTTTCGGCAGCTTGAGGTTACCATATTTGGCGACCGGCCGCTGAATCTTTGCCCTGGTTTTGGCTGTACAATCTGCGAAAACCGGGGCAATTGCCCAACGTCCGATTGGGGGGTGAAAGGTTAGTATTTGTCAGAATTCATGCGTTTTGCTAGTTGCGGGCAACACGTCTGTTAAAAGAGTTGCCCCCGCAATGACTCTAAGCGGAAATCCATTTTATGGAAAGAATAAAAGTAGCCATCGTTGGGTTGGGTACGGTTGGCAGCGGCGTTGCCCGATTGCTGGTGGACCATGGACAGCGGTTCTCTCGCAACGTGGGAAAGCAGTTGTGGTTGGAACGAGCGGTTGTCCGTGATCTGACTAAAGAGCGGTTGTGTGAATTGCCGCAAGGGACGGTCACTGACGATCTGAATGAAGTTCTGCGAGATCCAGAGATCAAGATCGTGGCGATGCTGGTTGGTGGACTGGAACCTGCTCGCAGCATAACGCTTAAGTTGTTGGAATCTGGCAAAGACGTGGTGACCGCGAATAAGGCACTTCTGGCCGAACACGGGGCTGAGTTATTCGACCGAGCTAGGGCGCTGGGACGTTGTATCGCTTTTGAGGCGGCGGTCGCTGGCGGTATTCCGATCATTGCAAACATTAGCCAGTGCCTTTCGGCCAATCAAGTGCTGGCACTGCAAGGCATCCTGAATGGTACCAGCAATTTCATCGTCTACAAAATGGACGATCAAGGCTGGCCTTACCAGGCTGCACTACAGGAAGCTCAGCGATTGGGATTTGCCGAAGCCGATCCCACGATGGATGTCGATGGCAGCGACGCCGCTCAGAAGCTAGCGATTTTGGCTCACCTAGCTTTTGGTGCGCGGCTTAAATGGCAAGACATTTCGCGTACTGGAATTGACCAGTTGCAGACTGTCGATCTAGCCTTTGCGGCTGAACTTGGGTATCGCATCAAGCTGATTGCTCATGCCAAATTGGTCGATGGGAAGTTGGAATTGAATGTATCACCCACTCTGATTCGCAAGGGGCAGCCACTGGCTGAAGTTAGGGCCAACTACAACGCGATCAGCGTTGTGGGTGATGCGGTGGGAGATCTGTTTTTTCATGGCCAAGGTGCCGGGCAAATGCCCACGGCGTCAGCCGTGGCCGCTGATATGATCGACGTGGCCGTGGGTCGCGCGAAGATCACTTTTCGCACTTTGGAGCTATGGAGCGACCGGCAATCACCGGTGACGCTACTGCCGCTTGATGAGCTGCCTGGACGATATTACATGCGGTTTGAAGTGTTGGACCAACCTGGCGTGATGGCTCAGATTGCGACGATTCTGGGCGAGGAGAAACTGTCGATCGCTTCCATTATTCAGCACGAATCAGATCCGGATAGCGTTGCGGTGGGTGTGTCCCAGCCTATCAATGTGGTCATCATGACTCATGACGCTCCCGAAGGTGCTGCCAAGCGAGCCGAGCAGCGCATCATGAAATTGCCCGTTGTGCAAGGAAAATCAGTGCGATTGCGAGTCTTGGAGGCTCGGCGCAAAAATTGACCAACTGCGGTGTTGCCCTTGCCGTTTCGTAACTGCATTGTGGCGACTTCCAATAGTTTTGAACTACAAAGCTAACGAAAACATCAATATGAAATATGCGATTATCATTCCGGATGGATGTGCCGACTTGCCACTAGATGCTTTGGGCGGCAAGACGCCGCTGCAGGTAGCCAAGATTCCAAACATGGATGCCGTGGCGCGGGACGGTTTGGTGGCTCAGACCGACAACGTTCCAGCGCATTTTCCAGCCGGTAGTGAAGTGGCCAATATGACGCTGTTTGGATACGATCCCAACCAGTATTTTACGGGCCGCGCGCCGATTGAAGCTGCCGCTCAAAACATCCAGTTGGGGCCAGATGACTGGGCTGTTCGCTGCAACTTGGTGACAGTTCTAGATCAAATCATGGTCGACTTTACGGCAGATCACATCTCGACCGACCAGGCCACCAGTCTACTAGCGACGCTTGCGCAGGAAGTGGGCGATTCACACCTCCAGTTTGTGCCTGGAGTTAGCTACCGGAACTTGATGATTTATCGCGGTGCACCCGGGCAAAAACCACCGTTTTCGTCGGATACGCGAACTCGGGCACCACACGATCTGACCGACCTGCCGATCACAGACGAACATCCACGTGGCACCGGCAGTGATTTGCTGACAGACATCATGCAGCGTTCCGAGGCGGTGTTTGCCAATCACCCGGTCAATCAACGGCGCATGGCAGAGGGCAAGCGACCGGCCACCAACGTGTGGTTGTGGGGGTTGGGTGGAGCTCCGCAGTTGCCATCATTTATCGAGCGATTTGGTCTTAGCGGTGCCATGATTACGGCAGTCGACTTGCTGCGCGGGCTTGCGGCTCTAATTGGCTGGGATCGGTTGGAAGTGGAAGGGGCGACGGGCTACCTGGACACCAATTATGCTGGCAAGGGGCAAGCTGCCGTCGATGCGCTGGATCGTTACGACATCGTTTGCGTTCACGTGGAAGCGACCGACGAAGCGTCGCATGAGGGACGACATTTGGAAAAGATCAAGGCTTTGGAGTCGATCGATCAGCACATCGTGGGGCCGGTACGGCGCAAGCTGGAAACTTTTGACCAGTATCGGCTGCTGGTGCTGCCCGATCATCCCACGCCTTGCAGCACTAAGAAACACAGTCATGGCATGGTCCCGCTGGCATTGTGCGGAACGGGCATCCACGGGCACGGTGATGAATATGATGAAATGGTTGCAGCCGGTTCGCGGATTAGTTTTCCCAATGGCTGGGAAATGATGGCTCAGTTTATTAAAGGCTCTTGGTAATAGAGACCACGGCCAATAAATATTTTGTTACTTCATTGAGAAAAAAGGTAGTTGACTAGCTATGACCCTTGTTGTGCAGAAGTTTGGTGGTACCAGTGTCGCAGACCCGGAGAAGATCTTGGCTGCCGCCCGTAAGGCGATCCGTGCTCAGCAGCAGGGCAAGCAGGTAGTTGTGGTAGTCAGCGCCATGGGCCATAACACCGATCTGTTGATCGACTTGGCAAGCCAGGTGAGCGACAATCCACCGGCTCGAGAAATGGATATGCTACTTTCAACGGGCGAACAGGTCAGCGTTGCGCTCATGGCCATGGCCGTGCATGCATTAGGCTACAAAGCGGTCAGCTTGACCGGTGCTCAGATGGGCATTCAAACCGACAGTTCATTTACGAAGGCCAGAATTCGCACGATTGATGCGGATCGAATCCGCAAGTTCCTGAACGAAGGAAACATAGTAATTGCTGCTGGATTTCAAGGCATCGATCAAGACTTTAACATCACGACCCTGGGCCGTGGAGGAAGCGACACAACGGCTGTAGCATTGGCTGCTGTGCTTCGAGCCGATGCGTGCGAGATTCACACCGACGTAGACGGCGTTTATACGACTGATCCACGTCAGTTGCCCGAAGCGCGTCATATCAGTCAGATTAGCTATGACGAAATGCTGGAACTGGCAAGTCTGGGAGCTGGGGTCATGCACAATCGGTCGATTGAATTCGCCAAGAAGTACGGAGTGCCCATTCATGTGCGTAGCAGTTTCAGTGATACCATGGGCACATTGATCGTTAGCGAAAGTGAGTCGCCTAGCTCTGTCGTGTGTGGTGCTGCCATGACTCGGGACGAAGCCAGAATTACGGTTCAGGGTGTCCCCGACGTGCCTGGAACGTCGCTTCAAGTCTTTCAGTTGCTGGCTGAAAACAAGATTGATGTGGATATGATCGTACAGAACGTCGGCGAAGAACGTCGGGCTGATGTCTCCTTTACGGTACTCAAGCAAGAACTCAAGCAGGCCTTGCAGGTGTTGGGTCAAGCTGTCCAGCAGGTAGGGGCGACTGGATGTACGTACGATGACGATGTGTCCAAAGTAAGCGTGGTTGGCTTGGGTATGGCTTCGCAGACCGGCGTTGCACAACGAATGTTCCAGGCTGTGGCAGATGCCGGTATCAATATTCAGATGATCACCACCAGTGAGATTAAGATTTCGATTTTGGTGTCACGTGGGCAGGCTCAAGCGGCACTGCGCGCCGTGCATCAAGCGTTTGAACTACACAAGACTCCGGCAGATGCGGTCAAGTGGTCAACGTTGCCCACCCGGAAGGGCTCGCAGGCGGATTTGGACAAGCTAGTCAAGGATCTACATGCGGCGGACATGGAGCAGTTGCAATTGAGCGACATCAGCATGTCAGACGATCAGGCTCGTATCACCTTGTCCGGTGTGCCCGATTCCCCAGGCTTGGCAGCCAACGTCTTTAGTCACGTGGCTGCCGCTGGCGTCAACGTAGACATGATCGTCCAAAGCTGTGATGGCTACCAAGGTATTACAAGTATCAGTTTTACGATTCCTAGACAGCAGTACCAGAAATGCCTGCAGGTTGTCGAGTCGTTCAAGAAACAGTTTGGCGTGCATACCGTTACGGGTAGTCCGCAGATCTGTAAACTATCCGTTAGCGGAATAGGCCTGCGAAGTCATACGAGCGTGGCGATTGGTATGTTTCAGGCCTTGGCGAATTCTGGTGTGAACGTAGATATGATTAACACCAGTGAGCTGAGGGTGAACGTGGTTGTCGATAGTGGGTCAGCCAAGCAAGCGCTGGCAAGTTTAACGGAAAGGTTTCAGCAAAGCATTGCTTAGGGATACGTGGATGTTAGGCGATCCGGCGTTCGCTTGAAGTATCCAGTTGATCGTGCAATTGAGCTAGCTTGCTTTGAACCAATTTCCATTGCTTGACGATATCACTGACGACCTGCTGACCAGGTGCGTCTTGATTGTTCGTGGCTGAAGCCTTGTTCTGCCAGCCAGTTGTATTGTCCAAGGCGGTACTTGGGCGGTGGGTTTCTGAATTGGGATGTGACAATTGATCTAAAGTGATCGGCTGCGTGATCAGTTCATGGTTGCCGATCAGTTGCTGCATTCTTTTAGCAATTTGCGATACTAGTTGCGGCATCCTTGCATCGGCCTCTCCTGAAGTCAGCAAGGTTTCAAAGGTGAACAAGCTGGATCGGAAGACAGATTGCGACTGCCACTTTCCAAATTTGCTGGACGTTGCTCCCAGCTTCTTTTGTAACGCCACCATCAGCATCGATTCGGGACTGCCTGATGCACTTTTTAGTTCTAGAACCAGCCAACGCGCTGCCGTGACTTGGTATACAAACTGTTTGGCGGTAGCGGCACTTTGGAGCTCTGCTTTGAATGTTTCGGCATATTCCGTTTGGCAACCCACCGCGTAGACATTCACGTATTGTTGACCTGGACGCGATTGGGAAATGGCGTTTTGAGTTAACCAGGATCTCACCAAGCTGTTGCACTGGTCGACAGGCAGTAGAATGCCAATTGCGTTCCCACCGCGCGAGCCTGTCTGAGCGGAAATGGATCCGCCGAGTTCGCCGATCAGTTTGGCTGCCATGGTCAGACTGGTACCGCCAGGCAACTCCTGCCAGGGTGCTAATCGATTGATACATCGCATTAATTCTGGAGACAATCCTTGTCCCAAGTACTCGACCCAAATCACGATCCGTTCGCACAGCCGGTCTTTCCAGCCAGCGCGAATTACCACCTTTCCTCCGGGTTCGGTGGCCGCAACCGCGTGGATGGTCAGATGGAATAGTAGTCGCGATAGTCGTGCTGCGTCTAGGTATAGATCGGGTAAAGCCAAATCCCAACCGATCCAGTCCAGTTTCACTTGCTGCTGTGCGGCAAGCTCTTCCAGTGTTCGAGCGATCGCGCCGCGCCACTGCGCCAGTCGGAACCTGCATCGTGTAACACCGCTACCGGACAACTGAGGCTGACCGATTCTGGTCATACCAAGTGACTCCATCCAGCGACTGACCATCTGGAGATTGGCATTGGCGATAGCCAGTCGTTGTGCGTCTTCAACCGTTAGGTGGCAGTTGGATTGAATCTGCTTAGCGAAAGTCAGAACCGTACTTGCTGCCAACCGCAATGGAACGCGAATTTCATTAGCAATGCTGGCTGCCTGACTAGCATCCCAGTGATAGTTTTGAGCGTTGCTATCGGTGGGAATCAAGTGCGGCCTTGGAACTACGCTTGCTGGCGTTAGGCTTTGTCTGACGCTTGGGATGGAATTCTTTTGCAGTTGGATATCTGGCCGTTGATGGTTGGCTAAGCTTTGCACTCCCACCTGCTCGCTCCAGCACAGCGGGTAGTGAGGCCCTGCAATCGGCTGACTTCGGTCCTTTCCTGACTGCTTCTGCTGGGTTGATGTCCTGAGCTGTGTGTCTGGTTGTAACGGCGTCATCGGTTCCATCCTTGAAAATACTCGATCTTCTGCCTACCAAGGGCATATCTGGGATTATCGACCGAGCAAGAGTTGCTTTGGTAGTAGTTGCTAGCAGCTTAAGTGCCAAAACCAAGGCTCGAAGACGAAGGTATCAGCTTTGTCGATTGCAGTGATTACCAACGATGGGATTGGTATGTGCGATAGTGTCGTTCGTAGATGACCGGCTGTTCGTGTACGATAACCGGTTGAGGCTGCACGATCACTGGGGAGCCGTATGTGCGGTTGGAGTAGGCTGGAATATTCTGAGGCAGATTGGAGGCTAGCGGAGCCGCCTGCATCGCTGAAATGACGGTGTCGCTGATGCCTTGTTGATGCAGTGATATGATATCGCTTACTTCAAGTCGTCGCTGAATGCCTCGGGCCTGCATCTGCGACATGATCACTGAATCACTCACTCCAGTGCGGCTCATCGAAAGTACGTCGGCAATGCTGACGCCAGACTGAGCAGTGGCCTGTTGCTGCGTGTAAAACTGTTGTTGCTGAGAGTACATGGCCTGTTGATGAGCGTAACGCTGTCGGGACATTTGATTGTCGTAATTCCGTCCCATCATGCCGCCAGCAACGGCTCCAACCGCTCCACCAATCAATGCACCACCAGTAGTCTTGTCCGTTTGCTTGCCGATCAATCCGCCAATGACCGCACCAGTCACACCGCCTACGGCAGCTCCCTGCGTAGTGTAGCGCTGGGCATGAACAGGACTAGCGACTGCCACGAGAACCAGGGTTACGAGAGCAAACGTCTTTCGATTCATGACAGCCACGCTTCCTGCAATTATGTCATCATCCGAACGGTCAACATTGAGACGGTCAATCCTTCGATCGCAAGTCTCGCTTCTAATATCGGCAATTTACCTAGCCTAATCAAATACTCTTGACATTTACGATTTCTACAGTCAAGGCCGCCGAATTTTCCGTGTATTAGCTACTTTGAGGCGCTTAACAGCACTTTGCGAATTTGATCCCGAGTCGGTTCGTCTTGCTCGCGAAATAGCAGCATTCGCATGCTTCGCTCGATTTCTGGGTCCAACATGGAACTAAGTAGAGAAACTGCCAGTCGGCGAACTTCCGGCTGACCGTCTTCGGCCATCCAGACAAGCCAGGGGCGGGGGTCTAGATCTGGGGATACGGCAAGCTGCTGAATCAACTCCATGCGTCGTACCGCCGACCCGGTTGCTAATTCCGAAGCCAGTTCGATGCGGCAGTCGCTTAGCCCATGGTTTCTTAATGCCAATGTGGCAGCTTTGGTGATGTCGGGATTGTCGCTGGCCAATAATCGAACCAGCTCTGCAATTTCAATCTTGGTCACTTCACCCAGATCGGGAATTTCGGAGCTTTGTTTGATTCCCGGCAGTGCGTAGCTGGCAACAGACGCAGGGGTTTTGGCTAGCGCGGGCAATTCGGGCTTGGAGCTGGATGCAGTTGGCTGATTATACCTATTTGCTTTCGCAAGTTCACTAGAAATGGTTGTGCCAGCGACTTGCGCGGTGTTTGAGACGCTCAGGTGAAACGATGTGTCATGCAGCGCAGGACTTATGAGAGTCGTGTCCGATTCGGGCTGTTCGGGCGGAAGCACTTGGGTCTGTTGAAGGCGATTGGCTACGCCAGTCGGAACTGGCTCGGGCGCTGGAAGTACAGTCTTGGGCCCACGCAAGTCAATTAAATCATCCATGGCGATGTTGCTGATAGCCTGGTGGTGGCCTGGGCTAAACAATCGCTGGCAATGGGCCATGGTTGCTTGCAGTTGCGGATCATTGATCGTCACACACAGTGAGTACAGTTTTGCGGCCAAGCTTCGAACCAAAATCTGATTGTCTTCAGGCAGGGAACTGGGCAACTGAGACAACTGTTTGACAAGATGCTCGATCTGCGCTTGCTGTTGCAGCAACGGCAGGCTAGACCACTGATCGATGCGGATTCCTAGTTTATTCCAGGCGGTTCTGGCAACGCGCTGGTCGCCATGTTGCATGCCACGGACCAGTAGAGCGTCTGTGTCTGAACCCAGGACGCCTAACGCTTCTAGGGCTATCATCGATTCTTTGGCCGACCAGCTTGGCTCCACTTGCTTGGCTAGGTGCGACCTTAGATGTTGCTTAGCGTACAGCCAACCGCCCGCCCCAACGGCCAGTCCTATGGCAAACCAGAGCCAGGCACCTCCCGGTAACCATCGTGAGGGTCGCGGGCCGGGAGCCCGAAATCGTAAGTCGATTCTCTCGATGTTCTGTTTGTTGTCGGTCATCTAGCGAAACTCCGCAACGGTTCTAAGCAACTTGTGTGCCTTTTCGCAAAATGCCGAGAATTGCTCAAGATCAAAATCCGTTAACGCTGGGTCTAGGAGAATGTCAATGATCGCAAGCGGTCGTTGCAACCGTCTGCTACTTTCCGCCTAATCCGCACAAGTTGAATGAGGCGGCAGGTCAGTTACTGCCGAATATTCCCAGAGTATACCGAACTGCCTAACCGGTCCTAATCAAACCAATGGCACGCTAGGCAAGTCTTTTCGAAATAGTAGCATTTCAATTTGGGGGCGAATTGAGGTGATCCAAAGTAATACGACTGGAACCAATGCAAACCGGCTACATGATGCTGGTTGGCTGCGAAGAGCGCCATCGATAGTGTGGATGCTGGTCGCCATTTTGCAGTCTTGGTGCAGTACCATCGATAGCGCTGCGGCTGCAGAACCGTCCGAAAATCTTTTCTCGAATCGAAGGCAGTTGATCGAATCGGCGATTCAAACCATCCCCTTTCAACGAATGCCCGATGCCTATTCTACGGCGGTTCGTGAAGTGCTGGAGAACCCAAGCTTCATTCGTCAGTCCCACTGCGACTCGTTGCAATGCGATCCAAACCTGCTGAACTTTCTAGTTCGTCATCCAGAGGTGATGGTCAATATTTGGGAATTGATCGGTATCACCAACATTTCCGCTGAGCGGACTGGAACCAATACATTTTCGGCCGACGATGGAGCCGGGACTAAATGCAATTGCGAACTGATCTACAGTGAAAATGACCTTCATATCTATTATGGAACCGGATTGTATGATGGGATTTTGGTACCACGCACAATCAAAGGTCGTGTCGTATGCGTACTGCGCAGCAAGTCTCGCCCGCACGGTCAAAGCCACAGTGGGCACTTGATCGACGGAACGATGGATGTATTCCTTAGAGTGGATAATCTGGGAGCCGACCTGCTGACTCGAACATTGGGCCCGATGGTTGGCAAAATCACCGATCACAATTACCAAGAGACCTCTCGGTTTGTATGCCAGTTGTCGGAAGTATGTGCCAAACATCCTCAGGCGGCTCAGAGCATTGCGGGGCAATTAAATGTACATCATGAATCGGTACGCAACGAATTTGCGGCAATCGCCGCCCAGATCTCGCTTCAGCGGCGTCAACGGATAAGTGCACAGAACCGAACGGATACGGCTAGTCAAATAGCTAGTAGCGATTCGGATCCCAACCTACGCGAGTCGTTAGGCAGCGTTCAGATTGCAACACTTCCCGACGTGGTTCCGTCAGCCAACTTAGTAACCGCGTCAGCAGCGCAAGCCTCAGGCCAGTCGACCGGCAGCAGGACAGAATACAGTCGAAGTGGTGACAACAACGCAGCAGCCAGTGCTACACATGCTACCACCATTCGTTCTGGAGCGTCGCAGGGTGTGGCGCCAAAGAAGGCCGGTCTGCAATTGCGACGATAGCAATGCTAAAGTGGGATGCTAACACATTTAGCTTGATTTCAGCAAAGCTGGTCAGGCAGCAAGTCAAGCATTTTAGCCGCTTATGTGCTCGAACCGTTGTTGGTTGAAGGATCGAAACGGTTGGTCTTAGCGGATAAGAATCAACCGGAAGGAAGGTTGATTTTCTTCCGTGTCCTCGGATGGCTCTTCTGGACGCTCTTCGGGCACCATTTCGTATCGATTATCCTGACGATAAGACCAGAGCCACGCCCTGTCAGTCTCCGAAGAATAACCGAATTCGCCGCTTCGGATAGTCTGCCAATTTTCCGCTGTATGACCAATGGCCGTAAGATCCGTCAGTCGCTCGGGCCATTTCCCGAACCGCTTCTGAAACCGCTTGATGCCTCAGGCTGTGGAGGTTTGACGCCGGCCGTCTTCACGCTTTACAAAGGTTTGTGCGGCACTTGCAACCGCTGGAGTTAGCAACTCGAAGGTCATGTCGTCAAATGACTGAGGCTGATGACCTCGACGAATCAGCGACTGTTCCAATTTCTCTGCGGCACCCAACAGTTGACTTAGGTCATCGGTCGCCATCGACTGAAGTTCCTCTGACAATTCTAGATACACTCTCTGAAGCCGCGCCAGTCCCACCCTGCGGACTGTTAATCCTTCGGACTGAGTGTCTGTACTTAAGCCAAAATGGGCTGCAAACATGGCTTGTTCTCCAGCCCACGTCGAACGCCACTGGTCAACCACATTTTCGGATGGGCCAAGCTGCTCGGATGGCGCAAGCTGCTGGCTTAGTTCCTCCAACTGAGCCTCGGTCCACAAATCGACCTGCAAAGACCTGGCAACGGCAGCCTGATATCCAGCCTCACAGGCGTCCTCAATCATCTTAGTAACTAAGCTTGTCGGATAGGGAACTGACTGACTGGTATTTTTCATCATGTGCAGTCCTCGCATGGCGCGAGTCGCGTCTTCGTGATACAAAGCGTGTTCCACCTCAAGAGCTAGTAATCGCATCACGGATCGAAAGTTGTGCATGTAACCTGACGATGTATAAAAACCGCGAAATTCGAATGGCAACCAGACTGGTTCTGGCCGCTGAGTTGCCTGCTGAAGCTTGTCAAGAATTGGCCGAGCGTACTGCAGATACTCCGTCACATGAGGCACTTCCTGCCAAGGCTGGTTGGGGTCCAGAACTTCCGGCAGTTCTGTTTGACCCAAGCTAGGTAGCTTCTGCAATCCGGGATAAGAAATCAAGTGCTGTTCCACCAAGTCCAAGATTTCCGCCCAAAGTGCGCTCTGAGTATCGTGATTGCGACTACGATTCCACTGCTCTAACGAAGCGTTGTCGACAGGCAACGCGCGGGCAGAGATCTGTTTCAAGCGACTCTGGATTTCAGACGACTGGCTCCAAAGTTGATAGCCGTGATATGCGATGAGGGCTGGCGCAAATAGGGTCGTTAAAGCAACCAGCCATCGAACTGCTCTGGTACTAGTCGATCGATGAGTGCTTTCACCGGAAGGCTGTTGCATCCGTTGGGTTACGCCATATTGTTTCATTGGATAGGTCATCATTTCCCCTCTTCATCTTGCTGAGTGTCCCCTGTCAGTTGCTCATCCCCTGCACGTTGCTCCGCAGCCGATTGCAGGACGTTCGGTAGCTCCTTGAGCAGCACCGCCGCCTGACGTTCCCAGCCAGCGTTCCACTGCAGTCCCGGTGCAACGAACTGGTCTGCAACATGGACCGCCAGAGTATTTCTCACATCATCAACTCTTGCTGAGGGAATTGTGTCGATGAGTCCGTAGATGGATGGGCTGCGATCCCAGAAACGAGCGATCCGCTGCAGTAGTTCACGGTCTACAGACGTGAGTGTTGGACTCTCACTGGTCGGCGGATTAGCAACTGTTACGGCCGGCGAGGCACTTGCTAATAACCATAAATCACCAGCAGCTATCTGTTGTCGCTTGAATTGGAAAAGCCAATTTTGAAGTAGGCCCTGAGGCAGACCAAACATGGATCCATGTTGAAAGATGTCCTGCCCGTACCCACCCAGCGTACTAGATTCTCGATCCTGTTGAGCGATCTGAAAGCTGCGGGCCACAGCCAGTCGTCTAGCAGCTTTTCGCTGCGGGATATCACCAATTTGCTTGACCAGACTGGCATACACGTTTTCGCCCATGTTTTTCAGGCTTTCAGGTTGCTCCAGTTCGGCCAACAGCCAGATCTCAACTACATCTGCAAGATCTTGAGCTAGGATCGATTGATTCAGTCGCATTTGATAGGCAATCTTCTGAAGTATCTGAACAGCAGTCCGATAATGCTTCAGAGATTCGTCGGTAGCTGGCTGCTTCAGCCAAGATAGGCGGGTGAGCTGACAGATGGAGTGGAGATATTGACAGGCTCTTATCACATCGTTGCGACCACTGTCATTGTTGCCAACAGCAACGCCTGTTGATACTTTTGCCAATTGATTAGACAGATCCTGCATGACTTCTCGCTGGTGATCCAGTAGCGACTTGTGCTGGGGGGAGTCGTCCGATGGTCCGGCGTCGTGTTCATATGTCGGCGTTGATTGTTCTGAAGAATAGCGCAAGACAACTCCAGGCAGCTTGTCGTTGAAAGCTGGCTGGTCCTTTAGAAGGTCCAACATCTCTTGCTCAATGCTTGCCGACAACTTGGGCTCGTTGAACGCGGACCAGGCAAGGGGCATGACGGGAATCACCAGGATCGCCAACAACCAGCCCAAGTGGGTCAAGTAGAATTTGCGCTGATGGCTGCGGTCCATCCAGGTTCGCATTCCATGCCAAGTGGCCGCTAGCGGTATCACGAAGAAGGACATCATGAGAATCAACGGTGTACCTAACATGGACATGGTTAAGGCGAAGTAAAACAACATCATCAGGCTGCACAGCGGAGCCGCTAGAAATGCAAGCGTGACGCTAGGGATCACCTGAGCCGTCCATTGTGAGGCGCCGTACAATAGCCATGCCATCAGTACTAAAATCAAACACTCGGTTTCCCCGATAGCTTTTAGATCCAGTCGAGCCAATGCGACTCCCAAACAGACAGCTAGAATTGCGATGGTAGCTGGTAGTGCATGGCGAGTCGCCCAGGTCAATCCTGGCGCCACACCGCGGTCCGACAAAAAGCTGATTCTCCGTCCTGAGCTATCGCTCAGAAACACCAGGCTGCCCATCCAAATCAGCGATAGGAGGGTACCAACTGCCAGGGATAACACTGTTACGGTGTGAACGTATGAATACTTAGAATAGACCTCCGCCCCTCCCCACGCGAAGAGAAATCGTGAGCCCAGAGCTATGGCGAGAACCGCGAAGGTACCTAAAGCTAACAACCATCTTCCGTTTTGATGCCAAGATTGCCACAGCAGGGCCGAGTACCGACTAGCAGGCGGTGCCAGGGTCGCGCGTCGTCCAAGCGCCTGTTGGATCAGCGGTTGATCCAGGTTAAGCAAATGCCAAGCGGTCGGTGTTGGGCCACTAGGTCCGAATCGAGTGCCGGTCCCGGTCTGTTCGATCTGAAAATATCGCCGCGACCATAATAGCGTTAAGAACAAAGCTATTAGGCTGCAGGTCAGCAGAATCAGAAGATTGGGATACTGGTTGTCATGCTGGTTCATCTGGATGAAATAGCGCAAGCTTTGCAGGACAACTGGCACGGCTGCGGCGACAGTTAGCGACAACAGCGCAGGCAAGGGACCCGCAGTGCGCCATGCCAGAGCGGACCCAGCAAAAATCAGGTAGACGCTGTACAGCAGCCAGTTGGGAACTCGGTCATAAAGCCGGTAGGTTGACTCGCCGGCCAACTGAAATAGCAATCCGGCCACCGGCAGCCAGATCAGCCAAAGCAAAGCCAGCACAGACAAAGCTAAGATCATTTTGATGAAGACTAGAGTTGTGGGAGAAACCGGCAAGCTGGCTAGCCAGTAGAGCGTGCGATTCTCCTTCTCTTGGCTCACCTGTATTGCTCCGACTCCGGCCGCAAACAGACAAGGGATTATCCAGATAAACTGCTGCGGGTCTTGAATGGAAGATAAAGGCATTGCGATCCAGTTCACGGTTATCAATCGCGCTAGAAACAGGAGAGCGCCTACGATGGGAATCAGCGTGAAAAGTGGTAGCAGTTGTCTCAGCTCTTTCCACCAAAGTCGACGCGGATAGGCTATAGCAGGCATGGTTGATGGTACTCCCCAAGTGTCAAAATGTGATTGCAGTGGCCATTAGCGTCTGAAGTGATTCCTAAGCAATTGCTGAAGACCTGTGATTAGGGCGATTGAGTAACTGAGCGACTTCGCGTTGGCCCCTTCCGCGCACACAGGCTGCGAACAATTCGTCTAGCGTGGCCGGGCGACTGGTCACCTGTTTGATTCCATTCCAATTACGCAATGTCTCTAGTAAATCAGCATCCATGCCCTGAACAATCAACTGTCGTTGGCGGCCTTCTGCTTGATCGCTCAATACTTCAACCGGTTCTGCCAGCAGTGGCAAGCTGACCAGCGGATCTTCCACGGTGATGGTAAGTTCGTGGACGGTCTCACGCAGCCGTTGCAGAGTGTCGGCCACCCGGAACGAACCCTGATGGATGATTGCGATGTAGTCGGCCACTCGTTCGACCTCTGCAATTTGATGACTGGAAAGCAAGACCGTTCGGCCGGTTGCTACGCGGTCTAGCATGCTTTCCAGAAATTCGCGTCGAACCAGCGGGTCCAGTCCCGATGTGGGCTCGTCAAGGATCAGCAACTGAGGATCATGCGCAAGTGCCAATGCCAAGGCGACTTTGGCACGCTGCCCTTTGCTAAGCGCTTTGATCTTGCGATACTCGGGCACTTCGTAGCCAGCGATCAACTCACGATACCGCTCCAGATATCCAGTCGCATAAAACGAAGCAGCAAACCATCCGATTTCACCTACAGTCATCCAATCATAAAGAGCCGGCGCATCCGAGACGTAACCGATACGCTGGCGGATGGATAGCGCATCGATGGCCGGGTCCAGACCAAGCACTTGGCAGCGACCCGAGCTAGGCTTTAAGAAACCGGTCAGAGCGCGAATGAGCGTTGTTTTACCGGCCCCATTTTCGCCCAGCAGCGCGTAGACCGTGCCGCTGGGAATCGTCAGGTTGACATGATCCAAAGCCAAGCAGCCGGGATATGACACAGTCAATTGGTCTATCGAAATGGCTGTGTTGGACGAAGCAGCGGTTGTTGTTTCAGTGTTCATCAGTTCGCCTTGATAAGGTGGTAAGCTGTAGATTGGGTGGAGTTGTTGTTTGAAGCTTGAGAGCTTTTGCCAGCGGTCGCATGACTTCGATCTATCAGGGTGCGTTCGCAATGGTCTGAATTTGACCGTCGAGTTCCTCCAGTTGCCCGCTGACCAATTGATGAATTTCCTCAGAGCCCAAGCCTGCATGGAGCGCTTCGGAGAGTACAGAGCGCAATCGCTGGGCGACGATCGATCGACGAGCCTCCTGGCAAGCCTGAAGTGCATTGGCCCGAACCGTCAGGCCAATTCCGCGCACCGATTCCAACACTCCGTCCGATTGCAATTGCTGCATGGCACGGTTGATGGTGTTTGGGTTGATGGTCAGTTGCTGACTGAGCGTCCTGACGCTAGGAAGTAGCTGTCCCGAACGCAGTGTCCCCTCGGCGACGGCAAACTTGACCTGCCTGACGATCTGATCATAGATCGCCACACCGTTTTTTGGGTCAATGGAAAAGAACATCATAAGTCCTTTGCTGGTAGTGCTCTGGTGTACTAGCATGATAGTAAGCTAGATGCCAAGTTTCGTCAATAGGCGAAAAATCGATTTTTTCGCAATATTTCAGCTAACTGAAGTTGTCATGGGTTTAGGGTGACGTGCAGAGGTCGGTGACGCAAAGAGATTGGACGCTACGAAAGTTGCTGACCGAAGAGTGATTTCTCAGCCCTTCGTTTGTTGGGACCTCGTAACGCACCATAAGCTTGGACTGGACAAGCTATGCCCGCTGATTATTGAGGGGCAACCTCTGATCGAAATTCGGAAATCGACCAGAATTCGAAGCTGATTTGGCAAGGTCGCCGTTGTGGAAATGGGGTGAAAATGCTATCTAGTGAAAAGTCCTGATGGAGTCTATTTTGCAAGGAAGTTTCGATGGAAAGAGTTTTGTTACAAGAATTAGCCGACTTGGTTGGTGGTCGTTTGGTCGGACCACTAGTAAGCCATATCTGTGATGCGCTTCCCTTGCAAGATGCAGTGGATGGTTGCATTACGTTGATGGATTCTGAGAAGCATGTCGCGCTGGTCAACGCTTCATCAGCTTCGGCTGTTGTCGCAGGGCATGCGCACCCAGGTTGTAAAAAGACGATGCTTGTCGTCCAGGATATTCATTCCGCCTTCCAAGCAATAGTTATTCGGCTTCGGCCTGCGAGTGCTACTTTACATCTGGATGCGTCTTCTACTGCAATTCATGTCGATCCAACCGCCAGCGTTGATGTTACATCACAAATTGGCACCGGTTCCCGGATCGATCAATACAGCGTGATCGGTGCGAACTGCCGAATAGGCCAGCGCTGTTGGGTTCATTCGGGAGTTACCTTGATGGAAGGTTGCCAGCTGGGTGACGACTGCGAAGTGTTTCCGGGGACCGTCTTCTATCGTCACACTCGACTGGGCAATCGCGTCACGGTGCATGCCAATGTCACGCTGGGTGCGTATGGTTTTGGATATCGTCAGGTCGAAGGTCGTCATGTTCGAGCGGCTCAACTGGGCTGGGTGGAAATTGACGACGACGTTGAGATCGGTGCTAACTCGACCGTTGATCGTGGTACCTACGGTCCTACTCGAATTGGAGCGGGTAGCAAGCTGGACAAGATGGTGCAGATTGGCCACAACTGCCACATTGGACGGCACAATCTCATCTGTTCGCAAACCGGTATTGCTGGCTCCTGTCGAACTGGTGACTATGTGGTAATGGGAGGCAAAGTGGGTATTGCAGATCACGTCGAAATTGCAGACCGCGCGACGCTTGCCGCAGGTAGTGGAGTGATGAGGAATATTCCTGAAGGAGAAGTCGTATTGGGTCGTCCTGCAGGTCCCATTAAACAAAAGATGCAAGAATGGGCCGTATTGCCGCGAGTACCAGAGATGCGAAAAGAGTTGCATGAACTAATAAGGCGTGTCAGTCAATTGGAGGCTCAGTTGAAGGATTCGGACTCAAGCAATTGTCAGGTTCGAAAAGATGTGGCTTAAGCGAAAAAGTAATTCTGCAGACCTGCAAGCCGTGAAGGTGGAGTCGCCCGTACCTGGAGCGGTTTCTATCGCAACTGATTCGAGCGGTACTGATTTAGCAAAAGCAGAGTCTTTGGCCGGCCAGCGCGTTGGGCTGGTTGCAGGCTGGGGTGAATTTCCGTTGGAGCTTGCCCGCAAGTGCTTGCAGTCGGGGGCTCGGCTGTATGTGCTTGGAATCAAGGGTCACGCCGATGCCAGGTTGGCTGATCTGGCCGATGTGTTTCAGTGGGTGGGTGTTGCTAAATTAGGCTGTCAGATTCGTTTTTTCAAACGTCATCAGGTCGGTCGTGTCGCTCTGGCGGGTAAGCTGTTCAAGCACAAGCTGTTGCTGAGCGGATGGGGGTGGCCAGGCTTGGTTCCGGACTGGACGGCTCTTCGAGTGATGGCTCCGATTTTTATCAGTCGTACTCGCGATGCGCGCGACGATACCATTTTGAGCAGTGTCGTATCGGCATATCAGCGCCAAGGGATACAGATTGTTACGCTGGGCGACGTGGCGCCGGGGTTGCTGGCACCCGAAGGGCTGCTGGCAGGTCGCTCGCTAAGCAGCAGTCAGTGGACTGATGTCTGCTTTGGCTGGCAGATGGCTCGGCAGATGGGCGCTTTGGATATCGGCCAATCGGTAACGGTCAAGGATCAAATGGTCTTGGGTGTTGAGGCCATCGAGGGGACAGATGCGCTGATCGAGCGCACAGGCAAACTGAGTCCCCGCGGGTTCGCCTTGGTTAAAGTGGCTAAGCCCGACCAGGATATGCGCTTTGATGTTCCAACGGTTGGGCCACTAACCATTCAGCAGTTGGCTCAGGCGGGCGGAAAAGTGCTTGCCATCGAAGCGGGTATGACGATTTTGTTGCATCGCGAGTTGACCTTGGCAACCGCAAAACGCTTGGGAGTGACCGTAGTTTCGGTGACTGACCAGCAAGTAGCAGCTTACCGCCTTCGTGGCAAAACAGTTGCCGCCTGATCGATCGTCACAGCGTAAAGCGATGTGGTTCTTGAGCGATCAGGGCTGCCAGGTTGGCGACCGCGCCATTAAAATAGCCAGCTTGTGGTTATCGCGTATCGCAGTACCTGTCGCCCCCCCTCACCCTTCCCTCTCCCCGAAGCGGTGGAGAGGGTTCTGCGATAGACTCGTAGAACATTTGCCAAGCCAACGAGACTTTGCCATTTCAATGAAAACAGCTTCCGAGTTATCCATTGTCCTGTTCCCGCACCCGGTTTTGCGATATCAGGCAAAACCTATACGCCGCGTCGATTCTGGGCTTGCCGCAATCGTACAGCGCATGTTCGAGCTGATGTATGAGCATCGTGGCGTGGGTCTTGCGGCTACTCAGGTAGGATTGCCTTTACGACTATTTGTTATGAATCCCAAGGGGGCTCAGGGCGAAGGCCAGGAGCTGGTGATGATCAATCCCGTTGTCTCTCGTCCAAGGGGTACGGAAAGCGGCGAAGAGGGGTGTTTGAGTCTGCCAGCGATTCATGGGTTCGTCAATCGCCATAAGACCGTGCTTGTCAACGCTTATACTTTGGAAGGCCAGGAAATCCATCGCGACTTCACAGGCTACGAGGCCCGCATCATCCAGCATGAGTCGGATCACCTGGAAGGAAGGCTGTTCCTTGATCATCCGCTGTTGGACACCGACTCCGAAGAGGTCATGGACAAGTTGGATAAGCTTTCCCGAGATTTTGTTGCTCAGCAAAGCAGCGGGCAGGTGCCAGACGATCAGGCAATCCATGCCGAACTGGCCGAGTGGGAAAAGCGTTATTGTTGACCTCTGCAATTCCCATAGTTTGCTTGCCGGATGTTTCTACCGATATGAATAGCCAACCCATTGTCACCGACAACTTCAGCGAATCGCAGATTGTCATTGCGGGGCAGTCTGGCAATTTGAAGGGGCGACTGCTTCAGCCTAAAAATGGTCCGGCTCGCGCCGCAGTAATTATCAACAATGCAACGGGTGTACCGGCCCGCTATTATCTGCATTTTGGGCGCTGGCTGGCCGGCCAGCAGGCGGTCGCGGCACTGGTTTGGGACTATCGCGATTTTGGTGAATCGGGCAATCCGCGTCGTTCGTCGGCGACACTTGCGAATTGGGGTGTGGATGATGCAACGACCGCCAGGCGTTGGTTGAAGGCACAGTTTCCCCAATTGCCGCTATGGCTGATTGGTCATTCGCTGGGTGGATTGGCATTGCCATTTCAATCAGAACTTGAAGGAATCGATCGAGTGATCACGGTGGCTGCTGGTCCGGTTCACCTGAGTGATCATCCATGGCAACATCGGCTGGTTGTTGGAAGTATCTGGTACGGCCACGGACCATTGCTAACCAAAGCGTTTGGGCACTTTCCAGGTCGCAGGCTTGGGCTAGGCGCAGATATCCCAGGGCCCGCTTTTTGGCAGTGGCGGCGCTGGTGTAGTCGTCGTGGTTCGGTGATGGTCGATCCGCACATGCCACCCTTCCTGGGCGCCAATCTTCGTGCGCCGGTCAAGCTGGTTGCGTTTTCCGACGATGGCTTGGTGCCACCACCTGCCGTTTGGCGATTGGCCGAATTGATGCCCAATGCTCAGATTTCTCGTTGTCTCATTCGACCGCACGAACATGGACTCAACAAGATCGGGCATGTAGCGTTTTTCTCGCCTCGAAGTCGCGCTGTCTGGCCGGTGGTGATCGGCGAGAGTTAAATGCCAGTTTCGATATGCGACTTAACGCTGCCACTGAAGGTTTGGCGATGCGGGCTGCTGAGTGGTTTGTGCTGGACTGACTTGGTTGCTAGGGCTAGACGAAACGGAGCTAAAACCATCTGCTGAATAGCCCGCTGGGTTTGAATTGGCTGTGGTGGCAGGAGTAGCAAGCGAGTTGGTGGCGGTGTATCCGGCCGAGACGACTGCTGGAGAAGCGGTGGGGCCAGCGGCCAAGCTGGTGGTCGGCAAGTTTCCGGCGGGCGTTGTTGCAGACTGCGAGCCCATTGGATTGTAATAACTGCCAGGCATCGGATAGGAGCCGGTTCCTGGCGGGGGAACTCGTGTCATCCCCTGCATCGGATACCCTCCACCGCACATATTCTGACAACCTGTCTGAGCAGCGACCATCAGCGTTACACTAACTAGGACGAACCAGCGCATTGGGTGTTTCCTTTGCATCTCTTTGATTGGAATAGCCGAGCAGACCAAAGTGCTTCTATTGGCCTGAGCTTCCGGCCTGTGGAACTCCTAGGCAATTCTGGTTGCCTTGCAGGCTGGAAGCTGGCGATGAATGCCTGTGAAGGCTACCGATTTCCACGGATTGGGCCAAGGGCAACCCATGGGGAAGCAAAAACATTGTCAATAGTTTTGTTTTGAATTGCTTTCAATCTTCGACATTCAATGCAATCAATCATGTAAACTATTACGTGCCGAAGTGATGTTTCGTGTGGTCCAACTTAGTGTGTTCCAAGTAGAGGTCCGATGACCGCTGTGTTCTGGCGGGCGGCGTGTTGTTTAGGGAATGCCTAGATGCAAACGATAGTTAGTGGGATTGGCTTGGTTTCTATGTATTACGCGCGAGTGGCTTTAGTTGCAGTTGAATTGTTGCATCGATGCGCGAGTACTTGGAATTTGTACCGATTTCGTTTTTGCCAAATATTTTTCAGCCTAATGTGTGTAGTCGCATTATCGGCGTCGCTTCATGGTGATTCCCAGGACGCCAGTCAATTAACCTCATTGCCTGCCTACGAAAAGTTGGTCCTGCCAATCCTTAGGGAGCACTGTTTGCAGTGCCACTCGGCAGAGCAGTCGCAGGGGGAATTGAATTTAGAGAGGTTCGTGTCGATCGATCAGGTCAAGAGTGACGTTGGTACTTGGCAACATGTGTTAACTCAACTGCAGATCGACGAAATGCCGCCGAAGGACGCCAAGCCGCTTTCGAGCAAATCGAAGGCCGAACTGATGGCTTGGATCAGTCAGATGTTGGACCAGGTTGCACTGGCTAGCGCTGGCGACCCTGGCCCCGTGGTCATTCGACGCTTATCCAATCGCGAGTACACCTACTCGCTTCAGGATCTGACCGGCATCGCCTCGCTAGACCCAGCTCGCGAGTTTCCCGTGGATGGGGCTGCTGGTGAAGGGTTTACCAACTCGGGCGCAGCGCTGGTGATGTCACCTTCACTTCTGCAAAAGTATTTGGACGCGGCTAAGCAGGTCGCGCAGCATGCAGTTTTGCTACCGCATGGTGTCCGATTTTCGGCCAGCGATTCACCTGCGGATTGGACCGATGAAGCTTTGAAAAAGATTCGCCGATTTTACGCTCGTTATTCCACTTCGGGACAGGCAGCCCAGACAGTACAGCAAGGGATCGAACTGGATGTGGGAACAGGCAGTGGGCAATTGCCATTGGAAGGCTACTTGAAGCGTCTCTACGAAGAATCCAGTGACCAGTCTGCCACTATCCTGAGCGATAAATACCTGGAGCGTCTACGCCTGGCGCTGGCGGACGATCGTCCTTCGGTGCTGCTTGATCCACTGCGTGAAAAGTTCAAGCGGAAGCAGCTTACAGCAGCCGACATTCAAGCTTGGCAAAAGGTGTTATGGAAATTTAATAGCATCGGACATATTGGTCGCTCCGGTGGTCCTAAGTCTTGGCAGGAATCAGTGTCCCCGCTGGTTGAACAGCAGGAGTTGCGTTTCAAGCTTGGAGGCGACGGTTCCGACAGCAGTCAATCTCAAACCGTTTATTTGATCAGTGGGACCGCTGGCGATGGTAGCGATCACGATGCCGTGGTTTGGCAGAATCCTCGCTTGGTTGCCAAGGGACGACCCGATTTACCGGTGGCCCACTTGCCGAAGTTGATGGCTCATTTGGCTCAAGAAAAGGCTCGCATCATCGAGAGCACGCTGGAGTGCCTTGCCGTAATATCGGGTCAGAGCGGCCAGGCCGACCCTGCGATGGTCCAGTTGTGGCGAAGTTATTTAGGAATGAGCGAAACACGGCTCGAGCCCCTGTTGGCAGATCGATTGGAGCAGGTTGCCAGTTACAACTTCATTCGCGGGTGGACGGGAGCCAATGCGCTAAGTGTGTTGGCGAATTCTTCGGACAACGCGGTGCGTATTCCAGGTATCATGCAGCCCCACAGCGTGGCTACTCATCCGGCCCCGGATCGTTCTGCAGTGATCGCCTGGAAATCCGCCGCTGCTGCCAGTCTGACGGTCAGCGGTAACCTGGTGCATGCTCATCCCGAGTGCGGCAATGGAATTAGCTGGGCCGTCGAGGTTCGTCGCGGCTCGTCTGTCGAATTGCTTGGCTCCGGTGTTTCGCAGCGGGCTACGCCGATACAATTCGGTCCGTATGAAGGGGTGTCCATCCAGCCCGGTCAGGCAATTGCACTAGTGATTAGACCACAAGATGGAGATCATAGCTGCGATCTAACCACGGTGAACTTGAACATCACCGATGGTTCTCAGGTTTGGGATCTAGCGCAGCAAGTCTCCCCCGAAATCTTATCGGGAAATCCTAATGGTCCATGGCATTTTCTGAGCCAGCCGACGGGAGCGGCTGTTGAATCGGATCTGCCAGCGGAAGTGATTGCTTGGCGACAAGCTCCATCGCCCGAGCTGGCTGTGCGAGTGCGCGAGCATCTGCAACAGCATCTCACGATGTCGCACCCTTTGTTGGAGCCGTCTATACGCGCCTTTCAATCAGGCCAGTCGGGTAGCGATATCGTGATTCAAGCACCAGCCATGCACAAGTTGGAAATACCCAGCGATCTTGCTCAGGAATGTGAGCTGGTAACCACGGTTCGACTGGCTGATCCGCAGCAAGGGAGCGCCCAGGCTTGGATTGCCGCTCAACCGCCAGAATCGCCGTGCGTCGTTGCGCAGCCAGATGCTCCGTTGATCGTAGGGCGAGACAGTCGATACCGCGAGCGTCTGCAAGCTGATGTCGATCAGTTCTGCCAGCTCTTCCCAGTTGCCCTATGTTACAACCGGATCGTGCCGGTGGACGAAGTGGTTACGTTGCGGCTGTACTATCGGGAAGACGAGCCACTTCGCAGGCTGATCCTGAATCCACAGCAGACCGAGGAGTTGGACCGACTGTGGGCGGAACTCAATTTCATCGCACAGGTTCCTATCAAGCAGGTTGCGGCTTTCGAGCAGATCTACCAGTTTGCGACGCAAGATCGACCTGATTTGGTCAACGACTTCGAACCCTTGCGAGGTCCCATTATGCAAGCTGCCGAAGAGTTTGAAAGCAGCCTGTCGGAAGCTGAACGGTTGCAAAAGGAAGCGATCATTGAACTTGCCGATAAGGCGTGGCGTAGACCGCTTACGGATGAAGAGCGAGATGAACTGCGGCAGTATGCGCCTCGGTTGATGCTTGTTCGCGTCTTGACCTCCCCGGCTTTTCTTTACCGAGCCGATCGAATTCCGGACGAAACTGGACCGGTTAGCGATTGGGAATTGGCTACTCGACTTAGTTACTTCCTTTGGTCCAGCTACCCTGACGAGCAACTGCGGGTGTTGGCGGCCAGTGGTAAGCTGCGTGATCCTGATGTGCTAGCAGCGCAGGCCAGACGGATGATGAAGGATGATCGTGTCTATCGACTTGCAACTGAGTTTGGCTGTCAGTGGCTACACGTGAGAGACCTGGAGACGCTGGACGAAAAAAGCGAGCGTCACTTTCCGACTTTCAAGGCTCTTCGCGGCGACATGCAGCAGGAGGTGGCGTGGTTTTTCACAGATCTCATTCAGCAAGATCAGTCGGTCTTAAGTTTGTTGAATGCTGATCATACCTTCATGAACCAATCATTGGCCAGTCACTACGGTATGCAGGTGGCTGATGAAGGCTGGCAGCGGGTCGAAGGCATGCGCCTAGCGGGTCGTGGTGGTATGTTGGGTTTTGCGGCTGCACTGGCAAAAAATTCAGGAGCCTCGCGCACTAGCGCGATTTTGCGCGGGATTTGGGTCAGCGAAGTGGTCTTGGGCGAAAAATTACCCAACCCTCCCAAGGGAGTTCCCACCCTGCCCGACCAGACGCCCGAAGGTCTTACTGAGCGCCAGTTGATCGAGCGGCACAGCGGTGATCCGGCTTGTGCAGGCTGCCACCGCCGAGTGGACCCGTTCGGGTTTGCACTGGAGGGGTTCGATGCCATTGGCCGAATTCGACAAGCGGATACTCAGACGACGCTGTTGGATGGTACTCAGGTCGATGGACTGGCGGAACTGAGAGACTATTTGAGCAATCAACGGCGCGAGGATTTTCTACGACAATTTAGCCGAAAACTGCTGGGATACGCATTAGGACGCAGTGTGCAACTGTCTGATAAACCTCTGATCGACGCGATGATCACCACAGATGAACATCGATTGGGCGATATGATAGAATGGATTGTGCGCAGTAGTCAGTTTCGCAATGTGCGTGGTAGAAATTTTGAATCTGGACTTTGATTCCGAACAATAGGAGTAGATGCGATGAACCAACATTGGTTTTCACGGCGCAGATTTTTGCGAGGTCTGGGAGTCACTATGGCACTGCCTTGGATGGAGTCGCTGACGGTATGGGGAGACTCTACTGCAACTTCCGAACCTGCCAGTGAAGCTCCCATTCGGCTTTGCGTGACATTCTCCGGCAATGGATTCCATTCCAAAGAATGGTGGGCTAAAGGCCAGGGAAAGCAGATGGAGCTTGGGCGTGTGCTGGGTCCCTTATCTGATTTCCGCGAGAGGATGATTTTTGTTCGTGGGCTTTACCATGAGGAGGCTCGCAAGGGGAATATACACAGTTCTCAAACGGGCAACATGCTGTCCGGGGCACCAATCGCCAGCGGTGGTGAAATTCGTTCGGGCACCAGCTTTGACCAAGTGCTGGCGCAAACCTATGGACGCACGACTAAGGTGCCAAGTCTGGTGCTTGCCTGTGAAACTTCCAATCCGTCTGTCCACAAGAACTACAGCATGCTGTACAGTTCACATATCTCATGGAGTTCCCCGACGACGCCTACACCACTGGAGTTATACCCTGCGCTGGCATTCGATCGGCTGTTCAAGGATCAGGCATCACCGGAGGATAAAAGCGTCTTAGATGCGGTGCTGGCCGATGCCAAGCAATTGCGCCAAGTGATCAGCCACAGCGATCAATTGAAACTGGACGAATACTTGGAGAGTGTTCGGGATGTTGAAAAACGCATTGCCGATGCAGGTCAGCGCGGACAATTGCAGGGCTGGCGGCCTACGCTGGACCAGCCCAATATGGATCGACCTGCCGACGGAATTCCACAGGATATCGCCGAGCATATTCGATTGATGATCGATATCTTGGTGCTTGGATTCCAAACCGACGCAACTCGCATCACTACGCTGAAACTAAATAATGATCACAGCGCATTGCGGTTCCCGAATCTGCCCAGTGTCGAGCAGCAGGGGCATGGCATAGACTACATGATTCACCACCTGCTTTCTCACAGCGATGGCGAAGACTGGTTGAAAGTGAATCAGTTTTTCATGGAGCAAATCGCCTATCTTGCTCGCAAACTGGATTCGATCCAGGAGGGCTCCCGCACCCTTCTAGACAATACGATGCTAATGCACTGTTCCAGTATGATGGCCGGTGCGTTGCATAACAACGATCAATTGCCAGTCATTTTGTTGGGAGGCGGCGGTGGGCGGCTGCATGGAGGTCGCGTGCTGGACTACAGTGATCAGTCGGAGCGACAATTGTGCAGGTTGTTTCTGTCCATGATGGAAAAAATGGATGTGCGCATGGATCGGTTTGGCGATGCCACCAGTCGCATCGAAGAGGTGTAACCTGTAGAAGAATGTGCAGGATAAACGACACTTCATACCTGCGATCGGCGAGAAGTATCGATTCAAAAAACGCTTTGAAAAGAAGTTGTAACCGTTCACGGAATTAGACGTCGCTAATCAATAGTTCAGGTTTAAGTTCAATTATCGAGTGCGAATTTATACGTCGATCTCTTGGGCCTCTTCGGCGCGTTCCATGATGAAGTGAAATCTGGCCGAAGCGTCGCGGCCCATCAGGTCTGCCACGATACGATCGGTTTCCAGTTGATCGTCGATTTCAACTCGCAGTAGGCGCCTGGTTGCCGGATTCATGGTTGTGTCCCAAAGCGTCTTGGGCATCATTTCGCCCAGCCCCTTAAAACGCTGGATGTCCGGTTTGGAGCGACCGTCGGCCTTCGCCAAAATACGCTGTCGGTCGACATCATCGGTGGCCCAAAAGGTCTCCTTGCCAATATCGATGCGGTACAGCGGAGGCACAGCGATAAAAATTCGACCGCCAGAAATCAATCCAGGCATGTGACGGTAGAAAAAGGTTAGGAGTAGAGTGGTTATGTGGTGGCCGTCCGAGTCGGCATCGGCCAGCAGAATCACTCGCTCGTATCGCAGTCGATTCACGTCAAAATGATTTCCGATTCCGCACCCCAGTGCGGTAACCATGTCCTGAATCTCTTTGTTCTCCAAGACCTTCTTCAAGCTAGCGCTCTCCGTGTTCAGGACCTTGCCGCGCAATGGCAATATCGCTTGGTAGTTGCGGTCGCGGCACTGCTTGGCGGTGCCTCCTGCCGAATCGCCTTCGACGATGAACAGCTCTGAACGATCTCGTCCCGACCCCAAACAATCGCTCAACTTGCCAGGCAAGGTGGCTCCACGCGAAGTGCTTGTCTTGCGTGAGACCGAATCCGAAGCAGCCCGCGAGGCCGCGCGCGCTCGCGACGCTGCGATAATTCTCGCGACGATGGCTTCTGCCACGGAGCGATTGCTGTTAAGCCACTGCTCCAAGTTAGCTCGGATGGCGCTATCGACCACCGTTTGTGCTTCAGGATTATTCAAACGGTCTTTGGTCTGGCCTTGGAATTGTGGTTCGGCCACAAACACGGATACGATGGCCACTAATCCCTCACGAATATCCTCGGGTGAGAACTTGACACCTCGAGGAGTCAGATTGTGCGTCTCGATAAAATTTCTGACCGCTTTGCCCAGTCCGGCGCGGAAGCCGTTCTCGTGAGTGCCGCCGCTGCCCGTGGGGATACCATTCACATAGCTGCGTACATGTTCGTCGGTAGACTCAGTCCATTTCAGCGCAAGTTCGATGCGTTCGTCACCCTCTTTGAACACCGTAAAGGCTTGATCGTGTATCGTACTGGCTCCACGCTCTGTGATCACTTTGCCCAGATAGTCAACGATTCCATTTTCATGAAAGTAGGTCACCTTGTTGCCAGTGGTTTCATCATGGTAGGTGACACGCACTCCGCGATGCAAAAAACTGGTCACTTCCAGTCGCTGACGAATGGTGTCCGAATTGAATTCGGTTTTTGGGAAGATAGTCGGGTCAGGAGTGAAGGTGATCGTTGTGCCTGAACCTCGAAAAGTACCTTTGGCTTTTTGGAGATTGGTAATAGGCTTGCCTTGTGAAAACTCCATCTTGTACTGCTCGCCGTCGCGTCGTACCACAGCAATCAACTGTTTGGACAAGGCGTTGACCGCAGATGCCCCAACGCCGTGTAATCCGCCGGAAGTTTTATAGTTCTTGCCCTCGAACTTACCTCCGGCGTGCAACAAGGTCAGCACCATTTCGAGCGCGCTCTTTTTCGTCTTGGGATGTTTGTCAACCGGAATGCCGCGCCCGTTGTCAGATACGGACACTGTGCGAGAATCTTTGTGAAGCGTTACGATGATTTCGGTTGCGTGACCATTCATGGCCTCGTCGACCGAATTATCCAGGATTTCCCAGACCAGGTGATGTAGACCAGTCGAGCCGACGCCGCCGATATACATGCCAGGCCGCTTCCTGACCGGCTCCAGTCCTTCCAATGCTACGATGTCTTCGGCCGTGTACTTGGATTTATTCGCAGTTGACATTTTTCCTCACTAAGCTCCATCTCTGTATTAAGCGATTATGAATTTCGGTGTATCAGTCGCGGCAGTCTAGGATTCGGGCAGCGGTTCAGGAGCGGCAGGCGGCTGTGTGACGATGCTAGAGATCTTTCCGTTCTTCTGGATCTCGGTACCTCGGCCACCCCGCGAAGTGATGCGATACTTGGCAGTCGAAATCGTCTTTTGAGCACCTCGATTGGTCTCCACGACCAAGAGATCTCGATCGCCGCTAGATGCTTTGAAGCCGATCAACCGGTCGGTCTTTGCCAGTTTGATCAGTGTGACGCCTTTTCCTGGGCCGGACAAGTAATTGATCTCGACGGCCGGACAGACCATGGTTCTGCAATCGGCAGACACGGCCAAAATGTTCTCAGCACCCGAGATGGACTCCACGCCAATGATCTCGGCACCTGGAGCAACCCGAGCGTAACGGCGGCCACTGCGCGTAGATGGTTCGACAAAGGGGAACAGGCCAAAACGCAGCGCAAAACCGTTGCTGGCCGCAGCAAACCCATGCACCTCGGGGCAGTGTTCTGGCTTTTTAGGATTCTCTTGGATATTGCCGATGACTCGTGGGTCAAGTGACACAACGGCTACGATGCGTTCGCCATCCTTCATCTTGAACAACTTCTGAATCGGCTCGCCGTAGCCGGTCGAGGCAGGCACATCGATGAAACGCGAAGTGTAACAGACGCCGAAGGAAGAGAAGAAAGCCAGGGTGGCCCGAGTCGATCCGGCCACGCACGCCAAGACGCGATCCCCTTCTCGCATGCGGCTTTTTGCAGGATCGACAATCTGCTTTTGACGCTTGACCCAGCCGTCGGTCGAAACCAGCACATGACAGTCTTCGGCAACGATAAAGTCTTCAGCCGTGAACTCCGTTTCATCCTCCAACGTGACAATTTCAGTGCGTCGTGCGGAGCGTTTTTGCTTGCCAAATTTCTCGATCAACTCCTCGATCTCTTGCCGCACAATGCCCCATCGCCCAGATGCGTTGGTGTCGTCGGTACTTTCCTTCAGCAGACGTCGGATTTCTTTCGCACGCTTCTGTTTCTGATTCAATTCCTCTTGAATCAAATTGATCTCTAGCTTTGCCAATCGATACAGTTTCAACTCAAGGATGGCATCGGTCTGTTCCTCGTCCAATCCACCTTTGCTGGCGGGAAAACGCTGCATGATTTTGACTGCCGCATCGGCCTTGCCCTCGGACCGCCGGATGATGCGAATGATTTCGTCCAGCGCGTCGAAGACCAGGACAAAGCCGTTCAGGATATGAATCCTTCGCTCCAGGCCAGCCAGTTCATTTTCCAACCGCGCCGTTACCACCTGTAAGCGGAAGTGCAGGAAATGCCATAACATTTCTTTTAAGCCAAGCCGCTCTGGGCGGCCTACCAAGGGGTTCTCGGTGGGCACCAGACAGGTCATGTTAACGTTAAAATTGGTCTGCAAGGGAGTATTCTTGTACAGATAGGCCAGCACCTTGGCCTGGTCCGCATCGTGGCGCAGTTGCAGGTCGATACGGATTTCCTCGGTGGACACATCCCGCACATCCTCGATCAGAGGCATCTTGCTGCTGAGTACTATTTCGGCGATGCGTTCCACCAGCACAGACTTGTTCACTCCATAAGGAATCGAAGTGATGTGCAAGTTCTTGCTGCCGCTCTTTAATGTGGCCCCCGGCTGAGTAGTCCCGCGAACTTTCAGTGTCCCCTGGCCTGTTCTGTAGATCTCGCGAAGTTCCTCCTTGGTATTGACGAGCTGTCCCCCGGTCGGAAAATCAGGGCCTTGCACCGAGTCGTTTGCGACCAATTGGTAGTCCTTGATCTCGGGATCGCGCAGCAGCTTTAAGAGGGCTCGGCAGACTTCGCCTAAGTTGTGCGTGGGGATGTTCGTGGCCATGCCCACCGCAATTCCAGTCGCTCCGTTGACTAGCAGATTTGGCATTCGGCTGGGCAGCACCACCGGTTCCTGACGCGTGCCATCATAGTTGGGCTTGTGCGGCACAATCTGAACGCCAAGATCTGCAATCACTTCCGAAGCAATGGCCGATAGCCGGCATTCGGTGTATCGCATGGCAGCCGCATTATCGCCGTCGATCGAACCAAAATTGCCGATACCATCCACCAGTTCTTCACGTAGCGACCAAGGCTGAGCCATTCGAACCAGCGCGTCGTAGACTGAAGACTCGCCGTGCGGGTGGTAGTTACCCACCACGTTACCGCACACGAAGGCACATTTACGTGGCTTGGCATCGTGTCGAACCCCCAATTGATCCATGGCATACAGGATGCGCCGCTGAACGGGCTTCAGACCGTCTCGTACGTCGGGTAAGGCTCGACTGGTGATGACCGAAAGGGAGTAATTCAGATAGCGATCTTGAGCGGCCACTCGAAGCGAGATCGGCTCGATGGCATGCTGTGGGGAATGGTCTAACGGTCCGCTGCTCTTCCCGCTTCGCTTGGATGATTTGCCACTGGAAGGTCCTGAATCGGAGCCGCTACGTTTGGCCATCTGGGTGCTCTCCTCCGTGAGTCGTGTCGCTGAAATTGAGTTGAATCGGCGTGGACGGGTTGGTCAATTGAGTCATTTTGAGGCGTCGCGCCTGTGAAGCGAGCCGAAAGCTCTCTTGCTGGACCGTCAAGCCTGGTAAACTGGCCAAATTATAACAATTTTTCGGGCGAGCACGAATACGCCTAGCCACAATTTCCTGGCTTGGATTAGGCTTGGATTACGTAGACTTTAACGCTGCAAAAGTATCAGTTGCACCAGGCAAGCCAATTAGGCCGATTCAACAGACGTTCCGGTAAGTCTTCAGTTGTAACGCCGTCAGCATGGAAGCTGAATAGATTAGAATCAAAGTACCCCAGGGAAGGGAGCACGACTGCAATGAGTATCCGTTTAATACAATTCCGATGGCTCACCTTGGCAGTTGTGTCGTTGGTCGCCGGCCCGTCACTAGGCCAGGAACACGGCGGAGTTGGGCCGCATCTGTTTGCCAATCAGTACACCCAAGGCTACGCCAACCAGACGACAGCGCAGATGTATATCGCACCGGTCCCAGTACCTCAGTGGGTCGGCCATACCTACTACACCTACCAGCCGCTGTATCCCCACGAGATGACTTACTGGCACACGCATCGGTATCATTCGTATTACGACAACAATCGTGGGCTTAATCGAACCCGAGTCCACTACTATTCGCCACCTGTAAAAACGTTTATTTCTGGACTACACCAGACACTGTCGCTTCCTAGACCACAGTAGACGCTGGCAACATACCCAAAATGAAGCTAACTTTGTTAAAGGCTGACCCTCAGCAATTGACCTAAGCGAATTTTAGGATTCCCAAAATGAAAAACTTGATATTGCCCATCGCAGCTGCGCTGCTGGTTGCAGCCACAGGATCTACTGCAGTGGCACAGCGTCCCATCGAGCGGATGCTTAAGCATGACATGCAGAACAAGGGCGACGTCTGGGCTCAGAATTTCGCTCAAAGTCGACCATGGCATGGAAACTACTATTACACTCAGTACGGACAACCCACAGCTCTGGTAGTGCCACCGAATTCGGTGACTCATCAAACCTACTCATGGGGTGTTTCACGAAACTACATGCAGCCCATCTATCACCAGTACGGCTACCAGGGCATGCCATCTGCGGGTGGACCGTTCTATGCCACACCCCTCTGGCCTAGCAGCACGCAGCAGTTTGGAGTCTACCCCGTGCGCGCTCCCTGGTAGATCTGCGTCAGGCCCTAACCGTTCACGCAGGTTTGTAGGGTGATCTTGGCGATCAGCCGCAAGTGTCGCGAAGCTGTCTGTTCTTCTTTTGTGCTGAAGTTCTTGGGTATTTTACCAACCCTTCACCTTCGTTTAAGATTGCCGGATTAAAATGTGGTGAAGCCCCTGCGTCTGATCTAGTCGTGTGGGCATCGCATTTCACAATCCTTCCTGTGCCAAGGCAACTCCAGTGCGACCATTCCAACCGCAAGTAGTTCTCGGTTTGCTGATTATTGCAAGTTATTCTGCTGCGGAGTTATCTGCGCACGACGGTCCAGATCCGGTTTTCCACTGGACTTTTCGCGAAGAGCTGATCGATGGGCAAAAACTGAAGGCGAGATTGGGTCCAGATGGCAAATTCTCGCGAACTCCCGAGATCGCACGAGACTCTTGGGGCCAGTTTGCGGTTTTCTCAGGGCGGCGCGCCGAGTGTCAAATTGCCCAAGACCTGAATGATATCAAACAGATACTACCGGTTCAGAGCATGACGGTGGCGGCATGGGTAGCCGTCGATCAGCCCGAAACATGGGGTGGACTAGCTGGAACCATTCAAGACAACGGCGATGCAGAAAGTGGCTGGTTGTTGGGCTACAGCGATGAAGTATTCACCTTTGCGTTGGCTTCACAAGGTGCCGACGATGGAGACGGCAAGCTGACCTATTTGAAGGGCCAAACCAAATATGAACTTGGCAGATTCTATCAGGTGGTCGCGGTCTACGATGGACAGTCCATGCAGCTCTATGTGAACGGGCAACTGGAGGCTGAGTCGAACTTGCAAAGCGGTCCACTGCTGTATCCTTCGTCGGCACCATTTGTCTTGGGTGCCTACCATGATCAAGATGAATACCATTCGCTAAAAGGCAAGTTGCGAGAGGTTGCGGTTTACAATATTGCGGCTAAGGCACCGTGGGTGTCGAAGGACTTTGAACGCCTGCAAGCACTGGCAAACGCTGAGTCTGCTTCAGGCCAAAATGCGCTGAGTTTCATTGTGCAGCCGTTTTTACAGTACGCAACGCAAACAGGAATGAGCGTGGTATGGCAAGTCGGTGGAGCCACAAGTGGCGATGTGCATTGGGGGCCAACTGCCGACTGCAAAAATGTGCTGCCTGCAACGGCCAACGGCCAGGTTTATACTGGCCGTATCGAACGGCTACATCCCAACACTCAGTACTTCTATCGTGCGGTCTCCAAGGCTGCTGACGGCCAGATTCTTCAGTCCGATATCTCCACGTTTCAGACCGCTTTTGGCCCTGGCACGCCCTTGGCCTTCGCTGTGATCAGTGATACCCAAACCAACCCACAGGTGGCTGGAGCTGTCGCGCAATTTGCGTGGGCGCAGCGCCCGCATTTTGTGCTGCTGCCTGGAGATTTGGTTGACCATGGCAAGCGCAATTCTGAATGGATCGAAATGTTCTTTCCATCGCTGTCGCCACTCATTTCGCGTGTACCTCTCTTTCCGGTTTTGGGTAACCACGAGCAGAACGCAAAGAACTACTTCGACTACATGGACCTGCCGGACCCCGAGTACTACTATACCTTTTCGTATGGGGATGCTGACTTTTTTATGATCGATTCGAATCGAAAGGTCGACCCGGAAAGCGAGCAGTATCGATGGTTAGAAGAAAAGCTGGCTACATCCAAAGCGACCTGGAAGTTTGCCTGCCACCATCATCCGCCCTATTCGTCGGATGAAAATGATTACGGAGACCTGTGGAAGACCAGTCATAGTACTCGTGGTGATCTTCGAGTGCGACAGCTAGTACCGCTGTACGAGAAATATGGAGTGGACATTGTATGGACCGGTCATATCCATTCTTACGAACGGACCTGGCCCGTGCGGGAAGGGCTGGCTGTTACGTCAGGTGGAACGATTTATATGGTGACTGGAGGTGGTGGTGGCAATTTGGAGACACCAGGGCCCTATCGCCCCTTCTTTCAAAATCACGTCCATCGCAGCCATCATTACGTCATGGTTCATATTCATGGAAAAACACTGGAACTTCGTTCCTACACGCTTGAGAACCAGCTCTTCGACACGGTAACACTCCAAAAGCAGTAGAGGCCAAAGCCCAAAAAAGTAGCAGGCACGCTCCGCCGTGCCGTTGCCAGGTCCCCGCGGAGTGTGCTCAGGTCGCCGGATTCGGTGTTAGATCGCAGCTAGCTCCGCGTATGGGTTCCCGTGATTCCTGACTCGTTGATGGAATCAATCGCTGTTAATAGGGTTGACCACAGACTGCCGGAAATGCTACTCTTCCGAAGGCAAAAATACACTGCGTTGGTTACCTAGGCCGCCTGCTTCCATGATGGTCATTCAGACAATCGAACTCTACCGGTCTGCCATGCCAAGGAAGAAGGCTGGCCAGGCAATGCTGGTTATCGGCCTGCTTGTTTTGCTAGCGTCGGGCTGCGCTAGTTGGCGTTCAGAGTCTGTGGTGGAGCCAACCAGTGGACGTAGTTCCTCGGTCGATCCAAATCCCGATGCCGTTGACATCGAGACCGTGTTGGTTAGGTTCACGCATGAACAACTTGGGCAGCTTGAGGAGGCTTGGCGAGCTGCCGATGAAGCGTTTTTGCCACTTGAGAATCGTCAATTGCTGGATACCAATGGCATTCGAGTTGGCATTCTGCGAGGGGAACTGCCCAAAGTCCTGGCGGATCAGCTTGCAGTCAATCAGCAGCAGCAACAAAGCGATGTACTCGAGCAGGTTGGTTTGGGGTCGGACGCAAAGCCTGGATCGCGACTACTGCGTTGTCGCGCGGGTCGTCGAAAGGAATTGGTGCTTCGTCAAACAATTCAGGGGCAGCTCTCCATACTGACGTCGCTGGATGGTCAGTTATCTGGCTTGTCCTTCGATCAGCAGCCAACAGCACTGCTTGCTATGACAGCATTTGCGTCGAGCGATGGGCAGGCGGTATTGGAGTTGTTGCCCGAGGTTCAGTATGGTCAGCAACGCACCAGCTACGTGACCACAGAATTTGGAGTGCGGCAGGAGGCCAAACGCGAGTCCACTTCTTGGAAGCCCCTCAAAATCCGAGCAACGCTAAGCCCTGGCAACATGCTGATGGTCGCGGCCACTCAGCCTACCAAATCGTTGGGCGGTGGTTTCTTTGTGACGGATACCGCCAAGCAGACGCAAGAGCATTTGGTGCTGCTGCTGCGTTTGAAGGCAACTCAACTGGACGATCTGTTTGATGACCAACGGATCAGGGAAGCTCGGGCGCTAATGGAGCAATAAATGTCACGACTTCTGTTGATCAGACACGCACAATCCGCCAACAATGCTCAGAGTCCACAGCATCGAGTGCCCGACCCGGGATTGACCTTGGTAGGTTATCAGCAGGCGAAGGCAACCGCAGCCGCCCTACGCGGCCATACAATTAGGAATCTCTACTGTAGCCCGTTTCTTCGAGCGATGGAGACCGCGCGAGCGATCTCTGAGGTGCTTGGCAAGCCAGCCATTGTCCGAAGCGATCTGTTCGAAGAGGGGGGCTGTTATAGCGGGCATTTGCCGGGTATGGAAAAAGGTGAGCCGGGAATGGGCCGGAACGAATTGTGTAGTCGCTATCCTGGCTGGGACATCGACCCGACCATTGCCCAGTCGGGTTGGTGGGGACGTCCTTTCGAATCGACTCAAGAGGCAATTCAACGAGCCGGTGTTGTCAGGGACTGGCTAGAGAAGGAAGTCATTGCGGGGGGAGATCATTGGGACGTGATGGTCACTCATGCAGATTTTAAGCGATTGTTGCTGATGGAGTTGCTTGGTGCTTCATGGGGGCGGCAACACGATCGCCAATTGGGTTGGCTCAGCAACGCGGGTTTGACAGTAGTCGAATATTCTGAGGGCACCTGGATCATGCACACCTACAACGCGACCACTCATTTGACCGGCGACTTGTTGACTCGCTAGCTTCTGGGTGGCCACTGCTCCAGAAATGTTCTCAATATCTCAATGTCGGAGTCAGGACGTTTGGGGCTAAGTGGGTGAGTCAAATTGCTGCTGATCCAACCTCGCAGATGTAAGAATTGAGCTGCGGTGTGCTTGTAAGCCGGCACCGGTGCTCGGAAGGCAAAGAAGCCTAAATATTGAAGCCAATCGTTCCAGTGGTAAAAGTCTGGGTCTTGTTGATGCCACAGCTTGTCGCGATAGGCAAACCAGTCGGGTGCCAGCGTACTAAGTCCAAGCAAATAGTCGCTGCCGTACATCACCATATCGATGGCCAAATCGTTACCGGTTAGTACTCGAAAGCCTGGACGCACTTGATCTCGAATTTCCAGCCGCTGCCATTCCAACTGCCGATCCAGCGAACTGTGTTTGGCCCCCATGCACTGTGGGATCTGAATCCATTGCTTGTAGAATTCCAAAGGATAAATTCGCCCGAACGGTGCGAACATCTTCCCAAGCTCGAAGCCGATAAATCGGTCGGTGTTGGACCCTAAGTCGCGATAAGCATTCAGCAGTGCATCGTCCGGCAATGCGGTCAAGCCGAAAGACTGAAAAATGACCGGTGTCCCATTGTGGATTTGAATCGACTGGATCTGTTGTAGGTATTCCTGTCGTTGATAAGCGGCTCCTGGTCTGTCCCCGACAAATGCCCCGGCGATGAATTGCTGGCCACTGCACATCGATTGTGTTTCGACTAGGACACGCTGCCGAGTCTCCTGGTCGATCAGATTGGCATAGCCCGTGTCCATATTCACGGCTGGAATAAGACCCGCCTCCAGAGTTCGCAGCACGTGCGAACGAAACCCTGGCCAATCGAACTCGCCAGATTCTTTCAGTGGCAGAAGTATTGCCGACATACCCAGAATCTTGCGTCCAGGTTGAATTGCGGGTTGTTGCATGGATGTGTCGTTTGTTTAGCAGCGGCAGTTAAAACAATACAAGCCCGACGCGCCAGTTTGGAAGTTGCGCTATTTCCGCAAAAATCGATTTGGTAGTGATGAGAAAACCAGTATTTTCGTACTCGTGCTCAGCCATCGGCGGTACTCGTACTCGACTTACACGATCCGAGTACGAGTACCATTTTATTGAGTACGAGTACGATTTTTGCGGAAATAGCGCAACTTCAAAACGCGCCAGCGGGTGTGCTCCCCCCCGTTCACAAGCTCAAACCAAATTGCTTTCAATGACGTTCGCCAGTACCGCTTCACTGAGCATGAGTTGCAGGAACCTTGCCAATCGAATTAATAATTGAATTGAATGTCTGGCTGGGTCGCATGGCCGCCTCTGTTTTCTTGGCACAAGGGTGATAGTAGCCACCGATGTCAGTGGGCTTGCCTTGAGTAGCATTGATCTCGGCGAGAATGCGATCTTCATTCTGTGCCAAATCCTGAGCCATATCGGCAAATTCCGACTGAAGAGCTTGACTGGTTTGCTGGCCAGCTAGAGCCTGCGCCCAGTAAAGAGCCAAATAAAACTGGCTGCCGCGAGTATCCAGCGAACCGACGGTACGTTCCGGAGACTTATTCTCGTCTAGAATACGTCCAATGGCCTGATTTAAGGTTTCACCAAGCAGTACCACATCGGCCTGGTTAGTTTTTCGGCCAAAGTCTTCCAAGGAAGCCCCGATAGCCAGGAACTCGCCGATGGAATCCCATCGCAAGTGTCCTTCTTCGATAAACTGCTCGACATGTTTTGGAGCCGAACCACCAGCACCGGTTTCATACAAGCTGCCACCGGCAAGCAAAGGTACGATCGAAAGCATCTTGGCGCTGGTTCCCAGTTCCAAAATGGGAAACAGGTCGGTCAAAAAGTCTCGCAAAACATTGCCTGTGACCGAAATCGTATCCAGTCCCTGTTTGGCTCGTTGGCAGGTAACTATGGCGGCCGCTTGCGGAGCCAAGATTTGAATATCCAGACCACGAGTGTCGTGATCGTGCAAATATTTCTCCACTTTAGTGATCAATTCCGCATCGTGCGCTCTTTTCGAATCCAACCAGAAAATTGCGGGCGAACCGGTAGCTCGGGCTCGAACGACGGCGAGTCGCACCCAGTCGCCCGCGGCAGCATCTGCTGTTTGGCACATGCGCCAGATATCACCGGCATTTACCGAGTGCCGGAAAACGACGCTGCCGTCCTGCTTGGTGACCTGTACTTCGCCATCAAAGGGAATGATAAAAGTCTTATTGTGAGATCCGTACTCTTCGGCCTGTTGTGCCATCAAGCCCACATTGGCAACGTTGCCCATCGTCCTGGGATCGAACGCGCCATTAGCTTTGCAGAAGTCAATCACCGCTTGATAGAAGGTTGCATAACAGCGATCCGGGACAACCATCAACGTGTCCTGAAGTTTACCGTCCGGCCCCCACATCTTACCACCATCGCGAATCGCTGCAGCCATCGATGCGTCGACGATCATGCCACTAGGGGTGTGCAAGTTCGAGATGCCTTTGCTGGAGTTGACCATAGCTAGTGCTGGTCCAGTGGCAATAGCGGCCTGAATGTCGGCCAGGATCACTTCCTTCTTTTGATCTGGCAACTGCACAAGACGCTCCAGCATCGGTTCCAGGCCGTTATTAGGCTCGATCCCAGCAGCACTCAGCGCAGTGCTATGCTTTTGATAGGCTTGACCTAGGTAGACTTTTACAGCGTGACCAAAAATGACCGGGTCGGAGACCTTCATCATCGTAGTTTTCAGGTGCAGCGACAGAAGCACACCAGATTGGCTAGCCTGTTGAAATTGCTGAGTGTAGAAATCACACAGCCGACCGATATCCATGAAGCTGGCGTCGACGACTTCTCCAGCTTTGACGCTCAATTGCTCTTTCAAGACCTGACGTTGCCCGGAACGGCCTACCAGTTCAATGCGCAGCTTGTCGGCCTGGCCAAACGTGTGCGACAGCTCGCTGCCGTAGAAATCGCCTGAACTCATGGATACAACGCAAGTTTTCGACGAAGGACTCCACGCACCCATCGAATGCGGATTCTTGCGAGCATACTCCTTGACTGGCGCTGCTACGCGGCGATCTGAATTGCCTTCGCGGATCACAGGATTGACGGCACTGCCCAAGACCTTTGCATAACGAGCCTTGACCTCTCGCTGCGCATCATCTTGGGGAGTTTCCGGATACATAGGCACGGCGTAGCCTTGCCCGCGTAGTTCGGCGATCGCGTCGACTAATTGTGGCACGGAAGCGCTAATATTTGGCAGCTTGATAACATTGGCGTCCGGCCGCTTCACCAGTTCGCCCAATTCGGCCAGCGCGTCGGAGCATCGTTGCCGCTGTTCCAGGCATTCAGGGAAGGCCGCTAAGATGCGTCCTGCCAATGAGATGTCCCGTTCGGAAACCTCTAGGCCCAGCGGTTTGACAAAGGCCTGCAGAATCGGAAAGAATGCACGGGTCGCCAGCGCAGGTGCTTCGTCTGTAAACGTGTAGATGATCGTGTTCTTCACTTCGAACCTTTCGACTCTTAACAAAATCCAAACCACTCAAGCAATGGGTGGACGGCAAAAGCTGGACCGGAAAGCTCTAGTTCTTAGGCTGCCAAATCGGTCGCTATTGGGCTAAGCAATCAGAGAGCGATCTGGCGAGCCCAGCGCTGTGCTACCGCAGTCGCAAGACGGTGTCTCAAATCTAAAGAATTGGCAAACCACCTTACTTAAGCGTCGTTTAGAGCCTGTTCCAGTTTTGCTTTGGGTGGCATGCCTACAAATCGCTCGGCCACTTCGCCGCCACGAAAGACCATCAGCGTTGGGATACTTTGGATACCGTATTGATTGGTCACTTCAGGATTGTCGTCGATGTTGACCTTGCCAACCTTGACCTTCCCTGCATATTGCTGCCCCAGTTGATCGATCAATGGCGATATCTGTCGGCAAGGACCGCACCAGGGGGCCCAAAAGTCTACCAAAACCGGACTACCTGATTGAAGTACTTCGGTGTCGAAGTTGCCGTCTGTTAGTTCAACCGTGAATTGCCCCATGACTATACACTCCTTGAGTTATGAGTTAAACGAAACTTTGTTGTTGATTCTCTGGCGATGGCGACGATTATTCGCGGCCAGCCGGTTTCCCAGGGGCTCGACACCCCTGTTCTACATTCATGAATTCTAAAGCATGACCTTAGATTGATCCACCGCGACCAGTGGTTGTCGCGGAATAATTTTGACTAAAACCATCTGTTCAATGAAGTTAGGCCCCCGCAAACGATTTTACTCTTTCCAGAAAAGTAACCGTTCAAGGACTTAGGCGTTGCTAATCGAATAGTTTAGGTTTAAGTTCAGGTTTGAACTTAAACTCAAACCTAAACTTAAACCCAGTACAACACCGTCCTTACTCAAACAATTCTAATAACTCCGTGAACGGTTGCCCAGAAAAATTGGCGGTGTCCAGTATGATTGGCCGCTAGTTAGTTGTTTACACGTTCCACGTATTCGCCAGTTCGAGTATCAATCTTGATGACGTTGCCTTCCTTGATGAAGCCGGGAACGATGAACTCGGCACCGGTTTCCACGATGGCCGGTTTGGTCACGTTAGTGGCTGTGTCACCTTTGGCCCCTGGTTCGCATTGCGTAATCAGCAGTTCAACGTGGCAAGGTGGTGACATGGTGACAGGATTGCCATTAAAAAGCATCATCGAGCACTTCATGCCGTCCTTGAGATATTTCCATGAGTCGTCCACTTGCTGGGCGGTCAGTTCGTATTGTTCGAAAGTTTCGTCTGCCATGAACACAAAGGTATCTGCTTGGCGATAGAGGTACTGAGCGGAAATGTCTTCGATGTCCGCAGCCTCCAGTTCATCCCCACCCTTGTAGGTCCTGTCTAGAACCGTTCCGCGCAGCAGGTTTCGCAGTTTGCACTTATACAGGGCATTCCCCTTGCCCGGTTTGACAAAGTTCATTTCGATCATCAAATAGGGCTCGCCGTCAATTTGAACTTTAAGGCCCTTACGAAAGTCGCTAGTCTTGTAACTACTTACCACGTCGATTCCTTCGAAAATCTATACGAAAATTCTCCAAGAGGAGTGTGCGATGGCGGAAATTCTAGCGGCAAGGGCCCCTTTTGTCGAAGCCAATTTGGCAGGCTGCCCGAGTTGGCCAGAATCGCTCAAAAACGCGGTTCGAAGTGGCCGAAAGCTGCTGGAAATGCTGGAATTGTCGCCCGATCTGGCCTCAGGGGCGGCAGAAGAAGATTTTCAGGTCTTTGCCCCATTGGAATATATCCGCCGTATACGCCCAGGGGATTCGGAAGACCCCTTGCTGCTACAGGTCCTGGCGACCCCCAGTGAGGTTTCCGGCAGCGAAAGCCTGACCGGCAACGGACTTTTGGACCCCGTTGGCGACCGTTCAGCCGAGGTGCTACCTGGGCTGCTGCGAAAGTACCATGGTCGCGCCCTGTTGATCGCCAGTGGTGCCTGTGCTATCCACTGCCGCTACTGCTTTCGACGGCACTTCCCCTACGCTTTGGCTCCGCACAGCATAGACCAGTGGCAGCCGGCTATCGATTATATCGCTCAGGATGATTCGTTGGACGAAGTGATTTTAAGTGGTGGTGATCCGCTGATGCTAGTCGATTCTTCACTGACCTGGATGATCAGGCAATTGGACAAGATTCCTCACCTGCGTCGCATCCGCATCCACTCGCGATTTCCGGTCGTAATTCCTCAACGAGTCAGTCCAGCCATGCTGGATTGGATTCGAGACAGTCGATGCGCCATCTATTTTGTGCTACACATCAACCACGTAGCGGAAATCGATGAATTTCTTGCTCAGTCGCTTTCACAGCTTAGACTGGCCGGGGTCACGCTGCTAAATCAGTCGGTGCTGCTGCGAGGAATCAACGATACGCCCGAGGCCCAGCGAGAACTGTGTCTGAGACTGTGCGATCTACAGGTCTTGCCTTACTATTTGCATCAACTGGATAGAGTTCAAGGAGCTATGCACTTTCAGGTGCCTGATTCCCAAGCAACTCAGATCGTTGAACATCTGCGAGAGGTCCTGCCAGGATACGCTGTGCCACGTCTGGTGCGTGAAGTCGCCGGTCAAGCCTACAAGGTACCACTAGAGTTGGAAAACAATAGTCGTTGATCGCTCCCCGATCCAACCTAATCCATCGATAGCAACACTAGTCGTGGTTCTCAAGAGAACGGATTCAGCTACTTGATTCCACGAAGTAGCAAATCGCCTATTCGTGCATAAGGCTCTTGGGGCCAGAGGATCTTCATACAATCGTTATAACCCGCACGGTTGGAATGCTGTCGGTGGTGGGCCAGCCGGCAAGATCACCAGGAAATTAGGCTCATACGGTGCCTGCGGTCTTGCAGCGGCAAGTGGATCGTAGCATGATAGACTGGTCATTGGCTTTTCCACCCTCCCTGTCCTCGCGTTGGCGACGCAAATTACCATGGCCTATCTCAGTTCACTGACCGGCGCCAGCCACGGTAAACGCACCGAACTGGACAAGAACAGAATGGTCATGGGTCGGCATCCAGAGTGTGACTTGCTGATCGAAGCCGGGGCCGTAAGTCGCCAACACGCTCGGATCGATCAGGTCGACGGCGGCTATGAACTGATTGATCTAAAGAGTCGCAATGGTACGTTCTTAAACGGGCAATTGATCGACAAGCCCACACGACTGAGCGACGGGGACTTGATACGAATTTGTGATATTGAATTCTCGTTTCATGAGCCAGCTTCCAAGGGGTCATCGGAACTGATTATCGATAGTGCCAATTTTGGAACTGGATTTTCAACCGGATTAGGGGCCAGTCTGAGTGGCAGCGTAAGCGGGAGCGCTAGCGGCAGCTTTCGAGCCAGCGGATCGCTCTCCGGTTCGCAGCTAGGAATCCTGTTGGTTGAAGACGAACAGGAAGCGCGAGATCAACGCGCAGTACAGGGCAAGTTGGATGTTCGCGGCAGTACCTATGGAGTGCAACTGACAACCAGTGCAGAAGTCAGATTGCAGGCGGTTTTGGATATCACTCAGAATCTTGGGCACAGCATTTGCCTGGAAGAGGTGCTGCCAAAAGTACTGGACACGCTATTTCGCGTTTTCCTGCAGGCAGACCGCGCTTTCATTGTTCTGATTGAAGACGGGGAACTGGTGCCCAAATGGATTAACACACGCAATTCGGAGCAGCAAGAGAACTTTCGAATCAGCCGCACCGTCATGCGCGAGGTGATGGATAGCAAGGAAGCGATCATCTCGTTAGATGCATCCAGCGATGAACGCTTTGAGATGGCGCAAAGCATCTCCGGCTTCCGAATTCGATCAATGATCGTCGCTCCACTGCTTGACAGTAAGGGCCAGGCCATTGGGGCCATCCAAATGGATTCTTTGGATACCAGTCGCCAGTTTCAAAAGGGTGACCTGGAAATTCTAGCCAGTATTGCTGTGCAAGCGGGTATAGCCATCGATAACGCGCAACTGCACGAGGCGCTGCTAGAGCGTACCAAAGTCGAACAGGATCTCGAACTGGCACGGCAAGTACAGCGAGCCTTTTTGCCGTCGCAAGTGCCTGAGGTTACTGGCTACCAACTGTACGACTTCTATCGTCCGGCCGACCAGGTCGGCGGAGACTATTTCGACTACATTCTGCTAAGCAATGATCAATTGGTGATCGTGGTAGCCGATGTTGTAGGCCATGGTGTCGCCGCTGCCATGTTGATGGCCAAGCTGTCAGCCGAGACTCGCTATTGTCTGGCAAGCCGTCACGAACTGGCCGATGCGGTGTCGTTACTGAATCAACGCCTGATGGATATGAACCTGAAGCGATTTGTGACACTACTTTGCCTGAAACTGGATTTGAGCACCGGACTGGCGGAGATAGTGAATGCAGGGCACATGCTACCGATTTGGTATCAGCATCAAAGCCAAACCGTTCAAGAACCCGGCGACGATGAAGCCGGTTCTCCGCTGGGCATTGTCAAAAGCGAAGACTACGTGTCGGCAAAGTTGCAGCTTGCACTTGGCGACGAACTGTTGCTTTACACCGATGGAATCAGCGAAGCTCCCAACGCTCAAGGCGCTCAATACGGAACACCACGCCTGCGACAATTAGCCGGCAGCAGTGCTGGTGACATCACACGATTGGGACAACTTGTCATCGATGATTTAGATGTGTTCACCAAAGACACACGCCAAGCTGACGATATGTGCCTGGTAATATTACGGCGCACTCGATAGTCTGTATGATCACTTTCTTCTGGCACTCCCTCATCGTGCAAGCCAGCGGTCGCGATTTAGAATCAAGCACAGTCGCTAATGAACTGCCTGAAGAAAACCCAATCGCAAGATAAGATCCGCGAACAGTCACAGACGCGCTACAGAATAGAGACGCATTAGCGATGCCGGACCACACGATGGATGACCAGGGCAACTTCTAGGAATGGCGCTAGGCTGTACTTAGTCAGAAAAAACGCCTGTTCCTCTGCGTTTCCCTGTAGAACCAGCGATTTGCAAGGACTCGATCGCCACAAAACCAGCGGTGTCCTGCGTTGAGAAATCAACTTGCGTAGTTGAATTGGTACTAGCACAGCCTCCAGAGCTACAACCGCGACTGGAACAACCGCCCGACGCGCAGCCCCCAGCAGTTCTCAGTCCGGCAGCCGCCTCACGCTCGATGCGGCAGCCACCACCACACAGATTCAGGTCGGGACACTGCCAACACATTTCGGGCAAACCGGCGCCTTGCGGATCCAATTCGCGATCGCGGAAGCTATGGAAAAGCGAACTGTTCCAAATCGATTCCCAAGGATCACGCAGTAGGTTTCCGGCAGCAACATAGAATGATTGACAGGGCAGAATGTCCGCATTCGGCTCGACGCAAATCGAATACTCGCCAGCATTGCATCGTTTTGCTCCAATTTCCAATTCCACGGGCGAAAGGCGACAATACATGGTGGGGGTGTACCACAAGAATTTCATACCCAGTGAAGCGGCGTGATCGCGAATGCGGATCAACAGCGGCTGCATTTCCTGTTCGGGAATCGATTGGCCTGAGTCGAAACCGCCGCCCGAGTAGATCATGCCGTTGATGGCAAAAGTTCGGATGCCCAAGTGGTACAGGAAGTCAATCGTAGATTCTATCTCCGCTGCATTCATACGCATCAAAGTCGTATTGGTGATGGTATGCAAGCCCGCCTCTTGAGCCCGCTGAATGCCAAGGACGGTTTGTTCAAAGGCTCTAGCATTCATCATGCGGTCATGTACATCCGGTCGATGCGATCCGACAGTGATCTGAACGTGATTCAGCCCAGCCGCAGCCAACTGCCTTGCATAATCTCCCTGACTGAAGCGCCGGCCATTGGTATTCAGCCCACAAATCGGACCCAGCTCGTTCGCATAAGCGACCAATTCGGGCAGCTCGCGATAAAGCGTCGCTTCGCCTCCTGTGAAAATCAGATGGGGCACTCCAACTTGATGCAGTCGATCAATCACCTGCTTCCAGTCTTCCACCGGCATCGCTTCCAGCGTCAACCGATCCGCCTCGTTGTAACAGTGCGGACAATCGTTATTGCACTTGTACGTGATCGCCAGATCGGCTTTGTATGGCGCATCGATGGGCATGCTGAACAGCGGCTGTTGTTGGACGCCCGTCAGCCCACACGTCGCGCAGCCATTGCTGGAACGTCGCAGTCGATCGATAAAATCGTACATGGCAACCAGATCGTTTTGGCAAGCGCCGTAATCTTGACGATCACAATGGCTTAACGACCGTCGCTCGGCTACCTGCCTGGGAACTCCTTCCAGTGCCCACTTGGCAAACTGAGCGGCGGTGCGATTCAGATGCACCACATCCGTGACATCGACAAACAGGACCGCCTGGCCGCTATCGGAAATCCTAAGGTGAACGCGGCGACTGGAATTACCAGAACTCAATTGATCTGAACTCAATTGATAGGTGTACATGCCCGGTGCGAGCGGAGCTTCGGGTTGCCAATGAGCGAAAAACTGCTGCCAGTCTCTTTTCAACCAGTTCAGTAGGCTTACCACTTGGGTGCTTCCTCCAATTGATAACTGCTGCCGCAATAGGGGCAGTTGACCTGCACCACTCCAGCCACCACGCTGACCGATTTGGAATCCAGCGCCGCGCCACACGACCGACACTCGGCACCTTTAAATTCCACCTTGCCAGGCATGTCCAATTCCATCTTATGCACATGAGTAAGCTGCACAGGCCGCTGCCGAGCCAGATAGACCATCGCCATAGCGCTGATCAAGCAAAATCCACCGATGGCAAAGCGAACCACCGCATTGCCTTGACCGGCAGCAGTCAGGAAAACCAGTCCCATAACAGCCAATACGGCCGACAAGAACCAAAAAATCCCGGTTGCAAACGAGCTGTTTGTCTGAGCCATGAACCTACTCCATACGGACAAAGCCAAGCCTTCTCGAACAAGCCAATTCTTTCCCACGAACCTAGACGAACAACTGCACAATATAGCTTACGTTTTCGAATGGATCATCTGCAAATAAAAAAATAATCAACCAATCACCCTTGCTGGATGCCAAGGACTTCGGCGGCGTGCTGCGTTGCTGAGCGATAGAGTGCTGCGTTTTCTGGCTGTTTGATGTCTGTGTCGAAGTTCGGAATCAATTGCCGAAGTCGCTGGATGCCTGTCGTGGATCTTAACAGGTCAGGCAAGCAGCTCCGAACGACGTTCAGAGCGATGTTAACGGAGACCGAAGCGCCTGGGGATGCGCCCAGCAAGGCGGCAAGTGTTCCACCAGCGGCTTTAAAGATCTCGGTTCCGAAGTAGATGGCTCCTCGATCTTGCCTCTTCAGAGTCTGCACGCGAATACCTGCGTGGACCAATCGCCAATCTTCTCTCCTGGCCAAAGGATAGAATTGGCGAAGGGAGGCCATGCGACTACCGCTGCTTTGAAGACCTTGAGCCATCAAATAACTGACTAAGGATCGGTTCTTTTTGGCTACTCGTAGGAAGGTCATCAAGTTGTCCCAGTGAACCGCTCGTGGCAAGTCCGACCAGTGTCCAGACTTTTTTAGGTATTTGGTTGTCCAAGAGGCGAAAGGACCAAACATCAATTGCGGTGAATCTCCAAGCCAGCGAACATCCAAGTGGGGGCCGCCAAGGCTGGGTGCCGAGGGAGGTGTCAGTCCGTAGACCTTGGCAAGATGTCGCGCCGCTAGATTGGCGTCGTCGCACACCAGCCATTGGCCAGCGATCGGAAACCCGCCAAGTCCCTTGACCTCAGGCAGTCCAGTGCTGTGCAGCAGCGGTAGACAACCACCACCGGCCCCAAGAAATACAAATTTCGCTTGCAGATTGAGATGCTGCCCAGCTTGCAAGTCTTTCACACGAACATGCCAAGAGTTTACCTGCCGCGACAGCTCGACGGCGCGATGCTCAGTTGCTATCGCACAGTTGTCTTGTTGGCCAAACCAGTTCCACAATTGACGAGCCAGCTCGCCAAAATTCACTTCAGTTCCGTTCTTGGCTACTGTAGCCGCGACTTGAGAGGGCTCGCGGCCCTCCATGATCAACGGCAACCACTGAGCGATCAGCGCGGCATCGTCAGTGTACTGCATCTGTTCGAAAAACGGATGCTCAGTCATCGCCTGATGTCGTGCGCGCAGGTAGTCCACTTGCGAGGCGCCGGTTACAAACGCCAGATGTGGAACGGGACGTACAAATTGCTTTGCCGGTCCCGTGATTCCTTGCTGGACGGCAGAAGCCCAAAACAGCTTTGAGTGTTCAAACTGCTCAAAGATCGCGATCGCGCGCGACACGTTGATCCAGCCGTCGGTGTCGCGGTGTGGTGTGTAGCTGAACTCGCAATACCCAGCGTGGCCAGTGCCAGCGTTATGCCAGCCGTCGGAGCTTTCCTGAGATAACTGCGGGCTGATTTCAAGAACTTGAATCGACAAGCGGGGGTCCAGCAGTTTCAGCAAAACTGCCAAACTTGCGGACATGATCCCACTGCCAATCAACACTACATCCGCAGAGTCTATGATTTTGTTATCGTTCATCGCCTAGTTTCCCAGGGGGTCGCTTTTAATTTTCTGGAATCCAGCTTTCCATTGTTGAAAAATTGAACCGAATCACCTAATCTGTGAAGCACAGTACCCGATCCCAAGACGTAGAGTCCTGGTGGCAGCGGGTAGGATGCATAAGCGACGATATCTTGGCTCTCAGGAAAATTGCATATTGGAGTATTAAAATGCGTTTAGTGCAAGTTGGGTTGAGTGCTTGTATTATCTTATGCCTATCCAACGTGACTTGCATGGGACAACTGCGTGGCGAGCGCCCTGAGTTGATTCAAGTGACAGACCGAGTCTATAGTGCTGTTGGTTACTCGCTAGGCAACATCTTATATGTTCTTACCGACGACAGCATGGTGGTGATCGACACTTCGGAAAGCCCTGATGCGGCCAAGGCGAGTCTGGCGGAAATGCGACGGATCAGCCAGTTGCCTATCAGTCATATCATCTACACCCATTTTCATGGCGATCATATCAACGGTGCCAGATCGTTCCGTTCCGGTGAGAATAGCTCGGTAGCTATCATAGCACAACAGGAGCATGATCGCGAGCTACTGATGTTTCAGAAGCTACGCCCATATAACACGCGACTTAACGCGATTCAATTCGGTGCCGCACTGCCTAAACGCGATGCAACGCTTGAACTAGCACTCGATCCGGCTCGGCCTGTCATCGGCTACTTAAGACCGACAGAGAAGTTTGATGCTGAGTACAGATTCCAGCAGGGTGGAGTGCAGTTTGAACTGTACCATACTCAGGGCGAGACATCGGATCACCTGATGGTATGGCTGCCTGAATCGAAGGTCTTATTTCCCGGCGACCTGTTCTACCACAGCTTTCCTATGCTCTCCAGCCCGATGAAGCATGATAGGCCGGTGCTTCAATGGGCTGAGTCGCTTGATAGAATGCGCGGTCTGAATCCAGAACATCTCGTCCCCTCGCATACACGACCCCTGAATGGAGCCCAGCACATCGAGACTGTCTTAGAAAATTATGCTGCGGCGATACGCTATGTGCACGACGAAACACTCAGTTGCATCAATCGCGGACTGTCTGTAGAACAAGCCAGGCAAGCCGTTCAACTGCCGGATCATTTGTCCAATCTGCCCTATCTATCGGAGCTTTATGGCAAAGTGGCTTGGAGCGTTAATGGCATCTACCGGCAGTACACCGGCTGGTACGACATGGTTCCCGCACACCTGAATCCTGGGCCTGTGAACTCGCTGCATCAAGCAATCGCTCAGGCGGCAGGCGGCGCCGCTACTCTATACGAACAAGCTCGCAAGGCGCAACAGCAAGCAGACTATCAGTTAGCACTTGAACTGCTTACGATAGCCTTGGGAGCTGAGCCTAAGCACGCAAAATGCCATCGGCTGGCAGCGGAGGTACTCAGACAAATGGCCCAGCGGTCCACCAACGGTGTCGAAAAAAACGTCTACTTAGTGGCAGCGCAGGAGCACCAACAGGCCGCAGGTGACTCAGTTTCAAGCGATGCCGAAGAGCCATAGAAACCGTTCGAAGTCAGAATTCCCGACATTCCATCAGCAGGAGTGCGTTAGCACCCGGTTGGCACTTCTCGTACTCCGTTCGGATGATATATCGTACTATTGACCCAGTGCCCTGCGCAACCGATACAACTGACAAGAGTGGCACGGCCCATCTATACCATGTGTACGAACCAGCCGTAGCAAATGTCACCTGCTGTGCAGTGGTAGCAGGCAATTTCTTGAATCTATGACGATTACGGCGACCTTGCGCGAGTTTGGTGGCACAGTTGACATGCTAACGTGTGTTCCTCTTGCCCAGAATGCGAAGTTTACCAACAAATCCACCCGTTTGCGACGACGCCAATGCAACGATCGGTCCATGATGATCCGGCAACGCTTGGCCAGCGCGGGACAGAACTGCTCATACAGGAAGAACAATGAGTCAGCGGAGTATAGTTCAAACTGCAACTACCCAGCCGAGGGCTGGTAATGTTGCCTTTGACCAAAAGGTGCAAGCTGGGGCACCTGTTGGAAGTCCCGTTTTGATTAGTACGTTGGCCGCTGATATCGATCTCGCAGAACTTGTGCGAGACTTCGCCATCGGACTCCCAGCCAAAGCAGCTCAATTGGACATTTTGCTCGCCACCGACGATCTAGCGGGCATCAGGTCGCTCGCTCATCAAATCAAGGGGGCGGGCGGTGGCTACGGATACCCTGCAATCACCGATGCTGCGGCGCAGCTAGAGAAAATCGCTAGCGAGCAGGCTGACTTGCAAAAAGTGGAAATGCACATTCGCAAGTTGCAACAGCTTTGTGCTGCAGCCGATCTAGGTGCAAGACAGGCGACTGGGTCGATTCGTCCCGAAATGTGCACGTTGCCATCAAAGCAAGCATGCCCCAACGGGGACAGTGGTCCCAGCGTGCTGCTGGTCGATGACGATCCTTCAGTACTGGAATTGATGGACGCAGTTCTGCGACCACTGAATGTAGTCGTGCGACTGGCCAAATCCGGGCAAGCGGCATTAGATGCGATTCATTGCGATCCACCGGACATTGTCTTGTTGGACTATAACATCCCCGTGATAGACGGTCTAAGCGTTCTTAAGGAGATTCGAGCCAATGCGAAGTTCAAAGCTATCGAGGTAATCTTCGCAACAGTGCATGCAGACGACAGTTTGATCACCGCCTGTTTTTCTGCTGGTGCCAACGACTACATTCGCAAGCCTTTGAATCGAACTGAGTTACTGGCTAGAGTGCGCGCGGCCATTTCACGAAGGCAAACTGAGAAGCTGCTGAAGTCGGTAGCCAGAATTGATTATCTAACTGGCGCGCCCAATCGATTGGCCCTGATCGAGCAGACCGCACACTTGGTCGCTAAAGCAAAGAACTTTAACAAACCCTTTGCCGTCTTATTCTTAGATTGTGACCGCTTTCGAGCTATCAATGACGCCTTGGGTCATCAAGGTGGCGACGAACTGCTGGCGCAAATTTGCAGCCGGCTACAACAATGCGTTAGCCATGAATTGCCCTCCCACGCACTCGCCGAGCCTTCGATGGTGTGTCGGTTTGGCGCAGATCAGTTTGTGGTTTTGATCCCGGACGTAACTCAAACAGGTCAGGTTCAGCAGCTAGCGCAAAGCATCATTGCCACGTTACAGCAGCCGTTCACAGCGCAGGGGCAAACGGTACAAACATCCGTCTGCGCGGGACTGATTTTCGGTGATCGCAACACCACCTCGCCGTCAGATCTACTGCGAGACGCAGGAATTGCGCTTCAGGAAGCCAAGGCACAAGGCAAAGGGCACTTGGTGACGTTTGACCAAAGTCAACTGAGTGGAGTACGTCAACGCCATGAATTGGAGGCCGATTTGTCAGTCGCTGTCCAACAGGAACAGTTCGTTTTGCATTACCAACCAATCGTTGATTTGACCAGTGGAAGGCCCCAGGGCGTGGAAGCCCTTGTTCGCTGGAACCATCCCAGGCGTGGAATGATTCCCCCAGATCAATTTATTTCGATTGCTGAAGAGACTGGAGTCATTCTGCCGTTGGGAAGGCGAGTCATCAAAGATGCCTGCCGTGATCTGCGTCGAATACTCAATGACACCTGTCCAACGGATTTGCGATACATGAGTGTCAATTTGTCACGAGCCCAGTTGTTTGATCCACAACTTGCCGACGCGATTCGACAGGCATTACGCCGCTACCAGCTTCAACCCGGTCAGTTGATGTTGGAGGTGACTGAAAGTCAAATGATGGCTGATACGGATCAAGCGGTTCGGCAGTTACAGGAGCTAAGAAGCAGCGGAATTCGCATTGCGCTGGACGACTTTGGCACTGGACATTCGTCACTGGCTTGTCTGGAGCGACTTCCCATCGACGTGTTGAAGATCGATCAAAGCTTTGTGTCAGACATTGTGTCCGATGCTGCTACTAGTGGTACGCTGATCTACGTGGCACTCTATTTGGCGGAACGTTTTCAACTTGAGTGCGTTGCAGAAGGCATCGAGACTCAGCAACAGTTGCAACGTCTGATTGATTTGGGATGCCAAGCTGGCCAGGGATATTTGTTCAGTCGGCCGCTACCAATAAAGGACTTGATCGCGCGGTTTCTAAAGCAGTCTCCACAAGCAAATAAAAACGGTCGATCTGCCTTGCTTCAAAATCAATAGTAGCAGTTTCATTTCAACCTGCAAATGTCTCATTTGATGTTGTCTTCGGTTCAAGTCCATTGCGGCTTGAATCCGTTCTACAACTTCACGTGGATGACATGTCTTCTCGATGAAGTCGAAGACACCAAGCCGGAATCCGTCGCGACAGGATGATGCATCGCCATTGTCGGCCTGGGTTTTATTTCTCTAGTTTAAAGAAGTACAAATTAACTTGCCTGAGAAAATTGACAGCAATCAAACGCTATGTCTGTTACAATCCGATGTCGTAAAGGGCAAGTTACGGACTACCACAAAGGAATCGTCAAGTCCAAATGGTCTCAGCGGCAGATTGTCATTGATTCTTTGACGCAAGTCGATCCAGTCCCTTGTCAATGGACGGTAGGTTCGGGACACACCAGTGCTGGTTGAGTCGAGAGAAATCCCTACAATAGCGGGGGATAACTGGACATAACATTTGTCCGGCCGATGCAAGATGGTCCAGGCCGGATATCTCGTTGTTAGCGGTGATGCCGCCCTGCTTGGGGCGATTTTTGGGTGCTAAGGACAGTAACTTTCGGGCAAGATTTCTGGCATGCAGTTCCTCTATTCTCCGCTGACTTGGGGGTTTTTCCTGATTGGTGTGCCAATTCTGGTACACTTGATCAACCTTCTGCGCCATCGGCGCCAGCCCTGGGCGGCAATGGAGTTTCTGCTGGAGAGCTATCGCCGGAATCGACGCTGGATCATGCTGAAGCAATGGCTTCTGCTGCTAGCTAGAATGCTGGCGATGGGGTTGCTGGTGATGATGTTGGCCAAGTGGGTCAGTAGCGCTCAGTGGCTCAGTTGGCTGGGGGGCCGCACGACCCATCATTACCTGTTAATAGACGATAGTTGGTCGATGGATTGCACGCATCAGGGCCAGTCGACCTACAGTCGAGCCCTGCAAGCACTTCACGGGCTGGTGCGCGACATCGCAAATCAACCAGGCGATCATCAGGTGACCTTAGTGCGATGGAGTCGAGCCGCTTTGGCATTGCGCG
>JBIIJD010000041.1:0-47503 GCA_044234105.1 Aureliella sp. | reverse complement strand
GAAGAAGATCACAACTCTGGATCGTTCCCAACAGCAGGTGCTGCGCAGCCGCATGAGCCCAAAGAGGAATGACTGGCTGGATATCTTCATGGACCTGGTACACTTCGCCACGGTTTTTCCGCGCAAGCGGTTGACACTGGAGATATTGCTCATTGAGGCTGAAGAACTGCGAGTTGATCGAGTGCCCAAGCGCAAACGTAGTAAGCCTTATCAAACGGTTGACATACGTCTGGTCGATGTCGGACCTTCGATTCATTTACAAACGACCAACGATCTACTTTCTCGACTGCCGTTGGATCAATTGCCATCGCCTTTTAATACTCAGCAATTGGCTGAAGCCCTGAATCGCCCTCGATGGTTCGCGCAAAAGGTGGCCTACTGCCTGAGAACCATGGGCTGCTTGAAATCATTAGAACGTCGCAAAAGCGGACACCACTACCAGTTGTGCTCAAAACGACTGAAAAAAATCGCTTAAGTGTCGACACCTCTCTCTGAACGCCACTGAACGATCGTAGCCGACACCTAAAAAAGGGGGGGGTAGGGGACAGTAAAAGGGGGATAGGGGACAGTGACACCTTTCAACTTGAGAGACCACCAATTGTCCTAAACCTAGGTCCTTCAACGGCAAAAGGCATGAAATGGGCTAGATATACGTAGCCTTCCCCCCTGTTCGGCTTATCGAACCGCAAACGATATGCTAATCTAGGTCGTCACGGCAAATATTGCCGAGGGCGCAAGATTTTCCACCAATACAGGGGTCCTGGGGATGTCATGGAATTCGACGATAGGGTTTGTACCGGCAGCTCGAATAGCGATCGCTCCGCTGATATTCACTGTTTGCTTTTGCATCAACTCTGCTGAAGCCCAGATTTCACAGGGCTTCGTGCTGGCCAGCGCCACTCGGGCTTCGAATGATCAAGTCTATGTCAACATAAGCCACTCGTCGCAGGGTCGCCTACGTGAAGTACTAGGTCGCGCCAAGGAGCAGTGGAAGCAAGACCGATTGCCACCGCTTGAGCCAGCTCGCGAGGAGTTAGAGAAGGCTCTAGAGTCACTAGAGCAATTTGTTCAAGTGGGCAGCAGCAATGGCGACAAGTGGAGCAAATTTTTGCGTCTAGCCGACGTGAAGGAGCAACTGCAAAGCGAAAAGCCGTCCTACACCAAGCTGCTGGATCTCGAGATGAACATGCGGCAGAATTATCTGGGTCTGGAGTACAGCCAGTTCACACGACTCCGCGACTCTTTGGTTCGTTACGGCTATGCCTCGCGCTTTCATGCGCAGGAGGAAGGCTTCGGTCGATTCATCAGCAAACAGATCGACGATGCAATTGAATTGCTGAACGATGAAACTGCTGTGAATTCTGCCGTGATCGCTGAAGTCGGAAATATTCTTTCGACTCTTCATCAAGCCAATCAGCAGCCAGAGATCATTAGCGAATTGCGAGGTCTATTCGGCCAACCCAACGCAAGACTTTATGTCAAAGAGCACTTTGTCAATCGCCTAGTCTCCCGAGGAGTTGCACAGCCACAAAATGTAGATGAATGCATCCTGGGGACCCGTGTCTTGGGCACTGCGTTTATGAACGGTAATGTTTCGGCCAACTTGCTGCCCATGTCTAACGGAATCGGCTTGCAACTGAGTCTATCGGCCTGCATGACAAGTCAGAGCCAAGGATACAATCGAGGTGTGGTGCTTAACACGACCAGCGTCTCGCCAGTCCTGGCAACTAAGCAACTGTTTGTCACCAACACAAGTGTTACCGGCGCATCTGCTCAAGTGACCACACAGCTTGAGTCAACCATCAACAGCATTCAGCATCGCTCCCGAATCGTTCGGCGTATCGCTAGCCGCAAAGCGGCCCAGCAGAAACCGCAGGCTGATGCCGTTGCGGAAGGTCGACTGCAGGATCGAATATGCAACGAATTTGAACAGCAGGTCAGCCATCAAATCGATCAAGCCAACCAGCAACTTCAAAAGATAAAGCAACCAAGGCCCGAGTTGACCAGAGTGGGCATTCAACAACCAAAACTGGATTTCAGCTCGACCAGTACACTTGTTGCAGCCAACACTACACAAGCTGCCGTCTATCAACTGGCTGCCCCAAGCAATTGCCCGTTGCCACAACCTGTCGAAGCTGGTCTGCTCGCTCAAATTCACCAATCGGCCATTACCAATGTGCTGGATGTCGTCATGGCTGGCAGGACGTTACGCAGTCGAGAATTGGGTGATTTTGTGAAACAGATTACCGGCAAAGAGCCTGAAGAAGAGATGAAAAAAGAGATCGAAGGCGAAGAATGGTCGATCACATTTAATCCCTACCAACCCGTTCGCATTGAATTTGATGACAACTTGCTTAAGATTACACTGCGTCTGATTCAAATGACTCGCGAAAAACAGTCGATCCGAGATCCAGTCAGTATTTCCACCGCATATAGCCCTAGCTTTGATGGAAGCATCCTGACCTTAAATCGTCAAGCTGAGGTCTCTGTAACATCTGATCGAGATACGACAGGCGTTCAGGCCACTGCCATGCGAGCGTTTATCAAGACAAAGTTTGACAAGACGTTCCGCGAGCAGATCGCTACTCAGCCAATCGATCTGAACAGTCGTTTTCCTAGGGCCACCAATTTGAATATCGATCTGAAGCGATTGACCTATCAGATCGACGAAGGATGGCTACAAGTAGCTTTGCCCTAACAGGCACAAAAAGGAATTTCTGCCATGTACCGCTCTCTGCTTGCACTGTTGATATTGATGTCTTTGAATTTGAGCGATGCCTGGCTATGGGCGCAAACCACCGAAAGCTCCTCAGCACGCAAGGTTTCCGATGTTACCCTGCAGGAAGATCCCTATCTGTGGCTAGAAGAGGTGACGGGAGAAGACGCACTTGACTGGGTGCGTAGCCGCAACACCATCGTACAACAGAAATACGAAACGGCTCAATTCGACCAGTTACGAGACGATTTCCTGAAGATACTCGATTCCGATGACCGAATTCCGCTAGTCACTAAATATGGAGACTATCTTTACAATTTCTGGCGTGACAAACAGCACGAGCGGGGAATCTGGCGGCGCACGACGCTTGACCAATATCGAATGTCGGAGCCGCAATGGGAGATTCTTCTTGACCTGGACAAGCTGGCCGAAGCTGAAAAAGAAAATTGGGTTTGGCATAGCGCCAGTATCTTAAAACCAGCCTGCGATCGAGCGATCATTGATCTGTCGCAAGGCGGGGCCGATGCAACGGTCAGTCGCGAGTTCGATTTGAAGACTCTTACTTTTGTCGCGGATGGTTTTCAGCGCGCCGAGGCCAAGGGTGGCTTGCATTGGATCGATCGCGACCACGTCTTTGTGTACACCGATTTTGGGGCCGGGTCGATGACCACTTCGGGTTACCCCAGGCAAGTCAAGCTTTGGCATCGCGGGCAGAAGCTGCAGCAGGCGGAAATGGTTTACGAAGGCCAGCCGGAGGACATGTACATCGCTGCCTATCATGATGACACACCAGGATACGAGCGGAATTTTGTTAGCCGCACCCTCGCATTTTACAACGATGAACTTTACTTGCGCGACGATCGAAATCAGTTGACCAAAATCGACGCCCCTAATTCGGTTAATAAATCCATCTTCCGAGACTACCTGTTGTTGGAATTGCGCGAACCCTGGGATGTTGCAGGCAAGCGTTACTTGCCCGGATCGTTATTAGTGGCAAACCTAGAAGAATACTTAAATGGTGATCGCCGTTTGGAAGTCCTGTTCGAGCCGACCGAGAGAAGTTCGCTTGCAAGTTTTGCTCCTACCAAAGATTTTATTCTGCTGAATGTACTAGAGGATGTGAAAAATCGCATCTATGTCTTGAAGCAAAATAATGAAGGTTGGCTCAGCAGTCCGCTGCAGGGCACGCCTGGAATAGGCACTATCGAAGTCAGCGCCGTGGATGCAGATGAATCGAACGCCTATTGGCTCAGCAGTAGCGATTTTATCACTCCCAACACTCTGTACTATGGACAGATCGATGGCGGCATCGAGAAATTGAAGCAGTTACCCGCTCAGTTTGACGCGAGCAATCTCACCGTCTCACAGCACTTTGCCAAGAGTCTTGATGGTACACAAATACCCTATTTCATGGTTGCATCCAAAGATCTGAAGTTAAACGGCAACAACCCAACCTTGCTTTACGGCTATGGTGGCTTCGAAATCTCTTTGACACCCATGTATAACGCAGCCATGGGACGTGGTTGGTGTAGTCAGGGCGGAGTCTACGTTGTGGCTAACATCCGAGGTGGCGGAGAGTACGGCCCCAGATGGCATCAATCTGCATTGAAACAAAATCGGCTGCGGGCTTACGAGGACTTTGCCGCCGTAGCTCAGGATCTGGTCACACGCGGTGTTACAACCGCTCAGCGACTTGGTATCCAAGGCGGTTCCAATGGCGGATTGCTGGTGGGCAACATGGTTGCCTCCTATCCAGACCTTTTTTCGGCTGCGGTCTGTCAGGTTCCGTTACTGGATATGCGCCGTTTTCACTTGTTGCTGGCTGGAGCAAGTTGGACTGCCGAATATGGCAATCCGGATTCACCCGGCGAGTGGGATTTTATCCAAAGGTTTTCTCCCTACCAGTTGATTCGATCGGACCGAAAATACCCTGCCGTGCTGTTCATGACTTCGACACGCGACGATCGAGTTCATCCTGGGCACGCTCGAAAGATGATGGCGCTCATGGAAACGCAAGGACACGACGTGGCCTACTACGAGAATATCGAAGGCGGACATGGTGGCGCTGCCAACAACAAACAGCGAGCTTATATGCAGGCGTTGTCTTACACGTTTTTACAAAGTCGATTGTTCGCGCACTAACTCAAGTTACGCTGATAGGATCGGTTCCAGTCTTGCTTGGGGCCGAGCCAGCACCAATTGAGCGACTCCGATCTGACGTTCGGCGAAACCCGCCAAGCAGTAACACAAATAATACTCCCAGGTACGAATGAACTGATGATCAAATCCCAGAGCGCGAACTTGATCAATACGTTCCCAAAAATTCTTACGCCAGTGATTTATCGTTGCCGCGTAGTGCGTTCCAAAATCTTCGCAGTGCAGCCAGCGCAAATCGGTGACTCGTGATACAGCGGCAGCAATCGTCCCTAGGCTGGGCAGGCAGCCGCCCGGAAAAATGTAACGCTGGATGAAGTCCACCGATCGCAGATAGCTCTGGAATCTGTGATCTGGCAAGGTGATGGCTTGCAAGCACATGACTCCCTGTGGCTTCAGCAACTGGCTGCATTTGGCGAAATACCGATCCAGATAGTGATGCCCCACCGCTTCTATCATCTCGATCGAAACCAGCTTATCGTATTGCCCACTCAAATCTCGGTAGTCCTGCGAAATTAAACGAATTTGACCTTCCAAACCGGCTTCGCGAATTTGCGATTTTGCGTATTGATGCTGCTGGGCAGAAATCGTGGTTGTTGTTACTCGACAACCATATCTTCTTGCCGCATGCAGCGCAAAGCCACCCCAACCGGTTCCGATCTCTAGGACGTGATCTTCAGGGCCAATCTTAAGCTTGCGACAAATGCGATCATATTTCTCGAACTGTGCATCCGCCAGCGAAGTGTGCTCGGTGGTAAAAATACCTGACGAGTAAGTCATCGACTGGTCAAGCATCAGCGCGAAAAATTCATTGCTCAAATCGTAGTGGGCTCTAATATTTCGACGACTTCCTAAGCGGCTGTTTCTACGAAACCAATTAACTGTCGTGCGCCACGGACGAGCGATCGTCGCAAAGCCCTCTAGACGGCTTGTCACATCCAAATGTTTAGCCAAATCGATGAACAAGCGGCATAAGTCGGTAACATCCCAATCTCCGTCAATGTACGACTGGGCAGCCCCCAAACTTCCCCCCAAGGCCAATCGTCGGTAGAAGCGCGGATGCCGAACAGTGATCTGCAATGGCGTTTGCTCCACAGCAGGCTGGCCCGAATACCAGACGCTTGCTCCTTCACGCACTACCCATTGGCTCGAACCTTGCTGCGATATTTTCCTAAGTTGTCTCAGCACTTGATTACGAAACAAACTGCCGCTAAGACGCTCGGCCGTCTGCTGAGCAGCTTCCGAGCCTGTTGCATTGAGCGAACAAAGGCCCAAGGAATCTACCGAGGCGGAGTGGTGGATTGAATCTGTTTGGGATGGGGATACACAGGACATTTCTTGAACCATAGTTTGAGTGCTTGCCAGTGAATAGCTGCCATGATTTGCATGGTCATCCAAGGGTAACGCAGCGCCAAGCGGCGCAATTGCTTTGGGTTGAGCTGACGTTGTTGCAGCCTCAGATGAGCCGCAAACAATCGCTGACTTGACTGATAGTTTTCGATTGAGACTCTTAGGTCATTGGCTGGCTGACTCAGTCGCCAGCGGTAGTCTACATCCATCTGCATGAAGGGGGATACGTGCATCGCTTTGGGGTGAGTATATCGCATTCGCTGCGGATCGGTTTGATTACCTTGCCACAACGGGTAATGGTGTCGCTGTCCCCAAGGTGTATTATTCACTTCGGCAATCACTTGTCGTACCGTACGATCATCGTCGTCGAATACATAAAACAAGTTCAATGGACTGAAGTAGTAACCCCAATAACGAAGTTGCGTTAGTAACCGAATTCTTCCACCGACGACCTGCCCAGTTTTCTCGGCCACGAACTGACGAATTGAATTTGTCAAGTTGGCGGTTCCTAGCCAATGGTCTTCAGGCCTAAACGACGCACGGCTCCAAGTATGCCCCGAAATCATTCTGCCAGGCCCAACTAAATCACTCACTTCATCCAAGTCCAAATATAGCATGCACAAGTCGTAGCTGAAGTGATGCTTCACTGGCATGAAACGACTGTGCGTGACCGTACCTTCGTAGATGCAACTGTGCATGATTCGAGCCCTAGATCGAAATGTTTGGCCACTTTCAAAGCGCTGTTGACGCCATCTTCATGAAAACCGTAGCCCCAATATGCTCCGCAGTAATGAGTTCTGGTGTGCAAACTGCTGATACGACTATGCTGCCCTTGAGCCACGATGGAATCTTGAGTGTAGGCGGGATGACGATAGATCATGCTGGTCAGCACGCTGTGTGGATCGATCCTTTGTGATCCGCCCAACGTCAGCAACAAGGGCCGCTTCAGCCCCAAGCGCTGCAACCGATTCAGATCATAGGTCACAACCGCGCACGAATTGTTTTGGTCGACGATTCGATAATTCCAACTGGCCCGGGCACGTTGCCTTTTCGGCAACAAACTCTCATCTCGGTGCAATACGGCCTGACTGGTTTGATAGGGGAAGCTGCCAAGAATCGATTTTTCCGCCGGTGATGGATCGGAAAGAAGTCGCAAACTGGTATCGGCGTGTGTCGCCAACACGACATGATCAAACTGCTCCTGCCCATCCTGGCTGGTTACCAACACGCCATCGCCCTTCCGCTGAACGTAGTGGACTGGACAACTCAAGCGCACGTTTTCCATCAGCGGCTCCAGCAGCCTACTGACGTAAACTTGCGAACCGTTCAAAATCGTACGCCATTGAGGCCGATTCTTTACCTGCATCAAACCATGATTATCCAGGAAGCCGATCAAGAATCGGGCCGGAAAAAGACGAATGGCCTGAGGACTGCTAGACCATATCGCGGACGCCATGGGCAATAGATAATCCGCCTGAAAGCGACGCCCCAAATGCAGGCTGTCCAGGAACTGACCAACCGTTAAATCGTCCGACACTGAGCCTGCTTTTGCTGCGTGGGAACCCGCTCGATTGAATCGCAGTATATCCCAGAGCAACTTGTAAAAAGACAAGCGAATCAAGTTACCCCGCTGTGCAAATAGACCGCTCAGAGAACTGCCTTGATACTCCCAGTCAGCCGTTGCCTGACAAACGCTAAAGCTCATATCACTTGGCTGGCTAGCCACGTTCAACATCTCTAACATTCTGCAAAAGTTGGGATAGGTTCGGTGGTTAAAAACCATAAATCCCGTGTCGGCCAGCACCTGCCGCCCCTCGACAGTGACACTAACCGTATTTGAATGTCCTCCGGGCTGATCTCCGGCCTCATATAGCACCACATTGTGATTGTTGCTGAGCAGACGTGCGGCCAAATTACCGCTGATTCCAGCACCTATGACCGCGATGCGCATCTTGCTTTTGTACCCATGCTCTTGAGGTGTAAACGACAATTGTAATAGTAGTGGCGACTGTTGTTTCAGGATAGTCTCTTGTGTTACTATTTTAGAAGGCTGGCAAGTAGAGGGGATACATGTAGGATCAAGATCAGAAGAGCAACGCGTTTTCGTCAAACTTGAAAGTTGACAACCAATCTTTGTTGGCCCCGCTTGTCCCAACCTACAAACGTGCGTGAACAGCGACGCTTCGTTCAACTTCTGCGCTCTAGCTACTTGAATTCCTGCTTCGGTGGCCACGGAATAAAGCTGCTGGTCGTTCGAACGTACTCTGTGTAATCGGCGATACGTCCGCTGAGCGATTTTTCAAGCAAAGTCACCCCCGAGACTCGCAAAAGCAGGAACGACATTAGTAGCGGCCCAGAGATCGTCCACCACCAGGAATCCAGCTGAACACTGACCAGGTAGATCCCCCACCAGACTAAAAAGTCACCAAAATAGTTCGGATGCCGAGTGTATCGCCACAGGCCTCGGTTCATGACTCGCCCCTTGTTGCTTGGATCACTCTTGAACGCAGCCATTTGCCAGTCACCAACCATCTCGAACAGCCAGCCGACAAGCCAGACAATGAAACCGAACCAAGTCAAAAAAGTCACTGGCCCTTCATAACTGATTCCCGTTTGGATACACAATGAAATGATCCATATCAAGCAGGCTTGTAGTGAAAACACAGTTATCAGACTGCGTCCTACAAAACGATCACCCCAATAGTCTCGCATGGCAGCGTACCGATGATCTTCTGGCTTGCCCCAGTTGCGCCACGCCAGGTAGCCGCTCAGTCGCAATCCCCACAGGGTCACGATGGCAACGATCCAAACGGATCGCTGGCCTGGATCGCCGAGTAGTGGACTGGCCTCCATGGAGATCTTCCGCTCCAATAGCCACCAGGAAAGCCAAGCGACCATGACAAACCCTAACCCCCATCCAACGTCGACACAATTGACGTTTTTGGCTCGCAGGCTGCTTGCCCAAAGAGCAATTGCGAGCAACCAGAGGGCTATCAGGTTTGTAAGATAGGGACTGCCAATCATCACTTCAGACGCAACGTTTTAGAGTAGAGTTGCCGACTTAATATCATAGCAGGTCGCAAAGTGTCGTGATACCAGCCTGCGTACAATCTGTGAACGTTAGTTTGAAATCGAGAAATTTGATATGCGAACACTTATCAACTTAGCTGAATCTGGTTGGTTGCCGGATTGGACGATCCGGTGGGGCATTCGTCGGTTGCTTGGCCAGCGACTGCGATCGCTGTCTGGGGATGGTGCGAACCGAGCCAAGGTGGCAGCACTGAAAGAACTAGGTAGTGACGAGCTGGCGATCGAGACTCAAGCGGCCAATGACCAGCATTACGAAGTTTCCGCCGAGTTCTTTCAGAAGGTGCTGGGGCGGCACTTGAAGTACAGTTGTGGATTTTTTGAGCAGGCCGACTCGACGTTGGACCAAGCCGAAGCTGCCATGCTGGGTCTGACCTGTGAACATGCTAATCTGCAAGACGGACAACAAATCTTGGAACTGGGTTGCGGCTGGGGCTCGCTGACGATATGGATGGCCGAGCGGTATCCGAATGCGCAGATCACGGCACTTTCCAACTCTCTTTCGCAGCGGCAATATATTGAGCGGCAGTTAATGGAGCGAAAGCTGGAAAACGTCCGCGTGCTCACCTGCGATCTCCGCCAGTTTCAAACGACAAATCGGTTCGATCGTATCGTATCGGTCGAGATGTTCGAACACGTTCGCAACTATCGCGAACTGTTACGACGAATCGCTGGCTGGTTGGTCGATGACGGACAACTGTTTGTTCATATTTTCTGTCATCAGAACTGGCCCTATTTGTTTGAAACTGAAGGGGCGGCCAATTGGATGGGACGGCATTTTTTCACTGGAGGTACCATGCCGTGCTTAGACCTGTTTTCACATTTTTCAGAAGACCTAGTCGTTCGCGATCACTGGCCTGTCAGCGGCCTACACTACTGGAAAACCTGTGAAGCCTGGCTGAGTCGTCTGGACCAGCAGCGCGAGAGCATTCATCAGATGTTTTCGCAGATCTATGGACCAAGCCAAGGGCCAGTGATGTTGCAGCGCTGGCGAATGTTCATGCTGGCCTGTGCAGAGTTATTTCGTTACCGAGATGGCCAGGAGTGGCTCGTCTGCCACTACCGATTGGAACGATCGCCAGCTTGTCAATCAGGACCCGCCAAGCTTAAAGCCAAAAGTGCAGAGCGTTTGATTGCAAATTGATTAGGCAGACCAAAAGAACCTGGTCTATTCAGCCTTCTCCACGATTTCGACACTTTCGATGACTACCGTTTCGACTGGAACGTCCGAATGTCCCGACTTGCGGCCGGTCTTCACCTTGCCGATCTTGTCAACGACCGCTTGGCCTTCGACCACGTGGCCAAACACAGCATAGCCAACGCCATCTTGAGACTGGGCCTTGTCTAAGAAACCGTTGTCTGTCGTGTTGATGAAAAATTGGCTGGTGGCGCTGTCAGGTACGCTGGTGCGTGCCATGGCCAGAGTGTACTTCTGATTGCGCAGTCCATTTGCGGATTCGTTCTTAATGGCAGCCTGAGCTTTCTTCTGATTCATGTCGGCTGTGAATCCGCCTCCTTGGATCATAAAGCCATCAATGACGCGATGGAAAATTGTTCCATCGTAAAATCCTGACCGAGCGTAGTCCAAAAAGTTCTTGGACGAGATTGGCGACTCTTTCTCAAACAACTCGACGCCAATGTCGCCTAGGTTGGTTTTTAGTAACAGCACTCTGTTTACTCCTTCGTAGTTGCGGGTTCTGGGGTTGAGGCAGGATTCGACTCAGGCGATTTCTCGGCTTCGGGCTGCTCCAACAAGGTTACTGACTTGATCATGTCAAGCTTGGGATACTTTCGCAAAATAAATTCGTTTCCACGTGCCTGGAAACTACCCTGCACATCGGGTGGGTTCTCGCCGTACTCGGTATTGATCTTCAAAACTACGTCGGCACCTTCGACCACCTGTCCAAACGGCGTGAATCCCATGTTGTCCAAACGTCGGTTGTCACCCAGGTTGATAAACAACTGCACAGATCGCGTGTTGGGACCGGCATTGGCAAATGTGATGAACCCTGGGCGATTGGACACCCCTGCGGCCGGGTCATCCTTGATGTTGGCTTCACGCCATTTCTTGCTGACGGCCGGATCGCCGTGGATGCCGAACTGAAACATAAATCCTTCGATGGCTCGGAAAATGGCAATGTCCTTGAAGTAGCCAATGTCAACCAAGTTGTAGAAGCGATCCGCGCCGTTGGGTGCCCAACTGCGGTCGACTTTGATAACAAAGTCACCCTTCGTTGTTGCGACTTTGACCTTGTATACGTCGGGGGCATTCTTATTGGCCAGTGAAGGATCCAGTAGCGCTGGATTCTTGGCTGTTTGCAAGGACTCATTCCCTTGGGCTTGTACCTGACCCGATAGGTGCTGGCCCAAGTGCGTCGCACAACCGCCACCCCACACGAAGGCAACGGCCAGAAAAGTGGATACGATACGATGATGATTTGCTAACATCTTACGAAACTCCTGAACTCCTGAAACCAGAAAAACTTGATTGTACACCAGTAAGGAATTCCGAGAACCCGGTCTGCTTGATTGGACAACCCAACCCATCGGATCTTCGGCAGCCCGATTATTTATTGGAGATGACGCACTTTAGCGCAACCACGGTGAACTGGAGGTGTCCGCGTTCAAACCAGAAACTTGGCCACCTTGACCCCAGTCCAAGACTTGAATCTCGGGAGAATGCTGTGGTTGAGGTCTAGCCATGACGGACGAAGCGCCTGGTGGTGGTCCGGCGGGCAATACTGGCTCCTGGCGGTGATGATGAACGGCACCGGACGATGCCATGCCAACCGGTCTCAACGACGGATCGGCTCCGTAGCCGCCAGAACCTGAGTAATGATTGTGAGGCGGAATCGGTGTGGCTGGCTTGCCGCTAGTCGAGTGCAATTTTTGTCGGAAGAAATTGCCGCCTGTGGAACCGGCATCCAAAGCCTGTGCACTGGCAGCAAGCTGACCTTCGAGTGACGCAGCTGCAGCTACCTGAATGCCACTCAAACTGCTCTCCGATTGACCGGCCGGTGAATTGGCTTCGGAGCCGCCGCTTGAATCAGACTGTTTTGGCAAAGGAGCTTCTACCGAAGCCACCGCAACGTTACTGGCAATGGCCGATTGCCTGCGAATGAGCGGTGAATAGGCCAATAGGTCTTTGGGACTTCCGTCAACCAACCACTGATTCCAACTGATTTGAAATTCGCCAATCGAAGCGTAGGCATAGAACTTGTCCAACGATGCGGACCAGTTCTCAGATTGCATGCCGAATTCTAAAAAGTGAATGAAGTGCTGTGGGTCGGCTTGATCAATTAAGAACTGTACCGCCGAATGGCCTTGGGCGTACAATGGCAGTATGTCTTGCGGGTATTCCTTTAGTCGAAACATTTCGTTAAAGGCCAACCCGCGACCTGTCTTGAGGAATTGCTTCAAGAAATGTCGATGTTTCTTCTTTTCGGCCTCGTGCTCTACCGTCGTTGCTGCTCCTTCATCGGCCCAGCGTGGGACATACTTGTTCAGCCGGCCAAAGTATGTGGCAAACAGAGTATGAGTGATTTCGTGAGGCAACACGCTATCCAAAATCCTCTCTCGCGTCCCCTGGACGCTCATCATCCAATTGCCAGGCACACCTCGGGACAGTGCAAAACGCGTCTCACCACCAGCACCCAAATTGGCCGCGTCCTGAACGTGAATGGGGCATCGCTGGGACCAGGGTGGCAGTTCACGACCAAACCAGTGGATCGCCAAGTCTCGCCGCTGCTGTTCAGCTATTTCCGCCACCTGCCCAGCCCAATCGGCTGACGAAGCGAAGACGATAAAATTCTGAGACTGCCCAACCGCTTGGCCTCGAGATCCTGGACTGGCACCAGCGCGAGAGGCCATGACAGGTGAACCGGTTGGAACCGCATGAACTACCGGCATCACCGGCACTGCCCATGGACCGCTGGCCGAAGCGGGCAGGACTACCGCGACCGGGGCACCATACTGCCCGCAAGTGTGGCTTGAAAAAAGAGCCGTCAACAATAGTCCCATCCAGGGGCGGACTTGCCGAGCTTCCATGCTCGAATCTCCTTAAACTCAAAAACCATTTCGCGCCGTTCCTTCGTCGCGGGATGGAGTCTAGGAGACTCAATCGATGACCGAAAGTGCAATCTTGGGCCGAGAAATTTTGCTAGCAATTGGCCTTCAAAACGACTGCCGCTGAGAGGTGAATCGCGATAAATGCACCGTCCATAACGAAATTCTGCCAAAAAGTATACCGAATCGGGTCGGGCCCCCAAAGTGCGTCGTAGATCCAACCAATGACAAGCACTACGGCTAAATCAACCATTAACAGCACGACCATCAATCCAAGCCCATATCGCCAATACTGTCCGCTTGCCTTCAATCCTGGGTACAACGCCCAAGCGTTGATCGTTGCGACCAGCGCGGATGCACCGACAAGCAATGCACTGGAACAAAAATTTAGCAGCCAAGTAGGGTGATGATGACGCGCTACCCAAATCCAACAAGCTAAAACGATCAACCATAGGCCCGCATAAAAAACGTTTGAGTTGCTCTTGGTCACGGTCTTTGCCCCCGCGATGCGCTCTTGCGACACAGGACATGTCGAGCCAGTGGATGGCTGGTTGGTAATGCTGGATGATCAAAATCTTCGGTTTCACAATGCTTCATCCCGATTCGTTCCATGACAAGCTGTGAACGGTGATTGATTTTGGAAGTGAATGATACAATCTCTTGAAGTCCCAATTCTTGAAATCCGTAGTTCAGAACTGCAGCGGCGCCTTCAGTCGCGTAGCCATGCCCCCAATACTCAGACGCTAGTCGCCAACCGATCTCGACACAGGGCGTGAAGTGGGCATTGAAACGTGGTACCGCCAGCCCGATGAAGCCAATAAAAACTGCTTCCTGAGGAATTTCGACAGCCCACATTCCAAAACCATGCTCCTGAAAATGTTGTTGGATGCGATCAAAGACCACGTCGCTTTCCTGGCGAGTGAGCGTAGAAGGAAAGAACTCCATCACTTTCGGATCTGCATTCATCTTTGCAAACCGATCACGGTCCGTCTGCCGCCACTGCCGCAATACTAGTCTATGCGTGCGAATCACTTGTCCCACCCTACAAAACCCGTGAACAGTTACCGTTTTTATTTCCACCGAAGACGAAGGAATTCGATGGGCAACGTTGTCTGTTGGTTTGTGGCTAATTGTGCGGCCAGCTCACCAAGGACCGATGTGAACTTGAAACCATGCCCGGAGAGCCCTGCCACTATCGTAACATTGGGCGCATCGGGCAGACAGTCGATGATAAAATTCTGATCTGGCGTCATCGTGTAGTAACAGCCTGCCCATCGACTGAGCGGTCGCTGAACGCCGGGTAAATACTGCTGCAAGAATGTTTCCACTGCCTGACGGTCTTGCGGATCTTCTGGATGATCATCTTCCGTCGGAGATGCGACCTCTTCTCCACCACTGTGCCTGGCAACTTTAAGTCCTTGGAATGCCCCTGTTTTTTCATCGCTGATACTCGGAAAGCCGTAGTAGTATCCGTTAGGTGTATCATAGAAAAAGCAGGGAAATCCGTTTAACAGATGATAATTACTAGGTGCTGGGTACCAATACAGTTGCTTGCGAAGAATGTGAAAGGGTAATCGATAACGGATAAGACACTGTGCGGCCCATGGACCTGCAGCGATGACCAAACTGTCGGCAAAGTAGGTCTGATTTGCCGTTACGACAATCACTTGATTCTGTTTCGCAATCCAATTCACAACCGGCTGGTTCATGAGCAACTGTGCGCCGTGTCGTCGAGCCGTTTGTAGATGGGCGGCCACACAGGCTTCCACTTTCAGGTAGCCCGCGTCCGGCTCTAAGATGGCCTGCCAAGTCGGATCGCCTACCAAACCAGGAAATCGCAAACTGGCCTGTGCCATTGCCATCTTCTCGATCGGCAGATCGTGCTCAGTAGCGCTACGCCTAACGCCCGATAGGACCTCACCATCGGCTGGACCGGCTTGCAATAGGCCGGTTGCAAAATAGAGTTTTTCGCCGCACTCAGTTTCCAGTTGTCGCCAGAGTTCGTAGGCTCGTTTGAGCAGCGGAACGTAATCCGAATGCTCAAAATAGGCTTTGCGAATGATCCGAGTCTGCCCGTGAGAGCTTCCGTACGAGTGTGGTGGGCAGTAGCGATCGATACCCAGCACGCGGCGGCCACCAAGCGTCAGATGCGCGGCTGCGGCACTGCCTACGCCTCCCAGTCCCAGTACGATACAGTCGTAGTTATTCGTCATCGGTTTCGACTCCAAAGCATCCATTTTATCGTCGTTTGTTGCCATCTGATGCCGCTTCGATTAAAATGTTTTTACCACACTCGTAGCCGGATGAAACCATGAACACTCAGTTAGAATTAAACTCTTCTTTAGCTCCACCGCTGCGCTGCGCCGGTTTTCGGTTGCACAATATCATCAATTGGGCCTGTCGTTATCGAAAGCCAAGCCATGTGCATCCCCTGATTCACTTTTTCCTGAGAAGCCATCGAGCGCGCCTAGGCACTCTGAACCGACGGCTGAGCTAACGGCTAACACGGATGCTCAGCAAATGTAGCGACACTTCTCTTTGAATTCCCATCGGCGATTGGCAGGCGCTGGGCAAATCTATTTGCATTCAAAACGATCTGGTTGTCGTTAATTTTTTGGGGAATGGAAACAATTCGAATTGCCCCGCTTGTCCCACGCTACACTTCTGGCCGCACACACTTTGGACGGAACAACGCTATAATGCCGGAGGGCGATGAATCGAGGATTCGCGTTACAAGGATGTCTGCAAGAGCGATATCCGCAGCGGTTGCCAAGGAAACCAACTAACAAGGAAGCGCTTCGTGGAAAAGGCTCAAACTCCACCTCTGACACTTGTCCAGCAGCGAGCTTTGCTGGAAAAACTGCTGCGGCAGCAGGCGGCTCAAGCCAAGCAGTTCCCGATGTCGGCAGGCCAACAAGGTTTGTGGCACGCCTTTCGTCGCAATCCCGGGCAGACTGAGTTTAACGTATTCTTGCCAACTCGCATTCGCGGCCCGCTCCATGCCGAATCGCTTAGGCAATCGATCCAATTGGTGGCTTCACGCCACGCTGCGCTTCGTACGACATTCAGTGACAGCAGCGGTCAACTGCTGCAAATCGTCCACGATCAATTGGAACCCGAATTTCTTTTGGTACCCATGCTTGGAGCCAGTGAAGACAGCCTGCGGCAAGAGCTTGACCAAGAAATGCGTCGACCATTTGACTTAGAAAAAGGCCCGCTGCTGCGTATCGTAGTTTATCAGCTTGCCGCAGACGACTGGATCGTCTTGGCGCTGACTCATCATATCATCGTTGACTTCTGGTCATTGATCTTAATTTTGATGGAATTGCGTCAAGCGTACCCACAGTTGGTTGCCGGACAAGCACCCGACCTTCCACCCGTAGTTGACAATTATCGGCAATACGTGTCGCAACAGGCCGATTTACTTAGCGGGACGACCTGCCAACCGTTGATCGATTTCTGGCAGAAGACGCTAGCCGACATTCCACCGGTTCTCGACGTTCCCACCGATCTTCCCAGGCCAGCCGCCTTTACACATCGAGCCGACTGTGTTGTCATTCCGCTTAGCCACGGCGTGTCACAACGCGTCATTGGGCTGGCAGGTCAGATGCGAGCCACTGCGTTTGCGGTTGTGCATGCAGCCATGCAGGTTTTGCTGAGTAGATATAGCCGGCAAGAAGCGTTTTTTGTTGGCAGCCCCTTTTCCGGTCGCAGTCATCAGAAGTTTGAACAAACGGTTGGCTTTTTCATCAACATGTTGCCTGTTCGCTGCCAGATTCGGCCTGACCAACCGTTTGCCAGCCTGGTCCAACAAACCACTGTGCAGTTGATCGAAACGATGGAACATGAAGCCTATCCGATTTCGGAGATCGTTCGCTCTGCTGGCATTACTCGTGACCCCAGCCGCAGTCCGCTTTTTCAGGTGAGTTGTACTTTTGAAAAGGCTCACAAGCGAGAAGAGTCGGGCCGTGCTGGAGTGCTGTTTCCCAATCAGACCCGTTCCTTCGATTTCGGCGGATTGCGTCAGGAGAGTTTTTACGTACCGCACCCGACCTGTCACTACGATTTGGAGTTTGTATTCGAGCAGTGTGGTGACGAACTGCAAGCCATGCTCCTGTACTGTCGAGATCTGTTTGATGCTGAAAGCATGCGATGCATGGCAGACAACTTCAGCTCGCTTTTGGACAGCTTGTTAGCCCATCCTTCGACACCGCTGGCCGACGTTCCATGGAATATTTTCTCGCGTTACGCACCGATCCCGCAATCTAGTATCCGCGTCGCGGACACTCTAAGTGCAGCAGCGGTGCATCAAACCGGATCATCCGCTACGGTAGCTGGCAAAGTTGACTCAGCTTCCGCCAATAGCGTACATGAAATGATCTTACGAGCGGCAGCCAAAACTCCCGATCATTTGGCTCTGCAAGCCAATGGTCAACAAGCTTCTTTTCGAGATCTATTTCTGGTTGCTCATAGCCTGAGCCACCAACTTAAGTCGCGTGGTGTTGGACCTGAGTCTCTGGTTCCCGTCTTGTGTCGCGAGGGTTGCCATGCCTTTGCCGCTATGCTGGCCGTCCATCTTGCCGGTGGAGCGGCCATCCCCATCGACTTGAACCAACCCGCCATTGACCCCGTCCAGTTGATCAGCGCACCAAACACACAGGTTGCTTTATCAGACAGCCGCAGCGATCTGCCTGAGCGGCTTGCCGAATCGCTGGTGATAGACATCGCCATGCTGCCTGCCGCCGTGGCAACCAATCGAGTCGCTCAGGCCAAAGTAACACCACAGAACCTAGCTTATATGATCTACACGTCAGGTTCCACGGGGCAACCCAAAGGGGTGTTGGTCGAGCATGGTAGTATCTGCAACACCCTTCGGTGGCGTGCTAACACGATCCAGTTGCAATCGACCGATCGCGTCTTGATGCTGCTTTCTCATCAATTTGATGCCGCACTGGGCAATGGCTGGAGCGCATTGACACAAGGCGCGGCCTTGGTTTGGCCTTTGCCCGCCGCTAGGCAAGACCCAACTCTGCTGTTGCAAGAAATAATGCAGCAACAGATCACGGTACTGCCAGCCGTACCCAGTCTACTGAAATTACTGGTGACTCACCCGCTTTTTTCGCAGTGTACCAGCTTGCGGCAGATCTGGACTGGTGGAGAAGCGCTATCGCCGGAACTGCCTGCACTGATTCGTTCTCAGTTGCCGGTGCGAATATGGAACCTGTACGGACCAACTGAAACTGCGGTGGAAGCGACCGCTTTGGAGGTTACCGGACACTTGCCTGAAAAGAACATGACCATTGGCTATCCGATCGATGCCATGGAGGTGCTGATCTTAAACGCCCAGCACGAACCAGTCCCGTGCACGGTGCCAGGCGAATTAGCTGTTAGTGGTCCAGGATTAGCTCGCGGTTACCACGATGATGCCGAATTGACCGCGCGTAAGTTTGTCTCACATCCGCGTGATCCCCAGCAACGCATGTACCTGACTGGCGACACCGCGCGACAACTTCCTGACGGTCAAATTGAATTCTTGGGCCGTGTGGATCATCAGATCAAACTTCGCGGCTATCGTATTGAATTGGGAGAAATCGAAGCTGTTTTGCAGTCACATCCATCGATCGACCGAGCGGCTGTTTTGGTAAACGCGGCCAACACTTCGGCCGCTCAATTAGTCGCATATTTGTGCCCGACAGTGAACTGTCAGATCGATCAGCAGGCGCTGCGAACTTTTTTAAGTACTCGACTGCCCCACTACAAGATTCCTGCCGCAGTGATCATCTTGGATACGATGCCACTAACTACCAGCGGCAAAGTTGATCGTCGGCGATTGCCTCAAGATCTGCCGGCTCAGTCATGGCTTCAGGAAGCCGTGCCTCCACGCACAGCACTAGAAACCTATTTGGTAGAAAAATGGTCTGCAGAATTGAAGCTAAGTACGATTGGTATTCACCAGAATTTCTTTGAAGCAGGTGGCAGCTCTTTACAAGCGGCCGTGATGACCACTCAACTGAGCAATGACCTGGGAGTTCATGTTCCGACAGCACTTCTGTTTGATCTTGCCGACATTGCTCAAGTGGCCCGTCGCCTGGTCGAGATACACCCACAAGCGATGGTCGATCGTTTTGGACTGACCTGTGTTGAATTTTATCAACATGAAAACACTGCAGCCAGTTCCGCTCAGCACCCTCTGCTAGCCTCACTGAAACCCACCGGCGGTCACTCGCCTATTTTTATGGTACATCCTCCGGGAGGCATCGTGGTTTGTTACCGCGAGATGGCTCAACATTTGCCAGCCGAGCAACCGTTCTGGGCGATACGCTCGCGAGGATTGCATGGCAACGAGTCGCTACCGCAATCGATCCAGCAGATGGCGGCTGAGTATCTGCAAGCGATGCGATCGATTCAGCCCCACGGCCCCTACGTTTTAGGCGGATGGTCGCTGGGTGGTCTGGTGGCTTACGAGATGGCTAGACAGCTTCTCCAGCAGGATGCTCAGTCGGTACGACAGCTCATCTTCTTAGATACCACCATCCCAGAAGGATCGACAGACTGTGTCCCCATAGACGAACAGGTGAACGTGGGATTGGAATACGGCATCGAACTGACACTGGACCAATTAGGCGAACTGACGCCACAGCAGCAGTTGCCACTTTTGCACAGCCACGCGGACAAACTAGGAATCCTAGATCGCCAGTCGCCGCCGGAAGTGGTCGAGCGTGTGCTGGCGGACCTACAACACCTATTCCATCACCACGTGTCACTGTCCCGCAAATATCGCCTGCAACCGATCGCAGCCAAATTGCTTCTGCTGCGTCCTCAGGAAGTTCCCTTCGACTTGAAGGTTAGTGAAGACCGAGGCTGGCGGCATCTGGTTCAGCAAGCGGACGTGCGTTTTGTTCCAGGCCACCATCACAGCATGGTTCAATCACCACACGTACAGCAATTGGTTCAGGTTATGATGCAAGAACTAGACTAGCTGTTCCAATTGCTTGCGCAGGCTGGGAGCATGACCGGCTTGGCCGAAGGCTACCATGCGAGCAACGCAAACTTGCTTCATCGCGGATCGGGCTGGCTTCATGTAGTCGCGAGGATCAAACTTCTCTGGGCTTTCCATCAAGACCTTGCGAATTGCACCCGTCATAGCCATGCGATTATCGGTGTCCACGTTGATCTTGCGCACGCCACTCTTGATGCCGCGCTGGATCTCTTCCACCGGCACGCCGTAGGTCTGCTTCATCTTTCCGCCATACTTGTTGATGATGTCCTGCAATTCTTGAGGAACCGATGAACTGCCGTGCATTACCAGGTGAGTATTTGGAAGCTTGGCATGAATCGCTTCAATGCGGCTCATCGCCAGCACTTCGCCGTCAGGCTTGCGAGTGAATTTGTAGGCCCCGTGGCTAGTTCCAATAGCAACGGCCAGCGCGTCCACGCCAGTGGCTTCAACAAATTCGGCAGCTTGGTCGGGATCGGTCAGCAATTGATCATGGGACAGGGTACCGGTGGCTCCGTGTCCATCTTCCTGCTCCCCTTCACCAGATTCAAGTGAACCCAAACATCCCAGTTCGCCTTCTACCGAAACGCCACGTGAATGTGCCAATTTCACAACATCTGCCGTGACACGAACGTTGTATTCATAGCTGGCGGGCGTCTTGCCATCTTCCATCAACGATCCATCCATCATCACCGAAGTGAATTCGTTCTCGATCGCGCTGGCACAGGTAGCCACACTGTTTCCGTGGTCTAAGTGCATCACGATGGGGATCTGAGGATGTAGCTCGGCGGCTGCTCGCATCAAGTTGCGGAGATAAAGATCCTGCGAGTAGGCTCGCGCGCCTCGCGAAGCTTGGATAATGACCGGCGAATCGGTCTCAACAGCAGCTTCCATGATGGCCTGGATCTGTTCCATATTGTTGACATTAAAAGCAGCCACTCCATAACCGTTTTCTGCCGCGTGATCCAAAACAACTCGAAGAGGTACTAAGGCCATAGGAATCAACTCCAAAAAAGTTCTCAAACTGGTAAAAACCGCAAACTTTTTAATTATCCGCTTCGGTCTCTATCGTGCAATCCCGGCGATCCCTGCGGCAAGGTGTTTTTTTACAGTACCTGGACTATACTGTCAGAGTCAGGCTGCCAGAAGACGAAAGATCGATTGCGGCATCATGAACAGCCCTCGCAGCACAATTGAGGCAGTCATCGATCCATAAAACTTTCTACATCCTTTAGTTCACATGATGCCGTTTCTGGCTTAACGTGTTTATCCCTAACAATGGCCAATTTCGTTTTGTATAAGAGGATTGGAACATGACCAAACAGCACCGGTTCGAAGTGAGTCGCTTCAAAGTTTGTCCAGACCGCGAGTTGGATCTCAGCAGGATCAGCACCAAATCGGGCGACGAACTGAATAACAAGCATGTCGCGGCTGAATCGTTGGCGGCTGATGTGTCGGCACTTCAACAGCAACAAGAGCTTCTTTACGCAAGCAAGACGCACTCACTGCTGATTATCATTCAGGGTATGGATACTTCGGGCAAGGACGGCATCATTCGACATGTGATGGGAGCGGTCAATCCGCAAGGCTGCCGTGTCTATTCGTTCGGCCCCCCTAATTCAACTGAGCAGAAACATCATTTCTTGTGGCGACCTGGCCCCTGTTTGCCAGAACGAGGCATGATCAGTCTGTTCAATCGATCTTACTACGAGGAAGTGTTGGTGGTTCGTGTACACCCGAACTTTCTGCAACCGCAAAACATTCCTGGTTTGGATTTGGATAAGTCCAAGGCGCTTAGCAAATTTTGGGATCGCCGCTTCAAGGAGATCCGCACTTTCGAGCGCAGCCTGACCCATCACGGTACGATGGTGCTGAAATTCTTTCTGCATCTTTCATCCAGCGAACAACGAGATCGCCTACTGGATCGTTTGCGAGAACCAGCCAAGCATTGGAAGTTCAACCCAGGCGATCTGGCCGAACGAAAGCTTTGGCCGCTGTACCAAGAAGCGTTTCAGCAATGCCTGCAAGAAACCAGCACCAAATATGCTCCGTGGTACGTCATACCAGCCGACGACAAGTGGTATGCACGAGCCACCGTGGCAGATATCATTGCCGCAAAGTTAGAGAGTTTAGAACTAAAACTTCCTGAGGTTTCCGAAGTTCAGCGCAGCCAATTCTCTGGTTACATAAAACAACTGGAGCAGCAATAAGCAAGAAGCGTAACGAGTTGCATCATATCCATCAGTGCGAGTGCATCACCAAACATCAAAAAGTAGGTAGCATTTACGTAGGACCCAACCACATCCATGGCCAAAACAAAGTAGTATATCAATTTGAAAGGCAGGCCAAGTCGCTAGAGCAGCACCCTGGGGACAGTCCAGCTTGCTAGAGGGATCAAGAGCACCCTGAGCAAGAGCACCCTGGGGACAGTCCTACTTGCCAATGGGGTAGTCGTAATTGCGTCTGGCTGTGGCCGCTCAGGCGATAGATTCTCTTCTTCAGGACTGCCTGCCAAGAGACTTTCTGGTAGAAACCCGCTATTTGCCGACTACGCGAGACGTCAGCGTATTAGGATGACGGTAGATTCGCCTAGGATAGAGTTACAACCATTCGTTTTGTTGTAATGAACGGTGCATCACGCGCTGGATAGCAGCTCGCGAGCCCGACTGGTTAGCTTGAAGCGCTTGGGATGCTTCACCCCGCGATGTTGGTCGACGACATGCGGCTTGCCAGCTACTAGTTTGAATAGCTTGCCAAAGTTGGCTACTAGCTCCAGCCACGCTCCAGACGACAGACCCAGCGAAAGCCGCTGCCAAACAGGCGGAGCTTCTTCTGGCGTCGCTCCGTTCTTGCCTGCGGCCAGTGTTCTGGCCGTCCAGTCCAGTAGCTCGATGTACTGATGACTGGTTATATTCAAAAAACCTCGATCGCTACAACGATATCCGGACTGGCTGGGTTGTACCTGAAGCGCGTCGCGCAGTTCGTCCAGGTGGATTGGTGCCAAGCAGCGATCGGCTGGTTTTTCTGTAGGCTTCTGATCGATTTCACTCGGACCACCTAAACAGGCTACCTCCACCTGCTGCTTCAAAGCCTGAATACGACGCTGCACTGAAATGTAATCGCTCTGCTCCAGCGTCTGAGCTATAACCATTCCTGAACTAACGCCGCCAGCGTTCTAAGAGGCTCTCTCGCCACTGCTGGATCGTGGACTTGGACCCGGCCCAAGACGTCGACGATTCGGATTGGCGATTCGGATGACTTGCAGATTTGACCGTGGTTGGCAGATTGGCTTGCAGATCCAACAGATAATGGTTCCATGGACCGTGAATCAATTTATCGGCAGGCCAAGGATTGTTTTCGGCAAGCTTCTGCTTGGCGACCAGCAATTGTCCGCGCAGATAGTTGCGTTCATCGGGATGCAGCCAATTTTCAACCACCTCCACATCATCCACCCAAATTTTACCAGGTCCGATTAAGTCGATAGCTACTTGCAGGTCTACCAAATCATCAATGGGCACATCGGCTAAATGCAATTCCGCTGGACGTCGCCCCCAGTCATTGGCCAGTGTGCGTTGATCGTTGTCTGTTCCACCATAGAAGACCTGTTGTTGATAGCGCTGCCCATCCCGCCGCCTGCCGATCACGCCTAGCCGGACGACCGGAGACTGCGTTTCAGCGGCCGAGGATCTGAGCCATGCTCGGACCGTTAGACGCCCGGTTTTTGGCAACTCGATTGGCGTGCTCTGAATCCAAGCGGCTACTTGCCCAGTGTTTTGGTTTTCGATCAATATGGAATAGCTACCCGAATGTGGAAGTTCCGTGGCGCGAGCAATGCGAGTTTGAGGCAAAGCTGATACGTTCCAGCCCATCGGCTTGTCTGGTGATATCCACTGCTCGAAGGTTCCACCCACGTTAAATAGCATTCGTTGTTGAGTCGGGTCGGTGGCTGCGGTCATCAGTTTCTCCAGCCTCTCGATTTGCGCGATTGAAGCTTGGATCGCATCGCTGTCAAAACTAGATTCGGCGGCAACCACTTGCCAATCCGGGTCAGAACAACTCCACGCCAGCATATCAAACGGGGGAACCAGAATTGACATGCCGTCTGACCCCTGCTCGATAGCAACGTCTAAGCGCTGGCCCAACAACTCCAACTTATCCGCCACTGTGGAATTGTATTGAAGCTTGACCTGCACCGCCTGGGGAGCCGCATTGACGACCGCCAAAAAGCTGCCCTGATCGGTTCTTCCAGTACGTATGCGAACCGGAGCATCACTGCCTAGAAGCTGTCGGTCTTCTAGGGGCAGCGAAGGCAGGGCCCTAAACGTTGACAGCAACGCCATCAGCTCTGTCTCTTGTGTCCATATCGGTTGCCATCCACCAAAACCAAGCTCTTGAACATCCGATCGAAACAACTGTTCAATCAGCGCTTGACGAGCGAATTGGCCATGGCGCGCGATATCTGGATAGACCGTGGGTCTTACCAGTGATGACTGTCCGGCCGAATTGGCGACTGACTGGGTTAACGATAGCACCTTTGGTTGATGAGTAACCAGAGCTGCCTGCGATCGATGGGTATCGATTGGCACGCCTTGATCGGCCACTGCGGAGCGCCGCCAATCTTTAGACGTCAGACTACGCCACGCATTACGAACCGATCCTTGCGTGACTACCAGTCCGTCGATTTCCGACAAAGCTTGCAGGTCCAAACCTAGACTCAGCATAAAATGGCGAGGGTTTCGATAAAGCGATTCAAGATCGTAGAAATCGTGCGACTCCGGTTCGCTATCCCACAAGCGAATTGTATTTAGATACAGTTGTACATCGGGACGGTCCCGGCGAACATCATTAGCTAATTGCCCGATCCACTCGGTGATACGACCGGCTCGCCAATTCAAAAAACTTAGCCGAACAGGCCCGGTAAAAAGCTGCTGCAACTCCTGTGATTGACCAGGCAAGGTGACTGCCGAAGCGGCCGCGAACTCTTGTAAAAGCTGTCGGTTGTAACCCCATTTTTCCCCGGCAAACAAGAATTGCGAGTCGCGATTCAAGCGAACCGCAACACCTGCAAAAGATGGATGCGTCGCGTAACGCTGGACGATTTCTCGCAATGTCTTTGACAGCTCGGACTTTACCTTTGGATCCAGCGGATTGCAGGGCAGGGGACGCCCAAGCGAATCCTGAGGATGTCGATACGGTTGCCCTAACACATCGGTTTGATAAAGATCATCATCTCCCGCAGAATCCAATCGTGCAGCCAGCAAGCTTTGAGGCAGTTCTACTTCGATGATCAATCGCAACTTGGATCGATCCAAATGCCGAAGTAACAGTTCCACAAAATCGTGATTCTCAGGAGCGCGACCGTCGCTAAAAAATGTAGATTTATCGAGTGATGGCAAAGAGCGAAGGGACTGCAAGGGCATCAAGGAACCGCTACTGGTTGCCGCAGTCAGATGCAATGTATCAACCTGAGCTTGCCGCATCTGCTGCACAATTCGTTCGGCAACTGTCTGCCACGTATCCCAATTCTCTAGCAGTTGACCGGATTGAGAATCTGGCACTCGTGGGGCTGCCATGCAGTCAACTAAGAATGGCTGATCCAAATAGATGCTTGTGTGACGACCCTGGATCGAATCTGCTGAACTAGTAGTATCGTTGGCCGTCGCAGGCACCGTCTCCATTTGAGATGTTTCCAAAAGCACCTTACCCACTGAAGCTGATTTCATTCGACTGTTGTTTGCCAGCAGAATGCTCACCTGCTCCTTACTTGGCCAAAAGACAAAGTCATGCGTGAGACTTCCCTCCGCTTGGGTCACATCGCTTTGATTGACCACCACACTGGTTTGAGGTTCTAAAGATTGGTCGTTGTGACCGGCGCCCTTGACGGCGATACTTAGATTGCCACCTTGATCCACAGGTATTTCGATTCGCAGTCGATGAGGCTGACCTGGCTGAAGTCCAGTTAGCGGCACAGCCATCCAGCTACTGGGTGCCAAAGTAACACAAGTCTGTTCACTGACTTTGCGTGAGTCCGCGCCGGACAAGAAAGTCCGCGTGCTGATTTGACCTACTTGAGTCACACTACCCACACCCGTCATGGTTCGGCTGAAGGGCACCAGACGGCTCCACTGCTCGGGTAGTTTCAATTCACCCAGACCAGTCAAATCCTTCACTTCAGCCGATGAAGCCGCTAGAGCATGCTGAGTGTACGTTGTCAGCCAAGCCAAATTTCCTGGTTTGATGGCGGCGACAGTGTCCACCGAAAGCAGAGGCTTCCATCCGCGAATTGCTTTTGTATCAGCCGAATCATCCATCACACCTACGTCGATGCTTCGAACCAGCATCGGTTTGGCACCCGTCAGGTTCGTTAGCAAGCCGCCACGATGTATCTGCAATTCCAACCGATGGCCACCTTCCTTGGGAGGTGCCTTTAATTCAAGCTGCACCGGCTGAAAACTGCCGGTTGCGTCGACCTCCACAATTTTAGAAAAAAGAGGCGTCACGCTACGGCGTCCAGACCACTGAGCGACCAATTGATACTGCCCAGCAGCTAGTCCCGTGCGATAACCTGAAACGCCGAATTGCCACATTGCGTTGGCATCCAGCAGCGGAGGCACGGTCGTCTCGTGGACTCTCAAGCGATCAAACACCTGGCGCTGGATAGCAATGCGGTTGCCTTTGGAATCCAGCGGCTGAACCCATACGCCCTCTTGTAGTTGCTGCAATTCAACTTCGTACTCGGTGGGCCGATCCGTCGTCGGATCTTGAAACTGAATTTTGATTTGGCTAGCCAAGTTACCTCGGACAAACAGATCCATACCACCAAATGTGGATTGCTGATGAGGGGCAATGGCTATCGACTGACCGTTGATCGCATGCTGCGTCCCTACTGCACTGGGCTGGACATTCAAATTGCGCCGGATTTCCAGCGTACCAGACGTGATAGAGATCGTTCCCTGGTAGACCCTCGGTTCGGCTCCACCCCAAACCAATCGCAGTTCCTGTTCGACCGAGTCGTAGGCTTGAACTTCGGCCTGAAATATTAGAAGCCCTTGCAGAATTAGCAAGGCAGCAAGCCCAAATAGCCGAGTTTTCGTTCGAAAGTTTAGCAAGCCATTCATCCCAAGCAGTTTCCCGGTCGGCAACTACTGACCCTCTTTGAAGCAACGCGAATACTTCTCGCAAGTGGTGCTTGTAGCAGATTGCTGCCGAAATTCCCACATCGATTTTTTGCGACCATTGCTAGCGAGCTTTGTGATCCTAACCCATGAAGTTTCTGTCTTGTGACGGCTGGCTGGTTTCAGTAATTATGCAGGGGCAATACCGCACGTTTTGCTCATTTGCGGTCGATTCAGTGAAACCCTGGGCGGGGCGCTGCGACCAAGAACGAGTGACACCCTAGTGATTTTCGGACGATCAATGAACTTCAGGTTCTTACCTATGGTCTACAACAAGCTGTTTTACGCTGCCATGTTGATCGGGCTGTTACTATGCTCCGGCGCTGCTGCACAGACGCCTGGTGGTGCCGGTGATGCTGGCGCTCCAGTCTTCGAAGAACCTAAATTTTCCGACCGGGTCTGGGAAAGTGGCGGCCCGCGGGTCAATCAGCGACACAATGGCAAGATGGTATTGGGCATTCAAATCGAAGGCAACGAAACCATCAGCCAGCATAAGATCCTGTCGCACATGCAAACTCGCCAAGATCGAATGTTTGATGAAAAGCAGTTGCAACTTGATATCCATGAACTGTATCGCACAGACTTGTTCCGCCAAATCAAGTCGGACATTATCGAATATCCGGATGGCATCGTCGTACGTCTTGATATCAAAGAACAGCCGACAGTCACCGAAGTCGTTTTTCATGGCAATACACGACTAAACGATAGCGAACTAAAAAAACACTGCGGAATTGAACCAGGCGATCCGGCTAATCCTTTCTCGGTAGAAATGGCACAGCAGCGACTGTTGGATCTGTATCGAGAGAAAGGCATGAATCAAGCTGCCATTCAGGTCGTTGAAGGTAACAAACCTAATCAACGCCGAGTCTTCTTCTCGATCGACGAAGGACCAGTGGAAAGAATCTGGGCTATCCACTTCGTTGGCAACAAACTTTTTAAGGAAGAAGTACTAAAAACCAAAATCGACTCGCGTGATTCATGGCGAGGCATCAAGCCGTTTGGCAATCTAGCAAATCAAATCAAGATAGAAGATGACGCTCAAAAGCTGATCGAGTTGTATCGATCGTTAGGCTATTTTCAAGCGCGGGTTGGCCACCGGATAGAGTACCATCAAAACAGCGCTTGGGTGGATGTCACGTTTGTCATTGACGAAGGTCAACAGTTTCACGTTCGGAATATCTCTGTCACAGGCAATCAGTATCCAGCCTTTACCAATGAACTATTGCTGGGATCGATGAAGCTGAAGCCGGGTGATGCCTTCAATCACGCCAAAATGACTCTCGATCAACGCCGCTTAAGAACCGATTTCTATGGACGCGATGGATTTATTTACGTAGACATTGAACCCCAAGCTGTGTTTTTGGATGAGCCGGGCTGGTTGGATCTGGTTTATAAGATCAACGAAGGCGATCAGTATGTGGCTGGCGACATCAATATCCACATGGTGGGTGACTCGAATCACACCAAGCGCAGTGTCCCACTGAACCTAATTGACATCGTCCCCGGCCAGTTGATCGATCTGCGAAGATTAGAGGCTTCCGAGCGAAGAATTAAAGCCAGCCAAATTTTCGAAGTCGATCCCAGACAGGGTGAACCTCCAAGAATCCACGTTCGTCGCAGTGATGAAAATCCAGAATTCCAATAACCAGCTCGCTTGAGGTTGGGCGCGATTGCTGGCAATCGGTTATCGCCTCCTGCCAATGCCCTGAACCTTTTCATGCAACCAATTTTGTGAATGTAAGCATGGGTCCTATCCGAAAAACCTCAGTTGGCAAGCAAAGCGCTCGGGGCTGGGCATGGAGTCTATTGGCAGTCTTGATTGGCCTAATGGTGGGCTGCCAATCCAGCCCTCAAGGCAGATGGTTCAAGCAGCCAGCTGCTAAATGCTGCCCACTAGCGGCTGCTGAATCGGGCCGAGCCAACTCCATCTCCAATGCCGATAACAGTCAGTCCATTGCAGCGAACCCAACAGCGACCGGCCAAAGTCAGTTGGTCCATAAAACTCCTCTTGCCGCACAGCCATCCAGCGAAAACGCTGGCATGCTTAGCCCAAACGCCATAATTCGCGGACAATCCGGCAGCGGCTGGCAAGCCTCACCATCGGCAGGTACTACGGTTCTTGCCGCGCAGCCACAAACAACTCAACAAGCCGCTCCTGGCCAAACGATCAATCGCTATCAGGCACCGCCACCCGTTTATCAACCAGTGCCTCTGGCCAACCCCAACCCATTCAGCGCTCAGCCCCCAGCGGGCAGTTATCCGACAACAAACAATCAACTTGCCCCTGGCTCTATGCCCAGCACTTTGCAAGGAACTGCGCCGGGATACGCTACTTCCCCCCTTCCCAGCCCGAATTCTGGCTATGCGACTCAGCCCAGCTATCCGGTTCAGCCCAATCCGTTTGCCGCGCAAGGGTTTGGATCAGCTCCCGTGGCCAGTTATGACTCTACAGTTCTACCGGGAGCGATCGGTGGGCAACCATCGATTGCACCTGGCGCTCTGGGCACACCTGCCGATCCGATGGGTGGACTGAGCCTGCCCAACATCACAGCCCCAAGTGGTTATCAGCCGCGTGTGCAGGTTGCCCCGCTGGACGTATACGTGCAGGAAGCCAGAACCGGGCGAGTCATCCTAGGTGGATCGGTTAATAGCGACTTAGGGGTGGCTGGACAACTGATCATTGATGAACGCAATTTTGACATCATGAATTTCCCCCGCAGTTGGTCGGAACTGTTCAGTGGTTACGCTTTTCGCGGTGCTGGCCAAAGTTTTCGTGCCGAATTGATGCCGGGTAATCAGGTACAACGCTACACTGTCAACTGGGCGACTCCCAATCTGTTTGGATACACGCCCTATAGCTTTTCGGTCGGTGGGTTTCTGTTTACCCGCAATTATCGCGATTGGAATGAACAGCGTCTGGGTGGCCGCCTGGGATTGGGGTATGCGATCACCAAAGACCTGTCCATCAACACTGAGATTCGAGGCGAAAACGTCACGATCACCAACCCTCGAGTCAGCGGCGTTCCCGCACTGGATGCCGTCCTGGGTGATAACGAACTGTACACGGCTCGACTGCGGCTTAACCGCGATACTCGTGACAGCGTGTTCTTGGCAACAGAGGGAACACTGTTGGAACTGATTTACGATCAAGCCTTTGGCGACTTTGATTATCCGCAAGGGCAAGTTAACTTTTCACATTACGCCCGAGTCCATGAGCGCCCCGATGGCATGGGGCGTCATGTGCTGGTCAATACATGGCGAGTGGGCTTTTCGGGAAACCAAACCCCGATCTTTGAAAACTTTTTCGCAGGTGGCTTCAGCAGTATGCGAGGCTTTCGATTTCGCGGGGCTAGCCCCAAGGAAGGCGGCGTTCAGGTCGGTGGTCGCTTTCAGTTTTTGGGCAGCCTAGAATACATGTTTCCTTTGACGGCTGACGAGATGCTGCGAGGCGTGGCATTCGTCGACTACGGTACCGTAGAACGCGACATCACGTTCCAAGAAGAGACCTTCCGCGTTGCGCCTGGATTAGGCTTGCGCATCGCAGTTCCCGCTTTGGGACCAGCTCCTTTGGCTTTCGACTTTGCGGTTCCAGTCGCTATGGCCGACGGCGACGAAAAGCAACTGCTTTCGTTCTACATGGGCTTTACCCGCTAAGCGATTTGCCCGTCAGATCGAAACCTGCTATAGTGGCAGCTCTCATCGACAAGGGCAATTTCTTAGAAGCGGGCAGGGCAATCTGATGATACCAAGACGGACGTTTCTTACGACAACTGCAGCCGCTTCCGTACTGGCACAGACCGGTTCTATAGCGGAATCCAACGATGCCACTGACAACAGAACCATTCGCGTAGGCGTCATGGGGCTGGGACGCGGATTGCAATTGGCCACCGACTTGGCCGCACTGCCTAACGTCCAGGTAGCCTATTTGTGTGATGCCGATCTGAAACGAGTGGCTGCGGGACAGAAAACGTTTCAAGATAAGGTTGGTCGCCCGTCAGAAGGTGTTCAAGATTTTCGGCGTATCCTTGACGATCCGTCGATCGATGCCATGGTGTGTGCAGCACCCAATCATTGGCACGCACCGGCAACGATCATGGCCTGCAAAGCGGGTAAACATGTGTACGTGGAAAAGCCTTGCAGCCACAATCCGCTGGAAGGCGAATGGATGATCGCCGCAGCTCAGCAGTACAAATGCTGCGTCCAGATGGGGACACAGCGCCGCAGTTCGCCCGGCACTCAGGAGGCGATCGCCAAATTGCATTCGGGAGTGATTGGAAAGGTACACTTATCTCGCTGTTTCTACCAATCGCTACGTGGAACCATTGGCAAGGTTGCCGACAGCCAGCTGCCCGCCGACCTGGACTATGAACTATGGCAGGGCCCCGTACCACGACGCCCTTATCGAAGCAACTACGTTCACTACCATTGGCATTGGTTCTGGCATTGGGGCGGTGGCGAATTGGCTAACAATGGAGTGCATGGATTGGATCTATGCAGGTGGGGTCTTCAGGTGGATTACCCTGTACGGACCGTCAGTTCCGGAGGTCGATACTGGTTTGATGATGACCAAGAGACTCCTGATACTCAGATTGTAGGCTTTGAATTCCCAGATCGACAGCAGATCACGATGAACTCCATGTCGTGCAACAAGAGAACCGTGGATTACTTCTGCGCGTTTTACGGCAGCGATGGCACGCTTGAATTGGATGGTGACGGGCGCTACAAGATTTTTGATAAGAACGACAAGCTGGTAGAGGTGAGTGGTCAGAATAATGGTGGGCAAATGGAACACCTGACCAATTTTATTCAGTGCGTACGAACCGGTCGCCCAGAAGAGCTTCGCCAGCCGATTGTCGAGGCCCACAAGAGTACGCTCCTGTGCCACTTGGGCAACATCGCTCAGCGCACCGGCCGCACAGTGATCACCGATCCGGCCAACGGTCACATACTTAATGACAACCAGCAATCAGCCCTTTGGTCGCGAGAGTATCATCCCGACTGGCAAGAAGCGGTCAGCATGCCCTAAATCGATCGATTACCTAACTTGGGCGATTAACGAGCTAACTGAGCTACCAATTTCTTGCGTTTGCTTTTGACTAATTGCAGCAGTTTGGCCTCGTGCTTGGACCACCACACTACCGAATCCTCGCGCGACCAAGGAAATCGTTCGGCCAATAATTCCAACGCGTCTAGCAGCGCCTTCATACTGGACGGTCGGTCGGCGGGCTCGGTCGATAAACACATTCCCAGCAGTTCGCCGAACTCGACCACGCCGGCTGGCAAATCCAATGTTTCTACACCTGGCTGGTCGCTTGCTCCCGAGCCGATAGAGGTAAACAGCGGCGGCAGCTTCGAAGTCAAAAGAAAATAGGCCAGCGCACCCACCGAATAGATATCCACTCGGGGATCAGCCAGCCATGGCGAACTGAGCCGTTCAGGTGCCATGAATCGCGGTGTGCCAACCACGATTTTTGTTTGGCTAAACGTTGGACTCACACCAGGTGCAAAGGCTTTGACCAGTCCGTAGTCAAACAACTTGACAAAGTCCGGTTCGCCGCCACGATTGCACACCATGATATTTTGAGGCTTGATATCGCGATGCACCACGCCCACCTGATGAGCCTCACCTAGCGCGCGGCACAACTGCCTTAGCACATAGATGCAGCGGCCCGGATGTAGGGGCCCGCTGTACTCAACCAATTGGCCTAAGTGAGCGCCATTGATGTATTCCATGGCGTAGTAGAACAGACCTTCTTTGTTGCGGCCAAAATCGTAGATGGCAATCGTGTTGGGGTGAGTCAATTGACTTGCCAATTGCACCTCACGTTCAAAGCGACTGATGACACTGTGGTCCACGACGTTCCCGTTGAGCACTTTGACTGCAGATTGTCGGCACAGCAGCGCGTGTTCTGCCAGATAAACACGGCCCATGCCACCTTCTCCCAGCAGTTCTTGCACTTGATACGCGCCCACATCACTTAATTCTCGCATGCGGCTTCGCGATAGTTTTACCAGAGAGAACATTGAGACACCCGCCGTTGACAAGACAAACAATGCGGTCAGCCCTCCAATAGCGCGTTTAATTTGCGCAACAGACGCAAAGGCATCGTCTGCATGCTCTTCCAAGGCCAGTCCTATCTCGTGGTCGGGCATCCAGCGCCAGGCACCAACTACCCACTGTCCCACATAGTTGCGATACCCCTCGACACTGATTCCGTTGTTACCACTAGTAACTTGCTGCGCAAGCAGCGTTGGTGGCCAAGCTGACGGTATGGTTTCAGGTATTTCACCAGCCAATAGGTTCACACCAGGATTGCGGACCAACAATAATCCGTGCTGACCTGCACCCACAGTTGGCAAATCGATCTTGTCGATCGCCTCCAAGTATCGACTGCTGGTCAACATGGCTCCTCGCTCGCTCAACAGATAAGTCTCCCCAAGTTGCGATTTCGTCCATTGGGCCGTCAGCTCCAGGTAACTCTGCTCCAAGGCAGCACCGCTGATACGCAAGACAGCCATCACATTTCCCAATTTATCCTCTATGGGAACCAATAAGCTCAACGAAAACTCCCTAACTTGATCGCTTTTGCTCAATTCGATGGCACTACGTAGCCGGGGAACATATAGTAGCGACTGACCGCGCAGTACTGGGGCTATCAGCGCCGCTCCTGTCGGTGAGATATAATCTCCAATCTCCGTTTCATTGTCAGTCGGATCGGAATCGGCCAAAGTAACCATTCTGCGATCCCACAAACTGTAATCGGCGCGATCACCTACCCATGCCCGCAATTGCTCCGATAGCCGTTTGGCCACTTGAGACTGGGTTAATATCTGCAGACGGCTCTGCGAGTCATCTGAATGCGATTCGTCATTGGTAGCTGCCGCTAAGGATTCTAGCAACTGCTTAATCGTCTGAGCTACATCGACCTGTTGTTCCCACTGCTTGGCGGCAGCTAATTGTCCGCTTTCCCAACGATAGAATTCGGCCAAACGCTGATCAATGCGGTCGTTCAGTCGCTGTGCCACTCCATTTTTGAGGACCGTTTGAATGTGATTGCTGGTCCAGTAGCTGAGAGCGATACCGGCAAGTAGAACAGGCACCGGTATGGCCAGCGCTTGAAGAAAAAACCGCAACCATTGCGACCATCGCGACTGGTAGGTCTTGCTGAGTGTCGATCGGGTGCGGACCTTGGGAACAGCCGTTGGCGGACTGGGAATGACGGTAGAATGTCGAGTGTGAAAGGGCAACAACGATCGCAATTCGCGGACCAACTCCGTCGATTCCGATTCCAGTTCGGTCAACCTTCGCTCTTGTTCCGAAGGCGTCAGTTCGCACAGTTCCGAAAACAGTTCTTTAACCCGCTGGTGCAGTTCAGCATTCAAGACTATTTTTCCTGAGCTTCATACCAACGACGCAGCCATGCCTTGGCCATAGTCCAATCCGCTTCGACAGTCCGCTTGCTCAGGTTAAGCCTCTCAGCAACCTCCGTGACTGTCAGCCCACCAAAATATCGCAACTCGACGATTTTGGCCTGCCTGGCATCCAGTTGCTCCAAGCTCTTGAGCGCTTCGTCTACCGCAAGCACGTCCTCGGAATCCTGCAAACTGATGGCATCCCAATCGGCCAATTGTCGACGAGCCAGCTCGCCGCCCCGCTTCTTACGCTTGCGATGTCGAGCCTGATCGACCAGCGCTCGCCGCATGGTGTTAGCAGCCAGCGCAAAGAAATGGGTGCGAGTCAATTGACTGTGCTGCTCGGCTGGCAACCGCAGATATAGCTCGTGAATCAGTACGGTTGGAGAAAGCGACACCGTATTTTGTTCGTTTCGCATGTAAGAACAGGCCATTTGATGCAGATCGTCATACATCCGCTCGATCCATTCGGACGAATCGGCGGAGTCGCCGGAATCGGTGTTCTCTGTTTGAGCACGGGCATCGTTGCTCATTTTACATTCCCCCAAACGAGATTTTATCCTACATCCGATGCGGACGAACATCGGTTTCACCGCTATAGACTGGGTGGATGAAGATCTCTTTATCTGAGCCGAACATTATAGCTTGCCCGATCATCATCCGACCACCCCAAGGGGTGGTTTCTAAATCATTTATCCCATTTCCTTGCTAGTACTTGCCCAAAGAAACGCCCAATAGCAATGAGACTTAATGTATTTGACCGCCAGCCAGATGCCCTTGAGCTTTGGCAACAGACCGCCCCTTCATTGGGGTTAGTTTTCCATCATTTGCCATCAATTCAGCCTTTGCCGGAACCGGTGCGAAGCGAAGTTGGCATACTGATTATCGAGCATTCGACGCTCGCAGGGGAAGGTGGCCCCTCCATCGCCCAACTCTGCCAGGCATGCCCCAAGCAGCGGGTCATCGTGACAGGACTGCTCGGCGTGAACAACGTTGTCGATGCTATGCAATCCGGAGCGGCATCAGTAATTGAAAAACCGCTCAATCGCGACCACTTAGTACGCACCGTGACGCCGGTCATTCAGCAGGCTGCGGCGATCCAGCAGAAGGAGGCTGAGCACAACCATCTGAATCAACTGTTTGCCAACTTGAGTCAACGAGAACACCATGTGCTGGATTTGGTACTGCGCGGGGTACCCAATCGAGAATCTGCTCAGCAATTGTCGGTCAGCGTTCGAACTATAGAAGCTCGTAGGGCAAAAGTCTATGAAAAGCTGGAATGCAAAAATCTGGCCGAACTTGTTCGCAAGATCGAGCGTCTGGAACAGTTGAAGCAGATGTTTGATGTGTCACCCAGCAAGGGGTCGGTACGGATGTCTGCCATTACTGGGCGGCTGTACTGCAATGTCAATTCCAGTATTTCGTGTCACACCAGCGGTTTTTCGCTTGACGGCTTGCTGGTGAACAAATAACCTAATCTGTGAAAATCATGTCAAGCGGTTCAAAAACCCGCTTGTGATAGACGTAGACGAACGAATTTTCAATGAACAACAATTGCCCATTCATTAGCGGTCTCCTCCTCTGGCACTTCGAGTGTTAGGGTCCGACAGCTAATTGCAAACACAGTGACCCCGATGCTCGGCTGGCTTCGGGGTTTTTTTGTGTCTGGACCCCAAGGTCAGTTCGAGTGTTGCAGATTAAAAGTTATCCCTAAAATACAAGGCACTCGAAAGGACGATTTCTGATGAACTCCAGCAAAGCATCTTTCCAGCCCGACCAACCTGCCACCTCACCTGGGCAGCCCCGTAACATTAGAATATTTGACACCACGCTGCGTGATGGCGAGCAATCTCCTGGGGCCAGCATGAACCTGTCCGAAAAACTGGAGGTCGCATCAGCACTAGCAGACTTAGGGGTGGACATCATTGAAGCCGGCTTTCCCATCGCTTCGCCCGGTGACTTTGAAGCGGTCCGCGAAATCGCCAACCTGGTGCGGGGTGCTACCATCTGTGGACTGGCACGTTGCAATACGGCTGACATCGAACGCGCTTGGGAAGCCCTGAAGGGAGCCAACAGCCCTCGCATTCACGTTTTCTTGGCCACCAGCGCAATTCACCGCGAGTTCAAATTGAAAATGAACCAGGATGAAATCGTACAGCGAGCGATTGAAGGAGTGAGATTAGCCGCGCGCTATTGCGACGACATTGAATTCTCTCCTGAAGACGCCGCTCGTACGGAACACGATTTTTTGTGCCGAGTTGTCGAAGCGGCGATTGGCGCTGGTGCCACGACGATCAACATTCCTGACACGGTCGGCTATACGACTCCTGCAGAAATGCACGAGCGCATCAGCTTGCTGCTAAACCGAGTACCTAATATCGACAAAGCCGTCTTAAGCACTCACTGCCACGACGATCTGGGATTGGCTCTGGCTAATTCGCTGGCAGCAGTTCAAGCCGGATGCGGACAGGTCGAATGCACGATCAATGGTATAGGCGAACGCGCTGGAAACTGCGCCTTGGAAGAGATCGTGATGGCGTTACGCACTCGTCAAGACCTGTACCATTGTCAAACCAGGATTCGCACGGAACGTTTGGTGCCCGCCAGCCGTCTGCTGAGTAAAATCACGGGTCTGCAGGTTCAGCGTAACAAGGCAATCGTTGGTCGCAATGCTTTTGCGCATGAATCGGGCATCCATCAGGATGGCATGTTGAAAGAGCGTAGCACTTATGAAATCATGCGACCAGAAGACGTGGGCTTTACCAAGACCGATTTAGTGTTGGGCAAGCACAGCGGAAGAGCCGCGCTAGCAGATCGGGCTCGCAGCTTGGGATTTAATATCTCTGCCGAACAATTGCAGAATGTATTTGAGAAATTCAAACAATTGGCCGACAAGAAGAAGGAGATCTATGATGGCGATATCGCAGCTTTGATTCGTCAAGAAATCGCGGGCGGGAAAGCGGAATGTGATAATTGGAAATTGGTCGGTTACGACATTTCCAACGGCAGCGGTCGATCCCCTAGAGTGCAATTGACCTTGTCGCGCAGTGGTCAAGAATTCACCACCGAAGTCCAACAGGGAGACGGTCCCATCGATGCGGCTTTTTGGGCCGTGGAGAAATTGACAAACGTTTCGGTCGTTTGCAAGGAGTTCCGTTTGCAATCAGCCACCCTGGGCCAGGACGCTCTTGGCGAAGTGCTGTTGGAAATCGAACACAATGGTGAAACCTATCGTGGTACAGGCGTTTCTACCGATTCAGTAGAAGCTACAATCATGGCCATGTTAAGCGCCATCAATCGCATCCTCACTCCATCGACTACTTAGAACCCCATCGGCTTATGGCCCGTCGACTATTCGAGCGATCGTCTCACGGCGCCCCGTACAATGATCGTCTCGAGATTCCACTAGACTGATCCACTTACCTGATACATCCTTGCAATGCACCCCAACTGCCTAGCTATAGACGTTCAATCGCTTAGTTACAGCTATGGCAATCACAAGGCGCTGGATCAACTAGATCTTTCAGTGGCTGCAGGCCGGATCTTTGCGCTATTGGGCCCTAACGGCAGCGGCAAATCGACTCTGTTCAAGATCTTGTCCACATTGATCGCCTATCGTCAGGGGCAAGTTCGCGTGCTGGGCGTTGATGTGAATCAGCATCAATCGCAAGTTCGGCATCTGCTGGGTGTCGTCTTTCAGTCGCCCAGCGTGGACCCGAAGCTAACGGTTCGAGAGAATTTGCTTTGTCAGGCGACCCTCTACGGTTTGCGTGGTCCTCAGTTGCGCAGTCGACTGGATCAAGTGACCCAACAGATGGGATTGTCGGAAAGACTTGGCGATCCAGTTGGCAAACTGTCTGGCGGGCAGCAGCGTCGAGTCGAATTAGCAAAAGGCATTCTGCATCGCCCTGGACTGCTACTGATGGATGAACCCAGCACTGGCTTAGACCCTGCCGCGAGACTAGAACTGTGGCAAATACTGCGCGAGCTTCAACAAAATCACTCGGTGACTGTAGTGCTGACCACACACTTATTGGAAGAGGCCGACAAGGCAGACCAAATCGCTATCCTGGACCATGGAAAAAACGTAGCGCAGGGATCGCCCACAGCCCTTCGCGACGAATTGGGGGATCAAGTTCTCAGCATTCAAGCCCAGGCACCGCGCGAAATCCTGCAGTGGCTACTCGATCGATCGATTACCGCTCAGCTTTATCAACAAACGATTCGAGCCACCGGATCGGGAGTCGCCCAGTTAGTGTCACCACTGATGGAAACTTGGGGAAATCAGATTCAATCCGTCACGGTGGGACGCCCAAGCTTGGAAGACGTATTTATGGCTCGCACAGGTCACTACTTTGCTGGTTCCAATACGACCACAGCCACTTGAGTTTGTCCGTGAACAATTACAGAGTATTCAGTATCACAAGCCCATGACTATGCATGCGCAAGCCAACTTAGATCGCCAGCCATTTGAACTGCCCACGCCCCGCGCCTGGTCGGTAATTTGTAGGTTGGCCCAGCGGGAATGGATTCGATTCTTTCGTCAACGTCATCGCGTGATGGCAGCCCTGGGACAACCCATACTATTTTGGCTGCTGTTCGGAACCGGGATGCACTCGATGTTCCGCAGTGGCGATCAAGATTACATGACCTACTACATGCCCGGAACGTTGGCTCTGATTCTGCTATTCACAGCCATTTTTACCACGATCTCAGTGATCGAAGATCGGCGCGAGGGATTTTTGCAGGGTGTGCTAGTATCGCCAGTATCCCGATGGACGATCGCAGCCGGAAAGATCTTAGGAGGTGGTGCTATCGCTTGGGTTCAAGCGCTGATTTTTCTAGCGCTGGCTGTCTTGATTCAAAGTACGCCACTATCAAGCGGACTGTTGGCTTCAACTGCGCTGATGGCTATCGCTGCTCTGTCCCTAACGGCACTTGGACTGTGCTTCGCTTGGCCGCTGGATTCCACTCAGGCTTTTCACGGAGTGATGAGCCTTGTGCTGATGCCCATGTGGCTGCTCAGTGGAGCCTTCTTTCCAATCCCAGAACCGACCGGCGGAAGTGTAGGGCAGTTGGTGATGCACTGGTTGATGCGCTGCAATCCACTGAGCTATGTTGTCGCCGGTCTGCGCCAACAGATGTCGGGAAATCTGCCTGACGATGGACTATGGCTACCAAGCATGGCTCAATGCTGGTTGGTATCACTTGCCTTCCTGGCAGCCAGCACGCTGGTGGCCTGCTGGATAATTCAGCGCCGCCCACAGGATTGAGACCAAAGATTTAACCTGCAGTTGGTCTTGGGTTATTATGCCAGTGTCCACTCGTATCGCTGCCTCGAACCTGCACCCCTTTTTCATTCCAGCCTAATCCGGCGCGAACATCAGCGCTGCAATATCTTAACGTAAGGGCACAACGCCTTCGGTTGGAGCAGTTGGCCTGCGAACCATGGAGCAGCAGATCGCTGTGAATGGAAAACTGCCCGGCTTTCAGTTCGTCAAGTACAACATTGCCATACTGCTCAGGGTTTTCGATCGTCTGATTCAGCACGTTATGTTCGTCGGGGCTGCTGGGGCGGAATGTCATGTGACCAAAATGATGCGAACCTTCGATAAACTGCATGCAGGCATTTTCCTGATCAGCGTCGTCGATTGCCAGCCACACAGTCAGTGCCTTTGACGGCGACAAGGGCCAGTAACTAGCGTCCTGATGCCATGCCACCTGCTGGCCATCGCCTGGCATCTTGCAGAAGAAATGAGATCCCCACGCGATGACAGAATCGCCCAGCAGATCAGCTACGTGATCGACAATCTTAGGATTGGTTAGGATATCGTAGACGGGACCATACTTCAGATGTGCCGAACTGATCGAATAGCTGTTTCCGCCCTCCTGAAGGACTCGGGCTAGCAATTGGTCGAAATACTGACGAATCTCCAGAATTTCTTCTGCGCTATAGGCAGTTAGCGGTGCCACGTAGCCCATGCGATTGTAGTTGTCTACTTGCTCGGGCGACAGGCACTTGGGACGATCATTATGCACCGGATAAAAAGTCAAATCCCTCTTTAAGTTTTGCAGTTCTTCCTCGGTTGGAATCACACTAAATTGCCGTACCATGAAACACTCCTGAATATCGTTATCCAACTGACGCTTTGGCCGCAATCAACAGATCCAACTCTTGTTTGAGTCGCTCCAAGATTTGGTCATAAGGAAAAGCCCCTAACGACTGCTGCCCTTTCTTTAGATTGACCCGAGTCGGCCCACACCACAAACCCAAGTCGGCTTCGTCGGTTTCACCCGGACCATTGACGCGACAGCCCATCACGGCAATCGTAATAGCATGATCCCGAGCATACCCAGTCAGTTCCTTGACTTGCTGAGCCAAATCGACAAAGGCTTCGTTTTCCACGCGGGAACAACTGGGACATGAGATGATATTTAGCTTGGTGGGATTCAAGGCAACTACACTGCGTAGCCGACCCGCGTAGATGTCCTCTACGATTTGCCGACCCGCCTGAATCTCTTCAATTTTCCGAGGGTTGGGCACCGTCAAAGAAACGCGAATCGTGTCGCCAATTCCACGACCAATTAGCTGCTCGAAGGCAATTCGAGTTTTGATAATGCCGTCAGGAGGCAGTCCGGCTTCGGTGACTCCCAGGTGCAAAGGAATGTCGGGACGCGCCGATGAAAAAGCTTGATTGATCTTCACTACCGTAGCAGGATCACTATCCTTGAGCGAAACCACAAATCGCGTGAATCCCAACGACTCCAAGTGCTCGACGTGTTCCAGTCCACTGGTCAGAATCGGGGACACTTCATCATCGGCTGGAAATCGAGCTTTGATATCCGGATCCACACTACCACAGTTCACTCCAACGCGTAGCGCACAATCGTGCTGGCCGGCAATCTGAGCCAAATACTTTACCTTGTCCTGCCAGGGCCTAGATTTCTCGTGGTGATACAGATGCCCTGGGTTGTAACGAATCTTGTCGACATGAGGAGCCACTTTCTCGGCCAGTCGATAATTCTCCTGAAGATCAACGCTTAAGTTGGCCTGAGTCTGCTGCCTGATCTCAGCCAACGCAGCGGCATCTTTGTCGCTATCCACGGCAATTCGTACCACTGCGGCTCCCGCTGCATGTAATGCGTTGACCTGTTGTACGGTAGCCTCAATGTTTTGAGTATGAGTAGCCGTCATGCTCTGCACGGCTATCGGGTGCTCCGATCCAATAGAAATGGTCCCGATGCGAACAGTTCGAGTAGGTTGCCGAGTAATAGTCATCTTTTGCGTCTAAAACCTATTAGTCTTTTTATGCCGTTTAATATCTGGTCTTCAGGCTGCCGTATGTTGCAAGATCGAAAAGCTGATTTGATGCAATCCCAAATCAAATGCGAGAGCAAGTGACTGCTGCCTTGGGGCTTGCTAGGCTCATATTCTACACAGAGCTGGCAGGCAAACCAGCGTACCCTCTCCACCAGCTTTTCGGGGCGGAGGGTAGGATCAGCAGGAAAGTTTTCGTTTACCGCTTGCCCTGAGTAGCCATCTGCCCCATAGAACCGCAGGCCGAAAGCTGTCATAATCTTAGAAACTGAAAAATCTTCGAAACCGTTTGCGATCATTGTGGGATGGAACGAACGTTGCCGACTTCGGTCGGAACTGACACCCGAATTTGACCGTAGAGCCGGAATCGCATCAAGGTGCGGATGGCTCCACCCCGCATCAACGCACTACCTAAGTGATCGGATGTAATTGTTGTAGCAATCCGTGAATCGAGCAACTTTGTTCAAGATGGAGTTCCACTGTGGGGTACACAATCGGCGTCGACATTGGCACCTCGGGTACCAAAAGTATCCTGATCGATCCTGATGGTAACATACTGGCCGAAGCAGCCGCTGGCTACGATGTGGCTATGCCCAAGCCCTTATGGACCGAGCAAAATCCGGACGATTGGTGGGCGGCAACTGTCAAGACGATTCGCGCAGTCATTCGACAGGCAAAAGTCTCGCGCGATGCCGTTCAGTGCATCGGCCTGTCAGGACAGATGCATGGCTCGGTGTTTCTTGACAAGAATGGAAAAGTCCTCCGCCCGGCCCTGCTGTGGAACGATCAGCGCACAGTGAAGGAATGCCAAGAGATCACGCAACTGGCCGGTGGTCGCGATGAATTGATTCGCATGGTCGCCAATCCAGCTCTTACGGGGTTCACGGCACCAAAGATATTGTGGCTGCGTAATCACGAACCGCGTCGTTACGAAAAACTTAGGCATGTACTGCTGCCCAAGGATGAAATCCGGCGTCGCTTGACTGGCGAACTGGCGACAGAAGTTAGTGATGCCAGTGGTATGCTGCTGCTGGACGTGCGCAATCGCTGTTGGTCTACTGAATTGATGAGTAAACTGCAGTTGGACCCGAGTCTTTTTGCCAAAGTTTACGAATCGGCAGAAATCACCGGCACTCTATTACCTGATATCGCCAACCAATTAGGATTAAGTCCGCAATGCAAAGTGGTGGGCGGAGCAGGGGACTGCGCCGCTGGAGCGGTTGGAACAGGCATCGTGCAACGCGGCATCATGAATACCTCGCTGGGCACATCAGGTGTGATGTTTGTCCACTCCGATCAGCCTCAGTTTGACGCTCAGGGACGGCTTCATACGTTTTGTCATGCGGTTCGAGGCAAGTGGCACATGATGGGCGTCACCCTGTCTGCTGCTGGTTCATTGCAGTGGTTCGTGGAAAATGTCTGCAAGGAGCTATCGACTAGGCGCGGAGCGGACGCATATCAGACCATCAATGCCGAAGCGGCAGCCATTTCGCCGGGCAGCGAAGGATTGTTGTTTGCACCCTACTTGGCTGGCGAGCGAACTCCCCACGCCGACCCGCTGGCGCGAGCCTGTTTTGTCGGACTGACGAACAAGCACCAGCGAGGTCATTTGGCCCGCGCGGTAATGGAAGGTGTGGCCATGAGCCTGCGGGAGAGCCTAGAGATCATTCGCCAGTTGGATGTACCTGTCAAAGAGATGCGACTAAGCGGCGGCGGAGCCAAGAGCACTTTCTGGCGTCAGATCTTGGCGGATGTGATGGACCAAACCGCTTGCTCGATCAATGCCGAACAGGGACCCGCCTTTGGAGTCGCCCTGCTGGCCGCGGTTGGCATCGGTCGCTTTAAGAGCATTGAAGAGGCATGTCAGGCTACGATCCAAGTCGTCAAGAAGACTCCGCCCAAAAAATCCACAGTGCGAGTCTACAACGAACTCTTCCCCGTCTATCAACGACTGTACGGCTCACTACGCAACGTCTTCCAGGACATTGGCAATCTCAATTCGATATAGGATTTGAGCATCCAGAACAACTCACGATGAAATCACACACGGAATACCTGACCTTTAATTTGCCGGCTCGTATGGCCTTTGAAAACATTACCCAGCAAGTGGAATCAGTGGTTCATAATAGCGGCGTTAGAGAGGGATTGGTGCTGTGTAACGCCATGCACATTACGGCCTCGGTATTTATCAATGACGACGAACCCGGATTGCATCTGGACTATCAACAGTGGCTAGAGCAACTGGCACCTTTTAACGCATCGCCGAAGCGTTATGCCCACAATCGCACCGGCGAAGACAACGCGGACGCCCATCTGAAGCGGCAGGTCATGGGCCGTGAAGTGGTGGTGGCAATCACCAAGGGCAGATTGGACCTAGGGCCTTGGGAGCAGATTTTTTACGGTGAATTCGACGGACATAGACCCAAACGTGTACTGATCAAGGTCATCGGTGACTAGTCATTGAGATTGCAAGCAAGAATGAAGTAGTGCGGTTTAGCGAAGTTCATCGCCAACCTCAAAACGAATGGGCTGTATCGTCCGCTGATCGCCCTTGATTTCACTAGGTAGTTTCCAAATAGCCGATCCGTCGCGGTCGGTGAAGTAGAGGCAACTGTCCGATGGCTGGCGCGCGTGGCCGTCGGCCCACAGCAGGTAGAAATCGGGATGGGCGTTCAACGGTTTGCGTGGGAAATTGTGATTGTATTTCGATTTCGTAGTCAACTGCTTGGCAAGCTGCCAGCTTGCGCCTTCATCCTTTGAGTGCCAAATCGCTATCTCTCCACCGGTATTGTACTTCTGGGGTCCATTTTCGGTGACTCCGCTAATCTGCCAAACGCCATCGTCGCGAATCTCCAGATCAGCAAAATCGTAATTATTATCGCACTTCATCGCTTGGCGGATTTCCCACTCACTGCCTGTCCAGCGTGCTGTCACAAACTGTCTTGGGTCATTCTGTGGGCCGGACTGATAGCCTGCACTGGTCACAAAGAGAATCACTGGCTGCCCCTCCAGCGCAAATCGGACACAGCGCATATAGCACAACCGGCCTTCGGAGGCTGCATCCATGACCAGGGCCGGATTGTCGACCTGTGTGATTGGTAGAGACAGTTTCTGTCCCTGGACGTTGCTCCACGTTTGTCCTGCGTCAGAACTTTCCAAGTAGTAAACGTTGGTGCGATGATTGAGCCCCTTGCCCTTGGGATGAAAGTTGAAAGCTGTGGCTATGCGACTACCACGAACCTGCGAGACTTGGTAGTGTCCTTCACCAACATGAGCCAGCGCGCGAGGCTCGCTCCAGTCCACGCCATCTGGACTGTTCATCGCATGCAACACTCGACCGCCTTTGTATCTCGTGTGAAGCAGCAACAGTCCTTGATCTCCCAGACTCCAGGGTTGAGGGTAGGAAAAATTGGTTGTGGCGATGCAATCGAATTCATCAATGTCATAAGGTCGTATCGAACGATGGATATAGGCCGGTCGAGAAGTTCCGTGCGCACTCGAAAAGATCAACAGATGTCCTTTTTCGTCAATACAAAGAACAGGGTTGTCATGCGCATCGTCGGTCTTCTTGTCCAGCAGAACTCTTGGCCGAGCGACCAGCCCAGTCGTGTGATCAAAAAAGCTGACGCAGTGAAGCAGAGTATTTCGAGTTCTGTACCTTCCTCCATAAACAAAAAACGTTTTGTCAGCCTGTGGGCTATAAATGGCGATGGGATGATGTTGCCAGGGATAGGTGGCCATGCCACCCGAATACTTGTAAACATACTCGTCTTTGGACGGTTGATTCATATACCAGATCCCATAAAAACCGTCCGCCAAAGGCAGTGGCCCGCTGGCCGTCGTGGAATACTCGAAATCTTCCTCAATATTCTTGGAATCAGTGTCCGTGACTGTCTCGAAAGCTACATTTTGAATTTTACCACTTTGGGGAGAAGCGACTGATTTTGCGTCTGCACACTGCTCTTCCGGAGGCTCGATCGGCCCAACTCTCTGGATTGATCCCGTGTCAGAATCACTATTACTATTTACTGTATCGTCGCTGGGTTCTTTCTCTTGAGGCAAGACGATACTAGCGAGTTGTTTGGCGGTAGCCTTCAAAGCCACGTTCTGGAGATTGCACATGATCGCGACACTTGTTCCAGAATCTGGAAATAGTACCAGCAGTGTCGAAGTGCCTGCCTGGCCTCCAGAATGTGACACCATCTTCCTGCCGGTGTGTTGGCTGATATTCCATCCCAAGCCGCACGACGTCTTGGTTCCATCCAATTGAATTTGCCGATTCCACATTTTCTTGCAGGTTTCCGGGTCGAGAAGCTTTCCTGTATTCACTGCGATGGAGAATTTCACTAGGTCACTGGGAGTTGACAACAAGCCCCCCGCGGGAATTTTCATGCTGGTATTGTGCATCGGCGCGTTCTGGATGGAAACGCGACAATTGGAATTTTCGTTTGAATTCAATGATTTACTATCGCTTATTATTTTCACGTATCCCCTGGTTCGTGACGAGATAATATCCGCGTGGCTATCTTCAACCGTGTGATTCATTCCTGCAGGTTGTAAGACATGCCGATGAAGTTGTTCCATGAACGATCTCTCACCTGCCTGTTCTGCGACTGCCCCTAACAAATTGTAGCCGAATGAGCTGTACAGAAATTTGCTGCCAGGACGATGCTTGAGCGGATCATCTGCAAACACCTTCAGCCCTTCTTGAACTGAATCGAACTGCTGGGTCGATTGCGATTCGGAGTTTGAATCGTAGTGACGAATTCCTGCCAAATGCCCCAAAAGTAAACGAGAAGTAATGGGCCATTGTTTTTCAGGGAAGTCTGGCAAGTAGGTTTGGATCGGGGCATCCAGATCGATTACTCCACGTTCTTCTAGGCTCAAGACCAGCACCGCTGTTAGCGATTTCGCAATGGAAGCCGTGCGAAAGCGGGTCTCGGTAGTGACTTGCACGTTGTTTTCAAAATCCGCAGACCCATAACCTTTTGCAAGAACTATTTCGTTGTTTGCTCCCACAGCGATTGAAACTCCAGGAGCCCCCGTACTTTGTAACAACTCGTTGGCAATAATGTCTATTTGAGAAGAGAGTGTAGTTTCTGTAATGTCCGCCGCTAGCAGTGACTGCGACACGAATAAAAACCAGAAGGCTGCAAATGAATTGAGCGTAAATAAACGACTCATTGCGGATCCGTTTCTAAATTGTAGACACGACTGTGTAAGTTAAT
>JBIIJD010000091.1:0-16201 GCA_044234105.1 Aureliella sp. | reverse complement strand
TGTAAATGAGGTTAACTTGCCACTAAGTGACCGTTCGCAAATAAGTTGCCTAATCAGCCGCAGGCGTTTTAGCGTCCGGTTGCCGCAAGAACCGGGTGCTAACGCACTCCGGCTGATGGCACGTTCGGAAGACTGATTGCAAAGACAAGGCTGTACTGAAAACTGAAATGTGCCAAAGAAAATTGAAAACACAGATTGCAAAAAAATGGGCGATCCTGCTAGCGTCTTTCGTGTTACAGGCTGTCTTGCCGATCGGTATTGCGACAGCTTTGGCCCAGCAATGGGAGTCGTTGACTGTCTATCCGCCAGAGATCAAATTGCACACAGCAGCCGATTACCAAAATGTGATTGCGGTAGCCAAACGCGCTGATGGAGTGACTTTGGATGTGACCGATCAGGTCCAATGGACAATTGACAATGCGTCGCTTGCTCAGTTGGAAAGCTATCGACTCAAGCCGCTGGCCGATGGACAGACAATTCTGCACGCCCAGTGGCAGGGGATGCAAGCGCAGTCACCAATCGCGGTCAGCGCAGCGGCTGAAGCTCGACCTGTCAGTTTTCATTTGGATGTGATGCCGGTGTTGACGCGGACCGGTTGTAATACAGGTTCTTGCCATGGAGCGGCTCGTGGCAAGGACGGTTTTCGTCTGTCGCTGTTTGGGTTTGATCCGGCCGGTGATCATTTTCGAATTACTCGAGAGATCGGTACGCGGCGCATCAATATGGCTCGGCCTGATCACAGCCTGTTTTACCAGAAATCGATTGGAACGGTTCCGCATTCGGGCGGGCGCCGCATGGAGCCTGATAGTATTTACGCAGCCACCTTGCTAACCTGGCTGGAGGGCGGGGCGAAACAGGATGCCACTACTCCGCCAACTTGCACGCAGCTTGAACTTTTTCCCAAGCAGGCGGTCATGCAGGGCGAGGGGACACAGCAGCGATTGGTGGCCGTAGCCCATTTCAGTGACGGGACGACACGCGATGTCAGTGCGCTGGCCGCGTTTACGACCAACAATGAAAATGCAGCGGCCGTGACTAATTTGGGTGCAGTAACTGCTGGAACGCGCGGGGAGGCCTTTGTTATGGCGCGGTACGACACGCACACCGTCGGGACTCAGGTGATTACATTGCCAAACGACCTGCAGTATGAAGCTCCGGAAGTCACTGGTAATTACATTGACGCGCTGGTAGCCGACAAACTGAAGAAGCTTCGGATCACACCCTGCGGCCAATGCGGCGACGAAGAATTTCTTAGGCGAGCGACGATCGACATCGTTGGGTTATTGCCCACCGAAGAGGAGTACCAGCAGTTCCTGGCCGATCCCGCGGCGGATCGCCGAGCAAAGTTGATCGATCGCTTGCTAGAAAGAAAAGAGTTCAGTGAGATTTGGGCGATGAAATGGGCTCAACTGCTGATGGTCAAGAGCGATATCAACGTCAGCTACAAGGCAGCTTTTCTTTATTCCAGTTGGCTGACCAACCAGCTAGCGGAAAGCCAACCGATCGACAAGATCGTGCGAGAATTGCTGGCGTCAAGCGGAGGCGTCTTTAATGTGCCAGCGACCAATTTCTATCAGGTGGAACGTGACACTCTCAAGGTTTCGGAAAATGTGGCTCAGGTGTTTATGGGTATTCGTACTCAGTGTGCTCAGTGCCACAACCATCCGTTTGACCGCTGGACCATGCAGGACTACTACGGATTTACTTCGTTTTTTGCTCAGGTTGGGCGTAAGACAGGTGAAGACTACCGAGAGACGATCGTTTACGACCGCGCTGGCGGCGAAGTGAATCACCCTATCAATGGTGCGCCGGTACCTTCAACCTTCTTGGGCGGTGGACCGGCTGAAGTGGCCGGACGGGATCGACGTCAGGTATTGGCAGATTGGATTACCAGTCCAGCCAATCCTTTCTTCTCGACTAGCATCGCCAATCGGGTATGGGCGCACTTTATGGGGGTGGGCATCGTTGAGCCGGTAGACGACATCCGAGTCAGCAATCCGGCGAGCAACCCTGAACTATTTGCGGAACTTGGCAAGCGTCTGATTGGCTATCAGTTCGAAATGAAGCAATTGGTTCGGGACATCTGCAATTCGCAGACATACCAGCGAACGACTCAGCCCAATGATTCCAATCGCCATGACACGCGCAACTATGCGTATGCCACCGTTCGACGAATTCCTGCCGAGACTCTGCTTGACTGTGTTTCGCAGGCGACCGCGACGAAAGATAAGTTTCCCGGGTTGCCGCTTGGAGCCCGCGCCGTGCAAATTGCAGACGGCACAACGAGCGACTATTTCTTGACAACCTTTGGTCGGTCGCCCAGAACCACGGTCTGTCAGTGTGAGGCCAGTACCGATCCGTCGTTGTCTCAAGCTCTTCAAATGCTCAACGGTCATGCGACTCAGGGTAAGATTCAGCAGGGCCGTTTGATATCCATGTGGTTAGAGCAGGGACTGACCGTACCCGACATTCTGCGGAAGATCTATGTTCGCTGTTTGACGCGCGGTCCTACGGAACAAGAACTCGATACTTTGACCAAAATGGTCGCTGAATCCGGCAGCACTGAGCTTGGTTTGGAGGATGCGTTTTGGGCGGTCATGAACGGTCGCGAATTTATGTTTAATCACTAAGAGGTTCCAACCGCATGAATCCGCTTATTAGAATCATCTTCGGCGCGGCTGCATTTTGCAGTTGGTCGTTCCAGTGGCCACTCCTACAGGCCCAGGAACAGAAGATTACTTTCGATGAACATATCAAACCCATCTTTCGCGAACACTGCACGACCTGTCACAGCCAAGGCGATAAATCGGGTGGCTTGGCGCTGGACTCGTACGCTGACGCGATGGCTGGAGGTTCAAGTGGCAACGTGATCGCGTCGGGCAATGCTGATGGATCGCGACTGTATGCATTGATGACACACCAACAACAGCCTTTCATGCCACCGGATTCTGACCCAATTGCTGCGGACAAGTTGGAACTGGTCAAGACATGGATTTTGCAAGGGATGCCAGAAAATGCTGGCAGTAAGATCAAGCGAGCCAGCAATGCTGTCTCGGCGATGTTGGGCGGGACGTCACTGGGCAAGCTGGAGGGACCGCCGCCGATGCCAGAGAAAGTTTTAAAGCAGCCAGTGGTAATTACTCAGAGAAGCGCCGCAGTGGCCGCTCTGGCGGCCAGTCCCTGGGCACCGCTGGTGGCTGTGGGTGGGCAAGAGCAGGTTGTACTCTACCATGCTCAAACCGGTGAATTGTTGGGCGTCGTCCCTTTTCCGGAGGGCGATCCGCAATCGCTTACTTTCACTCGGGATGCCAGACAGTTGCTCATCGGCGGTGGCCAGCACAGTCACAGTGGCTGCGCAGTGCTGGTCGATGTGGTAACAGGGCAACGAATCACCAAGGTGGGCGATGAACTAGACATCGTTTTGGCGGCTGACATTTCACCCGACAAAAAACGAATCGCAGTTGCAGGGCCTCAAAAAGTGATCCGCGTCTATGATTCCTCGACAGGCGAAAAGGTCTTCGAGTTGAAAAAGCACACCGACTGGATTTACGCGTTGCGATTCAGCCCCGATGGAGTGCTTCTCGCATCGGGCGACCGCAGCAATGGTCTAGTTGTTTGGGAGGCGCAGACTGGCAACTTGTACGCAGATCTGATCGGGCATCGCGATGCGGTTACGAGCTTAGACTTTCGAGCAGATTCGAATGTGCTGATGTCTTCAAGTCTTGATGGCAATATCAAGTTATGGGATATGTTTGAAAACAAAGAGATCAAAAATTGGGCGGCGCATCCCGGTGGTACGACCGACGCGGAATTTTCTAATGAGGGGTTGATTGCCAGCGCTGGCAAAGACGCGAAGGTTAAGCTTTGGAATGCAAACGGTGAGCTTCAGAAGGAGTATGCTGGGCTGACTGAAATGGCGCTGCGCGTAGCCATAGTGGGTGATGGAACTGTCCTGGCTGGTGGAGATTGGAATGGTCAGGTGCAGATGTGGCCGCGCGAAAGTCCGGAGCTGAATCGGCCTGTAGCTACAAACCCACCTTCAGTTCAGCAGCGTTTAGAAGCGGCCACTCAACTATTGGCTCAGGCGCAACAAGAATTGACCTTGGCTGCTCAGACGATGACGGTAGCTGTCGCTCAAAGCACGCAGGCAAGTCAGGAGTTGTCCGCAAAACAGCAAGTAGCTAAGGAATCCGAAACACGCTTGGCAGCGGTCGCTCAGCAAGAAATCGACTTGAAGGCCAAGCTGACTGAGACCGACCAGCGAATTGCCGCGCTAGAGCAGGAGTTACTGGCGTTGAAGACGCAGCGAGAGACGCTGACAGTCGCATTGAAGACCGCTTCTGACGCAGCGCTATCTTTGACTCAAGAATTAACCGTTGCTCAAGCAGCAGTCACCACAGCTCAAACGCAAGCCGACACGCTTCAGCAAGCGGCTATGGCCGCGCAGGCTCAGCACGAGTCGCTGGCCGCCAAACAGGCTGCCGCACAGTCTGCTCTTGATCAAGCCAATGCGGACAAGGCGGCCATCGAGCAACGAGCTGCTGAGTTGATTGCGCTTTCCGAGCAAACAACCGCTCAGGCGAAGGCTCTGGCCGATCAATTGACGATCGCCTTGCAGCAAGACAAAACCGATGCTGAAGCTGTCGAACGAATGACTGCCGAACTGACCGCCCTACGCGAGCAGATGGCAGGACTTCAGAAGAGAATCGACGAAGCCAGCGGAGCGCATCAGCAGGCTTCTGAGAAACATAACGCCGCAAAATCAGCCGCGCAGGCGCTGCGCGAACAGGCGGCGACTGCCGAGCAAGCAGCGCTGGAGGCCGCCGAACGTTTCAAGCTGTTCAATCAATCGTATGGCACAGTCAACTAGCCCAGTCGTAGGGTAGGCAGGGTGATTCTACTGAGAATCTGACAAAACATATCATCGGCTTTGCAAGAATGGACGTTGCCAGAATCGCTTGGCGCAGATAACCTTTGAGGGTTAACTCGATGAATCGGTGTGACACGTGACCCGTAAAATTGCATTTTGCTGACGGGGTAAAAGGAGTCTTGGGCAGTGTATGTTGCAGCTTCAACGGACTGTTGGCCCGGCCTTCCACTTGAGGAAGTGGCCGATAAGCTGGTAGATCTTGAATTTTCCGTAATTGAAATCGCCTTGCGCGAGGACGGTTCGCCGCTGGCTCCGAGCCAAATTGACGCTCAATTCGAAAAAGCCGTGAATCTGTCTCGGCGCAGTCATCGGCTGGACGTTTGCAGCTACGACGTTCACATCGACGCTCAGGGGGAGTTATTTTTTGAGCAGTTTCAGGCGGTTTGCCGCTTGGGTAAGGCTACCAAGGTGGTGACTCTTACCGTCCCATCGTCGGAGCTGGGAACCCCATTCAACGAGGAGGTGGAGCGGCTTCAAAGAATGGTCGAAATCGCTGAAAACGAAGGTGTTCGGGTGGCGATGAAGAGCCAAATCGGACGCATGAGCGAGGACCCCGATACCGTCAAAGTCCTGTGCGACAATGTCAAAGGCTTGGGGCTGACCTTGGACCCGAGCCATTATTTGTGCGGTCCCTACCCGAATAAGAGTCTGGACAAGATCATTCCCTTTGTTTTCCACGTTCACCTGAGGGATTCCAAGAAAAACGCTCTTCAAGTGAAAATCGGCCAGGGGGAGATCGAATACGGCAGGGTCGTCAGCCAACTGGCTTTGGTGGGTTATAACCATGCTCTGAGTATTCAAATCGATCCGATGCCAGATACCGATCAGCGGAGCGAATTGCGGAAGCTGCGGTTGTTATTAGAGACCCTTCTATAGTTAGGGGTTGTCTGATTTCCTAGGTTGTTCGAACGAAAAGGCCTTGTTATCCGTTGAGACCTCGGTTAAACTTCTGGACCTTCCACCCATGAATTCCACCCCCCATTGGAACTGGCTTAACTGACTGCTTGTGGCCAATCGGGGATCGTTCCACGCACAATACTGCGGAATATTTGATCATGCCAAAGATGAAGACCCACAAGGCGACAAAGAAGCGTTTTCGCGCTACGGCCAACGGAAAAGTAAAGCACCGTGGTGCTGGAACTAGCCATTTGGCGGTTCGCGTCAGCAAGAAGCGTCGTCGAAACCTACGTGGGACTCGCGTGACAGCCACCGCTTCCACCAAGGCGGTGCTGGATTGCTTGCGAGGAAACAGCTACTAAGGCTAGCTAGTCCGCCGGATGCTTCCCAGTTCGTGCCAAACGTCTGGGAGCAACCTGGCAAATTCGACAATACGTTTGCGGCAACTATAGGCAAGTTACCTGGGTTGCAACGCTTTGGCTTGGGCTAGCCGCGCAGCCTTGATGAACAGTTAGGTTCATCGACCCAGAGCGACCTGAGGTACACAGATTTAGGGGGTTCCCAATGAGAACCAGAAAAGGCGCGGCTCGCGCTCAGGCGAAACGCCGGTTACTAAAACGAGCCAAGGGATACGTCAGTGGGCGTCGCAAGTTGCTGCGTTCACGTAAAGAGACTTTGCTTCGCGCTGGTGCGTTTGCATTTCGCGATCGTCGAGCCAAGCGTCGCGAGTTCCGCAAGTTGTGGATCATCCGTCTGAGCGCTGCCTGTCAGCAGCATGGATTGCGATACAGTCAGTTCATTAACGGATTGACCAAAGCGAACATTTCGTTGGATCGCAAGCAGCTTTCCGAAATGGCCATCAATGATCCCACAAGTTTTACGACTGTCGTGGATCAAGTCAAAGCTGCCTTGGCTGCTTAGTTCGTAACAGTTGCAAAGCGGTGCGGTGACAGGAACTGATTGCTCCCCGCAACAACGTGACATCAGAATGATAAAGCGGTCTCGGGGCTGTGCGCCGAGTGCCGCTTTTTGTATTTAGGACTTGTCCAGATTGGAATGAACATGGAACTAAGTCAGTTCACTGCTCAGCTTGAAGAGGTCGCTACTCAAGCCGAGCAGGCTTTTGCTGCTGCGGCGGACTTGGAAGCTTTAGAGGCTGCGCGCGTTGAGTTCACCGGGGCGCGTAGTGGCAGAATCAAATCGCTTCAGAAAGATTTGGGAGCACTAGTCGTTGCCGACAAGCCAGCGGGCGGCAAGAAGCTGAATGAAGTGAAGTCTCGCATTCAGACCGCCATGGAACAGGCAACTGGACGTCTAAGTGGTAATGCAGGCGGTTTGGGAGCGACTGCGACGACAGGCAAAGCGGGGGCCAGGACGGGGCAGCCGATGACCGACCCGACCTTGCCTGGTTTCTCGCGGCACTTGGGGACCACTCATCCGATTACTCAAACGATCGAACACTTAAAAGAAATCATGAGCCGTCTAGGGTTCTCGATCGTCGAAGGACCAGAGGTCGAGGATACCTGGCATAATTTTATCGCTCTGAATATTCCCGAAGATCATCCAGCCCGTGATCCGCTGGACAACTTTTATCTTTCCAGCGCGGCGGTGGGTAAGAGCGATAGGAATGCGGCGGATGAGCAACTGCTGCGAAGCCAAACCAGTACGGTTCAGATCCGAGTCATGGAGAACACTCAGCCACCTGTGAGGATCATCTCGCTGGGCCGAGTCTATCGCCCGGACGAAGCGGATCGCACTCACTTTCCCATGTTTCATCAGATGGAAGGCTTGTGGGTTGATCGTGGCGTCACCATGGCGCATCTGAAAAGCGTGTTGCGGATGTTTGCCACCAGTTACTTGGGCAAGGATGTAACCATTCGCTTCAGGCCAAGCTTTTTCCCGTTTACGGAACCCAGCGTCGAGGTCGATTTCTTGTGGAACGGCCAGTGGATGGAGTTTGGCGGGGCCGGAATGGTGGATCCCAATGTTCTGCGAGCTGTGGGTTATGACCCAGAGCAGGTGACCGGGTTTGCCTTCGGATTGGGTGTCGAGCGGCTGTGCATGAGACGGCATGGTGTCGAAGATATTCGTGATTTGTACCGCAATGATTTGCGATTCCTGCATCAGTTTTAAGAGATGATGTGGCAGGACCGCATTGAACGCGGTCAATCCGATCAACACTTCTCTCCATCGACTTCTAGAATCTCGTTTTTTTAGCAGAGGCATCCAGAAATGCTGGTCAGTTGGCAATGGTTAGGCGATTACGTTCGTCTTGGAGTGGAACCTTCCGTTCTAGCTGATCGCTTTGCGCTGTCTGGTCTGAATCACGAGCAGACGTTTCAGGCCGGCAACGATACGGTTATCGAACTGGAAGTCACCAGCAATCGCGGGGATTGTTTGGGGCATATTGGAGTGGCTCGAGAGGCTGCTGTGCTTTTGGGGCAATCCTTGTGTGTGCCAGCCCCCAAGCCTGCGCAATCAGCTAAGCCTTGCAGCGATTCGATTCGCATCGAAAATCGCTTTCCAACATGCTGCTCACGCTATACGGCCCGCGTCATTTGTGGCGTGAAGATTGGTCCAAGTCCCGAGTGGTTGGTTGACCGCTTGGCGGCGGTGGGAGTCAAAAGTGTTAACAATGTGGTGGACGTAACCAACTATGTCATGTTGGAATGTGGTCAACCGCTTCATGCATTTGACTTGGATCAAATCCACGGTGGTCAGGTGGAGATTCGACCAGCGGCCAGTGGTGAGCAATTTGTGGCGATCGACCATCGCACTTATACGCTGGATGATCGAACGGTTGTTATTGCAGATGCCAATCGTGCCATTGCTTTGGGCGGTGTCATGGGAGGTGCCGAGACCGAAATTTCCGCAACCACAACTAATGTACTGATCGAAACTGCACTGTTTGAGCCGCTTGCAATTCGTCGCACCGCTCGAACGCTCAAGTTGCAGAGTCCTTCTTCGTTTCGCTTCGAAAGGCGGCCTGATCCGGCCGGAGTGGACTGGGCCAGTTTGCGCGCCTGCGAATTGATTTTGCAGGTAGCCGGAGGCGAACTTCAGGCGGGTGTGGTAAGCGTCGGACAATCGCCGGCCTTGCCGCCTGCGATCACTCTGCGTCTGAATCAAATTCCGAGAATTTTGGGAATCGAGGTGCCAAGCGACAAGGTTGTTACCATTCTGCAGGCCCTGGGCTGTAGTTTGACGAATCAGACGGACGCAAAGCTAAGTGTTACGGCCCCAAGTTGGCGCAGCGATTTGACTCGTGAAGCGGATTTGATCGAAGAGGTGGCACGTATTTTCGGATACGATCAAATACCTGAAAATGCCGTGGTTCCAATGACCGTCGCCCAACCGCGTCGCAAGGACATGGCCGTCCAACGAATGAGGAATACTCTAAGCTGCTGGGGAATTGACGAAGCGATGACACCAAGCGTTGTCGCCTTGGGTCTGGAGTCTGTCGGCAGCTTATGGACCGATAGTCCGCCTCTGGCCACTGAAACTCCGCTGCTGGAGGGAGCTCGCTGGCTGCGCCGTGGGGTGATTCCAAGCCTGCTGGCCGCGCGTCATGCCAATCAAGTTCAGTCGATTCGAAATGCCCAAGTCTACGAAATTGCCAACGTTGTCTTGCCCAGCACCTCTTTATCCCAATTACCCAAAGAATACTGCGTGCTGGGTATGGTTACGGCCGGGGACTTGCGGTTGATTCGTGGTTGCGTTGAATCGATTTTAGGCCAGTTGGGTTGCCAACACGATCTGAAGTGGCTTGCTGTCGAGCACCCTTTGTTTGCTCAGGCAACCGCAATGCAAATTCGATCTGGTGATCAAGTGGTAGGCTGGCTTGGACAGATCAAGGCTACGGTTCAGGAGCAATTCAACTTGGATGCGGCCTGTGCTGCCGCTGAACTGAACGTGGACCTCTTGACTGGGCTACTGGTGGAAGTGCGACGAGCCAAGCCGTACAGTTCGTTCCCAGCGATTCAGCGTGATTTGAATTTTATTGTTGACGAAACACTAAGTTGGGCGGAACTGCAACAGTTGTGTCGTCAGAATGCTGGGCCGCATATTCAAGCGATCGAGTATGTGGAGACCTACCGTGACGCCAAAAAAGATGGGCCTGACAAAAAACGAATCCTGCTGTCGCTGAATTTCCAAAGCATGGACCGAACGTTAACGAGCGATGAGGTTGAACAGGCCATAACACAAGTGATCTCAGCCTGTGATCGAGCATTTTCGGCTAAGTTGCTAGGGTGAATTTAAGTATCAATCGCCTCGGTTGCTGGCAACGGTTTGGCGTTTTCCTGCGTATTCTGCTCCTCGCGCCACGGCTTGTCTTGTTGGTATGAATCGAGTTCTTTCTGAAGCTGCTCAAGCTGATCATGGCTGCTCTCTTTGCCTAGCTCTACAGCTTTGGCCGACCACTTCCTGGCCTGCTCGAAATCGCCAGTTTCGGCATAGGCGGCTGCCAGCGTACTGAGAATATGTGCCTCTTTGTATTCAGTCGCCTCACATGCTTTTAGGGCCGCCTGTAACGATTCCTGTCCACTGCGCAGTTCATCGATGGGCGAAGTGGACAGCAGCCAAGAAAGGTTGTTATACAAACCGCTCAGATCTTCATCACCTTTCTCAGCCGGATCTTTGCTTTCCTGGGCAATTTCGGCAATGCGAATCGCCTCGCGATAGTCGTTTGCCGCCTGATGATGTTCGTTGATGCTCAGCCTAGCATCCCCGCGCGTTCGAATGGCTCGCCAATCCTGAGGGTTAGCACCAATCCACTGATCCAACAACTGGATTGCCAGTCGAGGGCGGTCGTCAAGTTGATAAAATGAGGCCAACTGCAGAACCCAGGTACTGTTGTTGGGATTGTGTCGTACGAGGGACTCCATATCACGAATGGAATCCGCGTAACGCTTTTGACGCGATGCAATTAGGGCTCGCAACCATACGCCTTGAATGGAATCGGGCTGGATTAACAGGGAATCGGCCACGTCGCGGCTGGCCTTTTCTACATTGTCTTTGGATAAATACAATTGGCCACGGTAGATCAGAGCTTCAAAGTCGCGTGGATCCAGTTCGATCGCTTTGTCGAGATCCTGAAACGCAGAATCGTCCTTTTGTTGAACCATCGCCAAGCGAGCCCGCCAGCGATAATTGCTGCCCTGTGCCGGATTCTTTTCGATGCGTTTGGTCAAAAGCGAATTAGCTTCATCCAGTCGTCCCAGTTCAATTAGCGACTCGACGGTCACTTGAAATGCAAACGCATTGCTTTCGTCATCCTGAAGAAGCTTTTCGGCGTCCTTGGCAGCTTCTTCGACTTTGCCAGAAGCCAATTGCAAAACAATTTTCGCTTGCCAGGCTTCTTTGTTGGTTGGGTCAAGCTCCAAGGCTTTGGCAAGATCGGCAAGTTTGTTTTGATTATCCTGTTGCAAGCCGGCGCGCTGGATGTAGGCGATAGCTTGATCGACGGGTTTGTCTTTCAGGGCTTCGATGGCCAGATTCATGTGCTGCATGGCTCGGTCGATGCTGCCGCCGGGCAATGTTTCCAAACGCGCAAGCAGCACGTGAGCCTCGGCGAGTTTCGGATTGTTCGCGATGGCTTTTTCCAGGTCCGCGCGCATGGCTAAGGTCAGGTTGCGGAGCGCGTTGGCATTGTTGGCCACACGAGGTAGGCTTTGCAGAAGCAGTTGCGCACGTTGCAATGCCGAGGCGGCCAGCATGCCTTTGGCCATTTGCGAACTGGTTTCGTCCAGTCCAGACTCGATGGCCTGTTCGCACAGTTCAATGACCTTGGCCAGATCTGCCGGGCTTTCCGCATTCAACTTTCGCTCGGTCGCTTCATCCAATTTGGCTTGTGCTTCATCCTGGCCCAATGCGGAAGCGCTGCACAGGCACAGGACAGTCAGGAAAATAGCGTGGCACAATCGACTAAGCATGGTATGATCTTTCCGTAAATTCCAGGTGCTTCTCACGGGTTACGATAGGATTACCCGTGATATGTACGTTGTTCTTGCTACGTGCTCGGTGAGAAGACGGTTCGTACCGATCACCATCCTATGCTTTTTATAGCCAAATAAGAATACCAGACCCACGTTTTTCAATCTCTATGGCCAGCATTCACGCACCCACTCGACATCTTCTGCTGATGCGCCATGCGAAAAGCGACTGGGGTGATCCCGCACTTGGCGACCATGACCGACCGCTTAATGCTCGCGGTTTGCGAACCGCCCCTCGTATGGGACAACACATCGAATCGATGCAGATTCCCATCGATCACATCCTTTGTAGTACGGCTTGCAGAGCCCAGCAAACTTTACGGCTGATGCAAAACGTTTGGCAACAACTATGGCCTGAGGTGACGTATACTACGAATCTTTACCTGGCTTCGCCAAGCGGGATTGTGGGGGAGTTGAGTCGATTGAGCGACCAATTTTCCGGTGCCATGATGATCGGTCACAACCCTGGAATTTCTGAGTTGGCTTGCTGGTTGGCTCAGGAAAACATCGAAATGCCTACCGCAGCGCTGGTTGTACTCTCAGGCGCGGGAAGTACTTGGGCGGGCGCATTGGAGCGATCGCCATGGCGGCTAGAAGGGCTCTATTTTCCTAAGAAGCTAGGATTTTCGTAACCGGCAACTCAAAATCATCACTTAGATCGAGCGACGGTTGCACGGCGTAACTTCTTAATTTTCAAAGCATTATGAACGGCCAACAGTGAATTTACCTGCGTCTGTTCGATCTTTCGTTCCCGATTTCTACTTGTGGGATTATGATGTTAGTAAAGAATATGTGCCGATGAAAGAACCGCTGAAGGGTCGGGTCTCGTAATTAGAAGATAGGCTGACTTTGCTTATAGGCGAAGATCTTCAAATACTGAGCTTAGGTCGACTTCTCCTATAAACTACCGAATCAACGTGGATTACTTCCACATAACGGCGCTTGGAAGACTTCACTGACGGCCCTGACGTGCTAGAGTTGAATTTGGAGCATTACACGAAAGACCACCGCTTTTTTAAGTTGGCTGGTGATGAAATGATGAACGATACGAAGTCCGAAAACACCATAACCAAACATTTTTCTCTCGACGAGGCGGCCGCGATGTTGCCATTGGTTCGGTCGATCGTATCGGACATTTGTGGAGTCTTTCGAAATGTGACATCGCGTCGATTTGAACTGCATCGCCTGCTACGGCGTGGGCAGCGTGGTGCTGGTCAGTTGTATGATGACGAAATGGCTGAAAGTCGAGCGGACCTGCAAGCCGAGTACGATCAGATATGGCAATACCGCGAAGAACTGGAATCTCTGGGAGTGCTATTGAGGCAGCCAGAGGATGGATTGACCGAATTCCCGACTAGAATCAGAGGCGAAGAGGCTTTTTTCAGTTGGCAATTGGGTGAATCTGCAATTGGCTATTATCGATTGGCTGCCGAGTCGAAGTCGGCACGTTGGCCTCTGGACCATGAACCAAGCGGAATCAGCCACAATTAACAGGCCTCCCAGACGCTGTCGACAAAGAAGCAGGCACATTCCATGTGCCGCCCGCATTGTTTCCCACGAATTGGGCACTGGCGAACGGCACATGGAATGTGCCTACTTCTTTGACTATGACGCTCGCTTCCAGATCGCTTGCCACCACTTTTTTTGTCCGAAACTGCGCTCGGACGTGTCTTCAGGGCAATCGTAAGCGGCTATAATGCACCGCTCATTTGCCACAGTTCTGACGAGTATCCTTTGCTTTCTAGCGTGGGATGATTGCTCGGCTCTCGCACTGGCATCATCAAAAACGCTTTAAAAATGGTGGAACTGGCGGGTTCTAACCTACGTCTACCCATCTCCCTAAACCTCCCAACCTATGGGCCATTGGATGCCGAGCGACCAAGAGATCATCAACGCAGTGCTGGCGGGTGATAACGCGCAGTTTGCAGCCTTGGTCGAGCGTTATCAGCAACGTTTGCTGGGGTTGTTGTGGCATGCTTGTGGAAATCGACAACTGGCCGAAGATCTGTGCCAAGAGACATTTTTCCGGGCCTTCCGCAAGTTAAAACTTTTTTCAGGAAAATCGCAGTTTTATACTTGGTTGGCTCGAATAGCATCCAACTTGCTGTGCAGTTACCACCGCAAGAGAAGATTAGAGAATCAGCTTCAGCGCGAGGGCTTTGAGTCGACGGCGGACACGTTAGGTGACGATCATGCACCCAGCAGTGATGTGGAGCTGAGCGAAACGCAAGAATTGGTTCGACGGGCCATTGCCATGTTGGACGAAAATCGACGGATCGTCCTGCTGCTGAGAGATTTTGAAGACATGGACTACGATAGTATTGCTCAAATTCTTGATCTGCCAGCGGGGACAGTGCGCAGTCGGTTGCATCGAGCCAGATTGGAACTAAAGGAGTTGTTACAAGGTCGACCCGCCCAACTTGGCACACAGGAGAATCCATGAGCTCGAACCGAATATTGCTTGAAGGATTCCCTGAAGACTGGTTGAGCGCCTACTTGGACAACCAGCTTTCTCGCTCCAGATGTCGTCAAGTTGAGGCGGCTCTGGCCATGAATCCAGAACTGGCGGAAATGCTTGAGGAACTGAAGGCATCGCGACATCTAGTCAAGCAGTTGCCGTCGTACATGGGATCCGGACCACAGTCCTCGATGGTCAAATTTTTGTCAGGAGATTTGGGCGGTTTTCATGAATCGAATCAGGATTTGGAAGATGGACTGGAGTCGACACTGGCCAAACCGATCACTCAAGATCGAGCCGAATCCGTTCGTCCGCAACTTTCGGCCCAGGCACACCCACAATCCTTGGCACAACTAAATGCCGCTTCTGCGGATCTGATGCTACCGATCGAAAATGATCCGCCTGAACAATCGCCGGTAGTAGCATCGCCGAGAGTAGCATCTCCAGCAGCTACGATGTCGGAAGCAGCATCGCTATCGCAGCCGATTGAAGAATCTGAGACTGAGGACACGGTTGATCTCGATCAGGAACCTTCCATTGCCGGTACTATCGACCACCCAAACGTCCAAGATTTGCAGAACTCCCAAGATCAGCAGAACGTCGAAGACTTGCATAATGCCCAAGCTTTGCCCCCGGAGACGGATGCTGTACTCACTGAAAATATGCCTATCGCAGAGCCGATCCAGGTTGGCGCGCAAACGGATATCGTAGCCGAAGCCGTTGATAGCGACTTGCCGCTGATTGATCCTGCTGATGAAGTAGGTGGCAATTACCAGTCTAACGATATCGACCACCCGGACCTGGGGAAGGACGTTGAACTGGGGAATAACTTTGAATTGGCGGACAGCGTTGATGCTGTGGATGACACTGACCAAATCTCCGGCAAGGCACAGCCATCTGTTGGCGCGGTCTTTGCTCAGGTATTTGCCAAGACTAGCTGGCTGCTTTCTCGCAATATTAAGCCGCTGGCCATCGCCGCCAGTTTAATTGGTATCCTGCTAACGGGGTCGGCGTTGTGGCGATCTTTCGACAGCGATAACTCTACTGTCAGCATGAGCCAGCAGGCCGCGACTCAGCTTACTGTGGGCACTCAGTCCATGGCACCTTCAGGTTCAGCTAGCCAGCTTGCATTGGACGATCGCCAGGCGCAGGATCCGGAGCAAGCAAGGCATCTCTCGGCACCGTCCCGTTCGCTACCTATGGCTAAATCACTGGCTGTAGATTCGCATGTAGAACAGCCGAGTGTTGAGGAGTCGCATGTTGCGGAACCGAGTGCTGAGGCGATGCGTGTTGAGGAATCCGAACAATTCGACGCGGTGCCCACTGATCCAAGTCTTGCGGCCGCACCCGACGAAACTGCACCACCAATTCCAGCGAGCGACATTCCCGATATGGCAGCGGCTTCTAGAGCGACCGAACTATCACAGACATTTGGCAACGCATCTGACGTAGCCTCGATCCAGCCTAGTGACACGCCCAGCGTGCAGGAAGGCAAGGCTATGGCGGCTGCCGAGCAGGCATTTGAATCCGCTGAGCCAGCGTTGGATGTCGCGCAGACTCAGCCGCAATCTGTCGAATCGGAATCGTTAGCCCCAGTTCCACCCGCAATTCAGCAGCAGCTAAGCTTTCAACTGCCGCCCAATGCAGAGGTCAGTTGGCATCGCAGTCATCGGTGGACTCAGGAGGCTGCTGTTGAGCAAGTTCGAAGCAATTCGTTGTTAGCACCGCTGCGCCGAGCGTTGCGTTCAGCATCGCCCGGTGCTGAGCCACGCTACGAGCCATCCCGAGCCCAAGCTAATGCAAGTGGTAACGAATCGATACCAATCGCCGTTTATCGCTTGTTAGCCGAGCAGTCCGCTGAGGTGGAGCGTCGAGCTGAATCGATGCAGTTGCAACCTGCGTGGAGCAAACATCCAGACGCAA